>JAULUH010000198.1:0-2051 GCA_032111745.1 Anaerolineae bacterium | reverse complement strand
GCTGCCGCATCGCCTCCACCGCCTCCGCGTCGGGGCACCGCAGGTCGTTGGCCTCGGCCAGCTGGAACCGCTCGGCGTAGCCCAGCCCCTCCAGCCGCTCCGCGCTGACCTCCACCCCGCCGATCGCCGTCACGTAGCTCCCTACCTGGATCCCGAACTGCGCCAGCAGCGCCTTGCAGACTGCGCCCACCGCCACCCGCGCCGCCGTCTCCCGCGCGCTGGCCCGCTCTAGCGCCAGCCGCAGCTCCCCGTAGCCATACTTGATCGCCCCCGTCAGGTCCGCGTGCCCGGGACGCGGGGTCGTCATCGGCTCGATCTCCCTGTCTCGCCACCTGGCGTAGTCCTTGTTCTCGATCAAGAGGCCGATGGGCGCGCCCGTGCTGTGGCCCGCCATGACTCCGCTGAGGATCTGGGCGTGGTCGCTTTCGATCTTCATGCGCCCACCGGCGCCGTACGCGGTCTGGCGCCGCTGCAGGTCGGCGTCGATGCCGGCCGCCTCGACCGGCACCCCGGCGGGCATTCCCTCCAGGATCGCCGTCAGCGCCGGGCCGTGGGATTCGCCGGCCGTGAGAAAGCGTAGCATGGTCTGATCCTTCCGTAACGTAAGCGCTTGGGCGGTGCAATCCCGCAAGGATACCGCGACGACCGCGTTCCTGTCAATTCACCTTGTGGCTAACCAGCGCTGCCCGTGCCGCCGCCAGCATCACGGCCACCGGTGGCTTCTGTCCTGTCCACAGCTCGAAGGCCAGCGCGCCCTGCATCACCAGCATCTCCAGTCCTCCCTGGGTCGCGCAGCCATCCCTCTCGGCCTGCTCTAGAAACCGCGTCCGCTCCGGCCGGTACACCAGGTCGTAGCACAGTGCGCCCGCCGGAAAGGCCAGCCCCTCCGGCCACGGCGACTCCGCCTCCCCCGGCCACATGCCGGCTGCCGTGGTGTTTACTACCAGGTCCACAGGCTCGCGCATCATGGCCCCGATGTCCTGCCTTACTACCACGCGCAAACCCATGAACGCCGTGCTAACCTGCGCTGCCAGCTCCTCCGCCCGCCCTGACGTCCGGTTCCAGATCACCACCTCGCCTACCTGCCGCTGCGCCAGCGCATAGGCCACGCCCCGCGCCGCACCGCCTGCGCCCAGTAGCAGCACCCTCCGCCCCGGCAGGTCGAAGCCCTGCCGGTCCAACGGATCCAGGAAGCCCAGCCAGTCCGTGTTCTCCGCCACCAGCCGGCCATCGGGGCGGACCACGATGGTGTTCATTGCCCCAATGCCGCGCGCCGCCTCGCTCGCCTCGTCCACCAGCCCTATCACCGCCTCCTTGTGGGGGATGGTCACGTTCGCTCCCCGGTAGCCCTGCTCGCGCAGGCCCCGCACCGCCTCCGCCAGCCCCTCCGGCGGCACCGGCAGCGCCACATAGCGCCACTCCAACCCCAACGTGGCAAACGCCGCGTTGTGCATCGCCGGGCTTACGCTGTGGCCCAGCGGCCAGCCCAGCAGGCCCACGAGCTGGGTCACGACCGCGCTGCCACGGCGAAACGGTTCCCCTCCGGGTCCCGCCCGCCGCATACCGCAAGGCCTGGCGCCGCCCTCACCACCTCCCCCATCGCCGCCCTCCGCGCCACCAGCTCTTCGCGCGCCGCCAGGATGTCGTCCACCAGGAACACGATCTCGGACCCCTCGCCGCTGGCCCGCGCCCGGCCCCCGCTGTGCAACGCCAGCGTGCACCCGCCGGTCTCGAAGGTCACCCAATGCTCCTGGCCGTAGTTTGTCACGCCCGTGGGATGCTTGACGGCAAGCCCCAGCACATCCCTGTAGAAGGCCACCATGCCCGCCATGTCCTCTACATACAAGATCACCTCGACGAGGCCCTTGGTTGGCATCATACGTCAATCACCTCATCATCTGTATCTGTCTCCAGTTGTGCGCCCAGCTTGCGCAGCGCGCGCACGAAGCCGGGGTAGCTGTCGGCGATGCATGCGGTGTCCTCGATCAGCAGCGCGCCCTCCGCCACCAGCCCGGCCACCGCCAGCGCCATCGCCAGCCGGTGGTCCCCAT
>JAULUH010000197.1:0-5564 GCA_032111745.1 Anaerolineae bacterium | reverse complement strand
CTTAAGGCCGGTCACGATGATCCGGCGAGCTTCCGGGCAGAAGGTGCGGGGTACAGGCGCGGGTGGGGTAGTAGCCGGCCGGACAGTGATCTCTGTGGTATTACTCTGCCCGCCACAGCCCGGCAGCAACTGTCGCGCCTTCAGCACCCCCGGCTCCATCGGGGTGGCGCCGGTAGCCCAGTAGGTGGAAGCGATGTTCACCCAGTGCTGCACCCGCCCGTCCTGCTCCATCTCGAGCTGGCCGGCGGGTACCACCGACGACACGAGTACGGCGGTGTCGCAAGCGACGACCGGTTCGCCGAGCACGGGGACAGGGAGGTTCTCGCGCTGGTTGACCGGGGCCAGCGGTGGTGAATGCGCCGGCGCGCTGCTGGCGCCCCCGACACGCTGGATGGCCGTGAGCACGAGCCCCTCCTGGAGCGGCGACGGGTTGAAGCCAACCCACGCGCTAGTGCCTACGACGGTAGTCGTAGCCAGCAACGTACCACTGATGGCCAGCTCCACCCTGGCACCCGGCACGAGGCCGGCCAGCAGAACCATGTTCATGCACTCGGTCACCGGCGAGGCGAAGACCGGGGTGGGCAAAGGGGACGGGATATCGATCACCGGCACACCCTGGTTTGATGGAGCGCTCGTCTACAAGCCGGCGGTTTGCCTCGCGAAAACCAGCTCCCCCGGGACGAGGGTCCGGTGCAGCGGCACCAGCAAATTGCCGTTGGCGCCAGCGGTGGCGCGGCCCACCTCGTTGATCCCCACGGTAACCACCTGGATGGTGGCGCCGAGAAGAGCACCCGACACCGCGACGTGGGTGCTGCTGGGGACGATCGGGCCGTGCACTATGGGAGCGAGCGGTATAGCCATTCGTGTTCTCCTGTTTGTCTTGGTTATCTGGCAGTTTGGCCCGGTGCCTGCTTGTCGAAGAACTCGATCCTGACAAGATCATCCCCTTGCCAACTACTATTCGGTTGGCGAGGCTCAGCGTCGATCGATGCGCATGGTCCTGGAAACCATTAACGCTGATGTTGCGCAAAGCTCACGCCTGGTCACTCCTGCGCTGGCGCGGCCAGCCTATCCCTCCCCTGGAAGAACTCCCCCTGGTTTGGGACTGATATCCTTGCATTTCTTCTATGCTGTGGATTGAAAACAAGGTTGAACCCAGGAAAAGCCCTCGGTACCGCCCGTCACCCACGCACTTGATCGCAACTGCAGTGCAGCCCGGTGCCTGGTGCCAGGCCCCTCACGCCGCCACCGGCCGCACCAGCTCCACCATCAGGGTATTGAACTTGGCCGGCTCGTCGGCGAAGGGCTCGTGGCCGGACTCCTCGAACCAGATGAGGGTCTTCGACGGCGCGGTCAGGGCTTCGAAGTAGGCCACGCTGGCCTCGGGGGGAACCCAGTGATCGTGGCGCCCGAGAAAGAAGAACACGGGCGCCGGCAGCGCAGGCACCATCTCGATCAGGTTGATCCGCGAGACCTCGGCCCACATGGCGTCCAGGGAAAACCGAAAGCCAGCCATCGTGCCCGGTATTTCGAAGAGCGACGATTCCGGCGCGCCCAAAACGGTTCGCCCGAGGCTCAACAGGTGGCGTGCGCTTAGCTGGCCCCCGAGGCGATTCAGCCACATGCGCTCCGTCCACAACTGGCTGGCGGTGTGAGGTGGCGGCCCGATGGCGCGCAGCTCCTCCAGGGCCTTGCGGTTGCCCAGGCGCTGCGCCTCGGCCAGCGCATAGGCGTAGGATATCGACTCGCCCGCCAGTGAGTCACCCGTTTGTCCGCTGCCCACATAGGCCGCCACCTTCTCCGGGAACCGGGCGGCATAGAGTACGCCGAGCGCAGAGCCCCAGGAGTGCCCGAAGAGGACTACCTTCTGCTGGCCCACGCCTTTGCATACGGCCTCGACCAGCTGGCCGAGGTCGGCGATGAACTGCTCTACCGTCATGGAGGACCTGGGAATCCGGCTGTCGTACGATTTGCCGCTGCCGCGCTGGTCCCAGTAGACGACTGTGAAGGCCTTCTCCAGCGGTGCATTGAAGCGGCGGAAGAAGAACGTGTCGGAGAAGCCTGGCCCGCCGTGCAGGAGGACCAAGAGGGGATTGGCGAGGCTCTCGCCCCGAATCATCACCCACTGATCAACCCCGCCGAGATGGAGAGTGTGGACCTCGGCGATGCTGCCCGGAATGACCTTGCCATCGGGTCCACGGAAGGGTGGCGTGTTGCGTAGAAGTCTCATGGCTCGCTCTCGTGCATGTGCTGTCGTAATGTCTTGGTGCGCTCGTGCGGCGGCAGAGGCAGGATGTGGCGGTTCACAACGACTCACCTGGCGACCCGGCCGCAGAACAGCGAGTAGGTGAAGAAGGCGTAGTAGCCGGGCCGGTTCAAGATGAAATCCGGTGACTCAGCCAGGCAGAGTCGCCGATACGCGGCTCGATCCTCGGGCGAGAGCTCGGCCTCTGCTCCTGTCCAGCGCATCTCCAGCAGTGCCACCAGCGCGTTGCGGATGTCCTCGTCCAGCGGAGCATGGGCGGTACCGGCGAGGGTCTTGACCCAGGTGTTCTCTAGCCCCGCTTGCCGGAACCAGCGCAGGGCGGTGAGCGGATGCAGCTCCGGCCCCATCTCTGCGACAAAGGGGGCGATACCGGCGCGCGTCGCGTTCAGTCGTGCCTCCAGCAGGGGATGTCCCGGGAGCAACATCTGGGAGGACCAGAACAGGATAGCCACGATGCCGCCGGGCCTGACGACGCGCGCCAGCTCCCTCATCAAGCGCAACGGCTCCGCGGCTGCATAGCCGGCGCAATCGGCGCTCCACAGCCAGTCAAAGGCACCGTCGTCGAACGGCAGCGCATGCATGTCGCCTTCACGGAAGGTGATGCGATCGGCCAGGCCGGAGCGCGCGGCCAGCCGGTTGGCGTGCTGCAGCAGCTGGGGGGACAGGTCGAGCCCTGTGATATGCCCTGACGGTCCCACGGCCTCGGCCAATTGCCTGGCCTGCAGGCCGATGCCGCAGCCGACGTCCAGCCCGCGACTCCCGGGCGGAAGGTTCAGGGCCTGGATGGCCGCGTGGATCAGGGGTCTTCTGAGAGAGTCGCTCACCCCCAGCAGGCGAATGGTTTCGCCCACGTCGGCGGTCTCGTCTTCAAGGTCATCCGGCTGAGTTAGAGCTTCCATGGCACATCCGGCGTGTCGAATTGAACCTGATCACCCGTCCTGGCTGGCAGCGCTGCCAGGCGTGTTGGGTCTATGCCGGAGCCGCCGCCACGCCTGCGGCGCTCGCGGTGGCCCTGGAGTGATAGTACCATGGGGAGCCGGCCGGGTCAAGAGCATTGCCACAGGCGAACAGAGCTTTTCAAGAGCTGCTCCCTCATCCTGTCTCGCAGGATCATTCCTGCGTCAAGAAACGCGATCTTCTTCGCAGCCCTTCCAAGGTCACTTCCGGCGTCTGTGTCTGTCCGTGTTCCGCTCCGGCTCCTCCGGCCCTTGCTCCCCTCTGCGTCCTCTGCGCCTCTGCGGTAAGCTCCGGCGTCCGTGTCTGTCCGTGTTCCGGCCTACCTGGAAGTGCCGGCAGACGACGGCATGCCGA
Organism: Anaerolineae bacterium; assembly: GCA_032111745.1. Taxonomy (GTDB): domain Bacteria; phylum Chloroflexota; class Anaerolineae; order JAAEKA01; family JAAEKA01; genus JAULUH01. The sequence goes on along the minus strand of JAULUH010000197.1, from coordinate 1,987 downwards.
TGATTGCGGTCCTCGCCGATTCGTCGCCATCTGGCCCAACGCAAAAAAGCCCCATGACCTGAGATCATGGGGCTTTCTACACTGGGCAGCGCCAGCCAGTTACGGCTCTGCCACGACCGCCACGACCTCACCCGGCGCGAAGGTGTCGACCAGCAGCCACGTAGCCGCGATGGCGTCGTTGGTGCCGGCGGCCAGCACCCGGGCGTAGCGGCCGTCCAGCACGACCACGCCGTCCGCGCCGATCACGGTCGCGCCCGCAGGCGTGACCTCTAGGGCGAGCGCGTCGTCCACGCCGATGGCGATGGTGTGCGGATGGTGGTAGACCTGGCTGGCCAGCCAGCCCCAGCGGTAGTCGTAGAGCGCGCGCGGCTCGAAGGCGAAGCCGGGCACCAGGCCGAGGCCCGGCGCCACGTCCACGGCGTAGCCGCCGGAGAGCAGGAAGGTTTCGCTGCCCTGGTCTTCCCTCTCGTCCGCCGTCGGCTGCCGCTCGGCGCTCATCCAGCTGCCGGCCGCGGCCGCGGCACCGTTGTCCAGCAGGACGGGCGCGCCGCTGGCCCAGCGCTCGACCAGGCCGGCCGCAGCAAGCTCAGGCACCAGCTCTGCCACCACGTCCTGCTGGTCGCTGACGACCATGATGGCGCCCGCGGCCAGGACCTGGCTGCGCAACGTGGCCCGGGCCTTGGCGCTCAGGCCGGGGGTCAGGGAGGCTGAGGCCACCACCGGCACGCCGGCGCGGCGCAGGTCCTCCTTCCAGGTGCTGGCCAGGCTCTGGCCGTTGCCGTTGGGTGTGCCAACGCCGAGCACCAGGGTGGGCCCGGCCGCGGCGGCGGCCGCCTGGGCGAATCGCTGCACCACGGGGCCAGCCTTGTCACCCGACAGGTCGCCGGCGATCCACAGCGTTCCCGCGCCCGCCGAGGCGGGGAGCAGGCCGTAGCTGCGGCCGGAGAGATCGGGTGCACCGGCATCCGGCACCCCGCCCACCACCGGCTGCCGGGCTACCAGGTCGTAGCCGTAGGGGCCGGGGGGCAACAGGTGCAGCACGGCCGCACGCATCGAAAGCACCGCGGCGCTGCTCTGGTAGGAGGCACCGGCAGCGGTGCCGTAGGTGTCCTGGTCGACCACCGCGGCCGCGGTGAGGCCGGTCACCGAGTGCACGCTCTGGCTGTTCTCGATCACGGCGGCGGTGGCGTTGTCCAGGCCCACGCCGAGGTGGCTGGCGGGCAGCTCCTTGACCGCCTGCAGCAGCCGCGCCAGGCGGCCGCGCTGCAGGACGTGCTGCTCGACGACCGCCGGCTGCAGGCCGAAGCGCAGCCCGCGCTGGTCGGGGTCCGGGGAGCCGTACCACAGGTCGACGGCCCCCTGCTTGAGGCCATCCCACGGGTAGTTATCGCCTGTGTAGCCGGCGATCATGTGGAACGACTGCACCGCGGCGCCGGCGCTGTTGCCGCCGATGGGCACCCCGCGGGCAAACAGGGCCTCCAGGGCATCCTCGGTGGGCGTGTTGGCCACCACGATCATGGCCAGCACCTGGTCACCGCCGGGGATGTAGACCCCGTCCACCCCGTCGCCCAGCAGGGCCACCTTGGCAGGGTCGAAGGCATCGTCGCGGATCTGGATGTCGACGATCGTGACGTCACAGGTCACCGGTGCGACAACCACGAACTCGCACGCACTCAACAGGTCGTTGGCGCGGCGCTGCAAGAGCTGCAGATTCTTGGTGCGGTCTTTGTCCGAGATGACGTAGGGATCGAAGCCGTAGGTGATCGGCAGGACGCGCAGCATGACCACCCCATCCGTATCGAGGTCGGCGGCCTGGGCGGCGAAGAGGCTCAGGGTGTCGGCTTCATAGGAGGCGCCGATGGGCACCCAGCGCTGGGGCGCCGGCTCCTCGGCGGCGGCCGGCAACACGACCACGGCCGAGAGCAGCAGCAGGGTGAGGAGAACCAGCGGCAACGTCCGCCTCGTGGGTTTGTGCACCATGGACTGA
>JAULUH010000196.1:0-6185 GCA_032111745.1 Anaerolineae bacterium | reverse complement strand
ACTCGGGATCCAGGGGCTGGCCCTGGCCGCGCTGCACGTAGACGAAGACAGTCTGCCAGTTGCCTGTGCGCTCGATGCGGGCCCGGGCCTGGCGCACCCGGCCGTTGGGCAGCTGCAGGGCCGCGGCGGCATAGTCGTCCGGCGTGATGCAGCTGAGGGGAACCTGAAAGGCGTAGGGGGCGGCGAGGCGGGCTACCTCAATGGGCTCCGCGTCGATGCCGCTGGTGACCGGGAGTGGGTTGCGCACCTCCATGACTGCCAGGGTGTCGTCGTCGGATACCAGGTGGGCGATGGCATGCTGCCCCACGTTGCCCGGGGTTCCGTTGCCCACGCGGTAGGTGGCGACCAGGGTGGCGTTGGCCGCCAGCCCCTGGCCCAGGCCGCCGAATCCGAAGCGCAGGTAGGCGCTGCCGTCGTCCTCGGTTTCCACCACGAACACCCGCGCCGTGCGGTCGCTGCTGAGCAGGTCGCGGTGCTGCACCCAGCGGTGGGTCGACTCCAGCTGCCCAGCAGCGGCCCCGGCCGGCGTGCTGCGCAAGAGCGGGGTGTTGCCGGCCGTGTCCGGGAGGAACAGCGGTCGCCGCTCCACCAGGTCCACCACGGCCTGGGCCTCATCCGGAAGCTGGGCCGCCACCGTGCTGGCCGGCAGCCGGCTGGCCAGCACGTGGTCGTAGCCCGCGGCGTAGGTTACGTTGGGATGGGAGAGCCGGGGGCGATAGCGTTCTTCCATCGCGGCCGGGGGCAGGGTCTCGGCCGCGACCCACGCGCCGTGGTCCACTAGGACGATGTTGCGCAGGGCCACGCTGAGCTCCCGGCCGGCGGCGGCGGAGCCGGCAGTCCGGTACGCGCCCACCGGCAGGTCGAACGGCAGGGCATCGGCCTGGTCCCAGGTGATGCGCACCGGGGGTGGCACGGGCGGCGGGCTAGACCGGGCCACGGGCATCCGTTCGACCTGGGTCAGCCGCACCGCGTGGCGCTGGCCGGGATCGACGCCCGCGGCAAGGCCACTGGCCGGATCCAGCCGCTGCTCCAGGATCAGCACATCGCCGGCCCTTAGGCTATCCAGTGCGCGCGCGGGGGCCTGCGGATCGCTCCAGCTGTCCACCAGGGATGCCGACACCGTGCCGCGGCGCAGGAGGGCGCCCTCGCGGTCCGCGACGTGAAAGGCCAGCGCGGCGGGCCCGGCGGCCAGGTTCACGTCGTGCATGGTGACAAAGGCCTGCACTGCCGGGTCCCGCATCTGGCTGGCGGCCTGCTCGCCTGACAGCACCGTGGCCTGGTCGTGCCCGGCGACGCCGGCCAGCAACAGGGTGCCCTGGGGCAGGCAGTAGTCGCCGGCATCCTCCGCCAGCGCGATGTGGACGAAGGTGCGGGCGTTGCAGCCGTTGTGCAGGGTATAATCCAGGAGCCGCGCGTGCCGGCGCACGGAGCGGCGCAGGCGGGCCGTGCCCAGGTAGGCCTCGGTGGCGATGGCGTCCTGGGTGTAGCTCAGGTAGTCGGCTGCGTAGGCCAGGACCTCGATCAGCACATTGCCGAGGTCGGTGGGGTGCCGCTCCTGCCAATCCGGGACCAGCAGCGCGATCTGGTCCAGCATGAGCTGGCGGAAGCTGGCGAAATCCTTGGCCAGGTAGTCGATTTCCGGCGCCCGGTCGAAGCGATTCATGGGGCTAGGGGGTCCTGAAGGTGGCGAGCTGGCGGGCCTGGGTGCGGCGCTCCAGGTACTGGATGGTGATGGCGATGGAGTCGTCCGCGCGCTCCATCACCACGGCCTCGACCTCGATCAGGTCGCCCAGCCACTGCTGCAGGGCGCCCTGGACCATGAACCGGCTGGCGGCCAGCAACTCGTCACTTTCGGCTGCGAAGACCATCTCCATGAGGCCGGCGCCGAAATCGGGCCGGTTGACGCGCTCGGTGGGCGTCGTGAACAGCACCTGCTCGATCAGATCGCGCAGGTGGGTGCCGTGGTCGCCGCCGGTGCGGCCGGTGTGGTTGATGCGGTAGGGAAAGGCCAGCTGCATGACTCACTCCGCCATGACGCGGGTCTGCGTGACCCCCACGATCACAGGCGTACCGGTGGGGGTACAGATGGCCTGGCTGCTCTGCACCAGCACCGGCATGCCCATCGACGTCACGCGCAGGGACGCCGTGAAGGGCAACCATTCGGCGACGACGCAGGGGCCGTTGGCGACCGGGGGAGGCGGAAACGCGCAGCCGGCCACCGTCCAGGGCGCGCCCTCGTTGATGATGGGCATGCCCATCACCAGCACCCGCGGGTTGGGCACGGTGGGCTCGACCATGCCGCCATGGGCGCAGGTCACGATGGCACCTTCGTGCAGGATGAATCCGGGCATACTAGATGATCTCCAGGGCACCTTCGTTGATGGTAACGCTGGCCGGCGACACGGCGATGCTGCCGGCGCCGTTCTCGATGGCGATGGCGGCCGGCGCAATCTCGATGCTGGCCGGGCCGTCGGAGAGGCTGATGGCCGCAGGGGTCACCTCAACAGTCGCCTCGCCACTGTTCAAGGCCACGCTTTCGGGGCAGGACAGGGTAATGCCTTCAGGCGTGACCTCGACCGTGGCCGGCGCATGGCTCAGGGTGATAGCCTCCTCGGTGAGGGAAATGCTGACCTCGTTGAGGCTGAGTTTGATGCCCGTGGAATTCATCACCAGGCTCATCAACCCGTCGGGGGCCTCCAGGATGAGCTTGAGCTCCGCATCCAGGTTGTTGATGCTGAAGGCGCCGAGCGTGGTCTTGAGCATGATGGTGGTGGGCAGGGCCGGCTCGGCCGGCACCTCGCCCTCGCCCCAGAAGCAGCCCGTCCAGATGGGGTAGTTGGCGTCCCCACCCTCGAACTCGATCCAGACGTTGGCGCCCACAGGGGGGATGGCGAAGAAGCCGACCCCTTTGCCGGCATAGGGTACGGCTGGTGAAGCCCAGCTCAGCGGCATCTCGGAGATGGCGGGGACGAGGGCCACGATGCGCCCCAGCTGGAGCGGATCGACCGGATCGACGACTTTGCCGCGGTATTTGCCGTAATTGGCCATTATGACAACCTCTGGGTGGTGGTGCCGGTGCCCTCGCGGGTCAGGGTAAAGCTCTGCGTGTATGCGCCGGGGCTGATCTGGTGCTTGACGTTCTTGACCCAGTACAGGCCGTCGTAGTCCTCGCTCACCCCGCGCACGCCGACGATGCCCGGGGCCGCCAGGATGGCCTGGTAGCGCAGCGCGTTGAGGGTGCCTGAGCCGGTGACGGTGGCCTCGCTGGAGGTGTTGGTGGTGGCCTGGGCCAGGGACAGGGCCTCGATGGGGCTGGACCCCTGGTATTCCAGCTGGGTTCGGCGGACGAAGGGCTGGTTCACCAGGATGGCCTGCTGGGTGGCCAGGGGCTGCAGGCCCAGCGCAGCCAGGGTCAGAATGGGCACCGGGACCTCGCCGTCCCGCAGGTCTGCCAGCCCGTAGACCTGCTCCGGCGCCAGGGCGTCGTTGGCAAACTCGATGGAGTCCACGTTGGTCGCCGCGCCCATGTCCACGTTGAGAGCCTTCTGCGGCACCCCGATCTTAATTAGCGGGCCCCAGTAGGCCTGGTTGAGCATGGGCAGCGGCCCCGGCCGGATGCCGAAGATGTAGCCGTGGCCCTGGGCCAGGGTGCGCAGGTAGGCACGGTCCGTGCCCTCCTGAAAGGGCACCTGCTGCACCGGCAGCCCGGTCCAGGAGCTGGGTGCCGGGATGACCTCGGGGATGATGCCGAAGGTGGCATACCGGGCCAGCACCAGGGCCACGATGGCCTCGTGGGGCATGGCCGGGTAGCCCATGGACAGCTCCAGCATGTCCATCATCACGCTCAGGTCCTTGCCGGTGACTACCAGCCGGGCGTCCTTGCCGGGCGTGAACTGGTGGTGGGTGATGATGCCGTCCATCAGCACCTGGGGGGTGCCGCCCAGGGTCACCACCACGATGGCCCGGCACCCCGGCTGCAGCAGCGGGTGGCGCAGCAGCGCGACCTGCCTGGTAGCCGCCTTGTCGCGCTCCGCGCGGAAGGCTATCTGGAAGCCCTGGCTGAAGCCGGCATCCCCGTCGTCGCTCTGGTTGACCTCGATGCTGTCCAGCGCGGCCATCAGCTCCGGCGGGGCCGGCGCCGGCACCGCGCGGCCGATCAGCAGGGTAAGCAAAAGTGGTGCCAGGGCCATGTCACTTCCGGAACTGGGGAATGGGCACGCGCAGGACGCGGCCGGTCTCCGCCACCAGGTCAAACGGGTCGACCGCGTTGTTGGCGTCGCAGATCTGCCAGAACAACAGGGGGTCGCCCAGGGCGCGGGTGCTGATCAGGTCCAGGCGCTCGTCGACGCGCACCCTGGCCTCGCCCAGCAGGGGTAGGTCCTGGCCCTGGGGCAGGAAGCGGCGGGCCTTGTAGGCGATCTGGTAGCCGTCCGCGGTCTCGTAGATGCGGTCTTCCAGGACGTAGTAGCGGCTGGTGTGGTCGAACATGGCGGGTCCTTGTGCTGGTGTGGCCGCGCGGCGCGCGGCTACAGGCGGTTGATGTTGGCGCCTATGGCCTGGTCCGGGTTGCTGGCCAGCCCCTTCCGGGCCATGACTTCCTTGGCCTTCTGGTAGGCCAGGAACAGCTGGTGGCCCTTGTTGGTGCTATCCAGGTCCGAGTAGCTGAGCGCGCGCATGGACAGGGTCACCGTCGCCCGGATGGGGTTGAGGCTGGTATCGAAAAGCTCCTCGCGGCTGCTCAGGCCGGTCAGCAGCACGGGCAGGACCCGGTTGCCGCCCCAGATGAACAGGGTGAGCGGCGCTACGTAGGGGCCGACCTCGATGCTGCCCTGGCTGAGCAGCTGGTTGTTCTGGATGACCTGCTGGCTCTGGGGGTAGAGGAGCATCTCCAGCGCGGTGAGCGCGGGGTAGATGCCCAGGCTGGCGGCCTGGGGGTCGCCCACCTCCAGCTGGTCGGTGGCGTCGATCATCACGTCCAGGGTCAGCGTTTCCACGGGGGCGCCCGTGAAGCGCACCGCCTGCGCGCGCTGGCCGGGGTCGCCGCCGGCCATCTGGGGCTGCAGGGAGCGGGTCAGCGTCTCCGGGTTGTACTGGAAGACGATCGCGCTGCGCTGGTTGGTGGACAGGTCGATGGCGACGATGGCGCCCTTTAAGAGGCGCGGGCCGGGAGGGTAGGTCGTCATGGTCTTAGATCGAGCTTGCCCTCTCGACCTCGTCAATGGCTTCGGCCGGGCTGATGTTGCCATGGAGGAGCCTGGCAATGCTCGGAAGATACTTGTCCATGGTCAGAATATTGGCATAGACCAGGGACCTGACCAGGGCGACGCTGAGACGATCGTCCTCGACGTCGATACTTGTCTTGAACCTGATCTCGCCATCCGCGAAGTCCATCTCGAAGTTGCCCATGATCAGGCCGAAATTGGCGCGCGTCAGCAACTCGGCCATCGCCAGGCGCTGGTCTGCTGGCACAGAGAGCGGACAGACCGAATAGAAGGCCAGCTGGCGCTCCTCCTCCCGCGCTTCCGCAAAACAAATCCACTGGCCGTTGTCGCCCTGGAACTGTAGCTCCAACACAGATTCGCCTGGGCGTCTCGCGAAGCGCCAATCTTCTTCCTTCATGAAACGAACTGCCGTGTCGATCAGTTGTGTCATTCTTGGTTTCTCTGCCGGTCGGATTTCATCCTAAGCCGCTACTCGTTTTCCTCCTCGCCCCAGTCAGCCAGCTCAGCGAGGCTCTGGCGACGCGGCGGCACGTCTCCTGCCTGTTCAGGGTCTGGCTGCAGCTCGACTCTCTCGCGCAAGGCGCGTTTCAGATAACTCCGCGGGTAAGCCTGATCCCCTCTTCTATCCGCCACATCCTCTTCTTCTCGTGCTCTGTCGAAGGTGTCCTGGTCCCACGTCGTGACCAACCTTTTGTTCTCTTTCAGGTTTCTCAGGTGATCTTGCACCATCTCGAGCCTTTCCAGGGCGGTGTCCATGTCCTTCTTCTTCAATTGGCCATCGCCGGTGAGCGTGAGGTGAGCCCGCAGTTTGTCTGGAGTAAGTTTGAGAAATTTCTCTGCGGTCTTCTTATCGACTAGACTTGGCAGGCCCAGGTACTTATGCGCTGCCATCATGGTCTGATCCGGATCCTGCCGCGCCTCACGCAACGCCTCAGGCGTAGCGTTTGGGAAATCCCGACGAAG
>JAULUH010000195.1:0-1616 GCA_032111745.1 Anaerolineae bacterium | reverse complement strand
TGGCGACGTAGGCGGCAGCGGTATGCCCGCCTGCCGTCGTGACCGCGAACGTGTTCCTGATCACTTCGTCGCGGGGGATCTCGTCATACCAGTTGACCACGGGGTGCACATACGAGCACTTGGCCGGGTTGAGCACTCCGACCATCGCGGGCCCCAGCTCGGTGCCCACCGTCGTCGTCCATATCCGGCCCTGCCAGTCCGTCATGACGCCGGCGAGACGGTTGTCCTCGCCCGGGATGAGGGCTGCCAGGTCATAGGTGCCCAGGTGCTCCAGCATGGGATGATCGTCTGTCCCGGCGACTTCCAGCGCGACGATCTGGTTCCCTCCCGAGGAGACGAAAAGCCGGTCTCGCGCGTCAAAGAAGGAGTAACTCGATAGAAGCGACCTCATGAACGGCTGTCTAGCAGTGTAGGCAAAGGTATCGCCTATTGGCAGACCGAGGTCATAGTGATCCAGCACCTCAAGCGTATCCGGGTCCGCCAGCACGACGGTCGCCTCGTGCGGGGCAAAGCAGAGCGCCAGCATCCGGCCGTGGCTGTCGAACATGAACGTGACGCACTGAAAGAGCCACGACGGGGCATCGTTGGGATCGGGGAGGGGATCTACGCGCGCCTCTGCGAAGGTCGAGGAGAGGACGGCCGGGCTTTCGCCCAGGGGACCAGCGATATCAGCCGTGTCGCTCATCCAGGGGTCGAGATGACATGAGTTGAACCCGTTGGGCGCCAGGAGTGGGTTCTGCGGGACGCCGCTGTTGGCCGTCGGGTGCGCCTTGGCCGGCACCCCTTCATAGTCGGGCAGATTCGTGGGGTCTCCCCACGGGATTTCTTCGGCCCAGGCAGCCGCCGGTGCCACCAGCATCAGGAATACTGCCATCATCAGGGCCAGAGACATGGATCGCGTTCGCAGTGTACCTATCATCGTTGCACCTCCCTATCGGCATTGCTACTGCAACGCCATTGCCACATGAAAGCGCTCCTCCGGGGCCAGGAAGTGATCCTGGTCCAGCGCCTCCTTGTCTACGTCAATCTCCACCCAGTTGACCTCGCCGTTGAAGGCGTTGCCTTTCGGGCCATAGTCTGGCGATACCGGCGAGCCAGCCTCTATGCCGACGTCAGCGGTTTCATCGGCAGAGTAGGCGAAGGGCTCGGTCATCTCGACCCGGCCCTCGCCGACCTGCTGGCCGTCGATGAGGAGCGACACAGTGCCGCCCTTGGCGAGGCCGCCGCCGTCGTAGGCGAACTCCATGCGCACCTGGTGGGTGCCGGGTGGGATCGCCTGTGTGCCTTCGACGAAGTAGTGATGGAGCCCGCAGAAGTTGTAGCAGTACTTGGGCTTGCCATCCATGGCGTAGAGGCTGAAGCCGCCGGTGATGCCGCCCCAGGCGAAGATGACCCCTTCCACCCCTGCCTCTGGCACCACCACTTCAGCCGTGATGGCGTGGGTCTTGTTAAAGACGTTGACAATCGAGTGGGGAGAGAGCCCCTTCATGCCACCGAAGAGCAGCTGCCGGTTGCCGCGCACCAGCTGCGGGCGGCCGGCCAGGTCGGGGTTGAAGCGCTCGGCGAGGCGGTCGTCGAGGGGCAGCACGTTGTACTTGGTCGCCTCGATCAGCCAC
>JAULUH010000194.1:0-1717 GCA_032111745.1 Anaerolineae bacterium | reverse complement strand
CGGCGCCACCGCCCGCCCTAACCGCTTTCCCATCCCCGGCCTGGTGGCATGGACCGCGGGCAGCGGCTTCAACGCCGTGGTTGCTCCGGCCGCGTGGGTCGGACGCTGGTCCGATGGCCTGCGTGTGGGCACCCAGCTGCGCGCCATGCCGTTGCCGTTCCAGGGTCCCCTGGCCTGGGCTGGTCTGCCAGGCGCAGGGTTCGTGAGCCTCACCCTGGAGGTCCCCACCGGGGTCAGTGTCGCCGCCGGAGATATGCTACGGGTGCGGTCGCAAACTGGCGGGAAGGTGATCCTCCTGCCGGTAGCCTCGGCGACTCGCCTTGGCCCGGCCGCCACCGCCACCCGTGGGGTGCCAACCCGGGTGGAAGCGTCGCTGCCTGCCATGCAGGCCTTCTCCACCGCATCCCCTGAGCCCGTGCCAGTGCCCCAGGGCGTCGAGCGGCTGGAAGCCAGCGGCTGGGAAGCCCTGGTCCTGGACCCGGGTACTCTGTTCCTGGAGCAGAACGGTGTCACCGGCAACTGGGAGCTGGCCGTGCCCGGCACGGCCGGACTGCAGGCGGGTGACCTGCTGCGCGTCACCACAGCAGTTGGCTCCCTGGCCCTCTTCCCTGTCGAGGCTCTCATCCTGGGTTATGCGGAGATGTCTCCGCCAGGGCCAGGCCTGTGGACCGCGTCCAGTGCCCATGTGCTCTGGGCGTCGGCGCTGGACGATGGCTCTCCGCCCGATGGCGAACTCGAGATGGCCCAGGTGGAGCTGTTGCGGTTCGACCTGGCCATCCGCGAGGGCGACGACACCGTAGAGGTCTGGCCGGAGCTACGCTTCAATCCGGGGCCCGGCTATTGGGCCGATGTGCTGTCGCCGCAGCCTGACCACGGCCCGGCCGGACCTCCCGACCTGGCCCCGGGCCGATCGCTGCGCCTGCGCGCCCCGTCCCCGGCCGCCGGTGCCCCACCGCCCATCTTCCTGCCCCTGGCCATGCCCGAGATCCTGGATGAAGATCGCTTCGTCTCAGCCCTGCCGGATGGCGAGCCTGCCGGCAAGGATGGGCTGGACGTCTTCGACCCGGTGTCCCTGTTCCTGGACGCGCGCCTGGCCCGCACCGGCGTGCGTGACCTGCTCAACGAGGCTGACCACCTGGTACAGTTTGCCGGAGACACTAGGCTGTTGGCCCTGCACAGCCTGCTGCCGGTCGAGGAGGTAGCCCTGGTGGCTATCCCGGACCTGGCCCACCGGCCATGGCCTGCCTTCGTGGCCCCCCCTGAGCTGCCGCCCCTGCCGCTGCCCCCGGAGCCCGGGCCCGTAGATTGGTCCCGCTTCCAGGACTGCCCGGAGCCACCGCCGGACGCCTATGCCGAGTTGTCGCCGGCAGAGGTGGTGGCGCTGTTCTACGGTGCCTTTCAGCGCCAGGGTGACGCCGCCGCTGCAGTCTTCCTGACCGCGGAGCTGCAGGACCAGCTTGCCACCACCACCCTGGCGGCCCTGCTCCAGGTGGAGCGCCGGCCCGATTCGTTTCGCGTCGATGCGCCCGCTTGCGCGCCAGGGCCCGGGATCCCGGTCACGGTCCGCGGCACCCTCCACTTTGTGGACGAGGCCGATGTCTCACACTCGTTTACCATGGCCTACCTGGGTGGCTGGCGGATCGCCGCCATCGAGCCCCTCACGGCCTGGCAACAGGCTCCCGACTCGCTGAGGGCCCTGGCCGCCTTGCCTGCGCTG
>JAULUH010000193.1:0-2432 GCA_032111745.1 Anaerolineae bacterium | reverse complement strand
CCAGGCAGCAAGGAGTTGACGGGCGACCGCAGCGCGCTACAATGACTCCACCGCAATCCACGGGACTATTAAACACGCCGGAGATCTCAGCTTGATCAGCCGCATCACCTCCCATATGGATCAATTGCTGGAAATCATCCAAACTCTGCTCCAGTCCGTCGGAGCCCTCCTGGTGGCCTGGAGCGGCTACCAGGCTTCCCAGTGGAGCTCAGTGCAGTCGACGGCCAACAGCGCGTCCATTCGACGCACCACGGAGGCCGCTCAGGAAGCCACACTGGCAGGGCAGGACCGTCTGGTCGACCTGGTGGCGTACGAAAAATGGTTGGACGCCGAGGCCGAGCAGCTGGCCCGGCAGGCTGCGCAGGCGTCTAACAACTCCAGCCAATACATATGCTACACCCTCTGGTTTGCCACCGCCATCTTCTTTGCTGGTATCTCCAGGGCATTCAAGAGACTTGCGCTGCAGATAGCCACGCCAGTCATGTCCTTCGTGCTGATCCTTATGGGCGCCATCCAACTACTGGTAGCGCCCACGAGCCTCACCCAGGGGGTTCACCTTGACTGGCTTGCTCACCTCCATCTTCAACACTGCGGTAGTCGCCTTCGTGGTCTGCAGCATGCTGGCGATGGGCCTGAGCCTGACCGTAAGGCAGATTGGGGAGCCACTGCGGGACGCCAGGCTGGTCGTCCTGGCCCTGGTCGCAAACTACGTGCTGGTGCCGCTCTTGGCCTTGCTGCTGCTAGCGGTGATCCCGCTCAGCGAGGGCCATGCTATTGGGCTGATCCTGCTGGCCATGGCGGCCGGGGCGCCCTTCCTGCCGAAGCTGGTGCAGATGGCCAAAGGGAACATCGCTCTCAGTGTGGGGCTGATGGTACTGTTGATCATAGTAACGCTGGTCTACCTGCCAGTTGTCCTGCCCTTGCTGCTGCCGGGTGTGTCGGTCGACCCGTTGGCTATTGCCAGGTCACTGGTCACTCTCATACTGCCTCCACTGCTCATTGGCCTGTTCATCCGCGCGCGCTTCGCAAGCACGGCCGCCCGCCTGCAGCCCATCTTTCTCTGGATATCGAACCTGGCCTTTGTGGTCATCGTGGTGACGATCCTCCTGCTCCACTGGCGTACTCTGCTCGAGGCCCTCGGCGACGGTACCTTCGTCACCGCGGTCCTCTTCATCTTGGTCTCGTTAGCCATCGGCTACGTGATGGCTGGGCACGATACCAGCACGCGCAAGGTCCTGGCGCTGGGCACCGCCCAGCGCAATCGCGCGGCCGCCCTGGTCGTGGCCGGCCAAAACTTCACCGATCCAGACGTGCTGGTCATGGTGGTGGTTGGCTCCGTGCTGATGTTGCTCATCCTGGTGCCGCTGGCCGGTGTGCTGGGCAGGCGCGCGGGCGCCAGGAGAAACGAGGGTCGAACGCCGGCCTGACCGCCCATCCCCCTTTTTGCCCCTGTTTCTCACCCTGTTCACCGGACCGATTGGCTTGTACAATAGGAGTTGCCTATTACCATGCTCGGAGACGTAGGCTTTTTCCTGACGGCAAATCCACCAAGCAAGATTATCCGAATTCGGAGCGTAACCATGACTCAACCCTCTTCACAACGCTATCCTTCCGATCTGGTCGAGGAAACCGAGCAGCAGCCCGGCCCCTCCTGGCTCAGCCCGGGCTGGCGCCGGTTCTTCACGATCCTCCTGGGCGCCGTGTTCTTCCTCTCCTTCCTGGCCTTCATGACCGGCATCGTCATGCGCCGGCACCTGCTCGACCCCACCCTCTACACCCAGGCCCTGGCCCGGACCAACGTCTACGAGCGCATCTACACCGAGGCCCTGGCCGACCCCGCGGTCCAGCAGCAGATCCTGGAGGCCACCGGCCTTGACGTCCGCCCGGTGGCGGGCGACCTGGTCGTGGGCGAGGTCTACGCCCAGGTGGTCAGCGCCGCCTACCTCATCCTGCCTCCCGCCCAGATGCAGGCCGGCGCCGACAAGTTCTTTGGCGGCCTCACCGCTTACCTCTCCGGCGACACCCGGGAGCTGGAGGAGGACCTGAACTGGGGCGCTGCCCTCACCCCCGAGCTGCTGGCCGGCCGCACGGTCAAGGCGGCGACCGCGGTGGCCATGGGCGCCATCGACAAGGCCACGCCGATCGTGCTGGACAAGGCCGAGCCGCTGGTCGAAGCGGAGGTAACCGCGTACCTCGACCAGATCGGCGGGGGACGCCTCGGCCCCATCCCGCAGCGCATGTTGCGCATGAGTGTGCGCGGGATGACGGCTGGCGACAACGAGCGCCTGATCGACGCCATGCTGGGGCCCGCCGCCGGCACCGCCAGCGAGGAGACCCGGCTGCAGATGCAGGCCGCCCTGGCCGCCGACGACCTCACCACCGCCATCTCCTTCGCCATCGAAGAACGCCTGAGCTTGCGCGTGTCCACCGCC
>JAULUH010000192.1:0-3591 GCA_032111745.1 Anaerolineae bacterium | reverse complement strand
CCCGTACCATGACTCCCTACGTGCGCACCTTCGACGAAATCGGCGCCGCCGATGGCGCCCTGGTCGGCGGCAAGGGGGCCAACCTGGGCGAGATGACCCGGGCCGGCCTGCCCGTGCCTCCCGGCTTCTGCCTCACCGCGCCAGCCTATCGCGACTTCGTCGAGGCGGCCGGCCTGCAGCCCGCCATCGACGAGGCCCTGGCCAACCTCGACCCCGGCGACCCGGCCAGCATCGAGCACTGCTCCGCGCGTATCCGCCAGCTGATCTCCAGCCAGCCCATGCCCCCGGAGATCGCCGCGCAGCTCCTGCGGGCCTACCACCACCTGGCCCGGCAGCTCGCCGTCCCCCTCCCCACGGAGCTCCCCGTGGCCGTGCGCTCCTCGGCCACCGCCGAGGACCTGCCCACCGCCTCCTTCGCCGGCCAACAGGAGACCTACCTGCACGTGCGCGGGGACCAGGCCCTCCTGCAACGGGTCAAGGACTGCTGGGCCTCCCTGTGGACCGCCCGGGCCGTGTCCTATCGCGCGCGCCAGGGCTTCGACCACCTCCAGGTCTACCTCTCCGTCGTGGTGCAGGCCATGATCGACGCCGAGGTCGCCGGCATCCTCTTCACGGCCAACCCGGTCACAGGCAACCGCGGGGAGATGGTGATCAACGCCAGCTGGGGCCTGGGCGAGGCCATCGCCTCCGGCCTGGTCGACCCCGATACCATCGTCGTGCGCAAGCAGGACGGCGCCGTGGTCGACCGGCGCATCGCCGCCAAGGAGCAGATGATCGTCTGCAGCCCCGCCGGAGGCACGGCCACCATCCCCACCCCCGCCGCCCAGCGCCAGGCTGCCGCGCTCACCGATCAACAGATCGCCGCCCTGCTGGCCCTGGGCCAACGGGTCGAAGGCCACTACCAGGCCCCCCAGGATGTCGAGTGGGCCTGCGCAGGCGGACGCTGCTACCTGCTCCAGGCCCGGCCCATCACCACCCTACCCGCCGCCGAAGCCACACCCGACCCGGCCATGGAGTACAGCCGCACCATGTTCGTGGAGATCTTTCCCCAGGCCCTCACCCCCAGCTTCGCCTCGGTGGTGAAGCCGGTATTCGAGAGCATGCTGGAGTTCACCTTCAAGACCCTGGGCTTCGCGCTGCCCCAGGAAATGGAGGGCGTGAGCATGTTCTACGGGCAGCCCTACTTCAACCGCAGCTACATCGTGGCTGCCCTGCAGCCCCTGTCGCCCGCCGTGCGGGAGCAGCTCGCCACCCAGATCGTCAGCCCCTTCGGCCGCCACCAGCAGGAGATCCGGGGCGAGCTGTCGCCCGCCTACGCCGGTATGGTCGCGCGCCTGTTGCGCCTGCTCCTCCGCCTGCCCGGCGAGCTGCCTGGCCTGATCGCCGGCTACCGAACAGCCATCGCCGAGGCCGAAGCCCTTCCTCTCGCCCTGCTATCTGACCAGGAGATCTTCGGACACGTCCGGCGCCTGGTGCTGGTCAACGCCCGCGAGATCCTGGACTACGACTTCCTGATGATCGCGCTCATTGGCATCACGTATCAGATCCTGGGCTCCATGCTCAAGCCGCACTACGGCGAGGATATGGAGGCGCTGCGGGCCCGGCTCATCTCCGGCCTCACCGGCAATATCACCATGGAGACCAACAAGCGCCTGTGGGATCTCGCGGAGGTGGCCCGCAACTCGCCGGCCACCACCAGCCTGCTGCGCGCCTACGAGCCGGAGGATGTCCTCTCCCATCTCACCCCCGAGCCCGCGGCCCAGGACTTCGTGGCCGCCCTGGAGGCCTTCCTGGCCGAATACGGGCACCGGGAGATCCGCATGGACATCATCCACCCCACCTGGGGCGAGGACCCGGCCCCCGTGCTCGGCTTCGTGCGCAGCTACCTCGACGCCGGCGAGGCCCGGAGCCCCCATCGCCAGCAGGCCCACCTGGTAGAGAAGCGCGAGGCGCTCACCGCGGAGGTCCGCTCGGCCATGCGCAGCAGCATCCGGGGGCGCCTGGTGGTGGCACCCATCTTCGACTGGGTGTTGCGGCAGACCCAGGTCCACACCCGGGAACGGGACACCATCCACTTCGAGCTGACGCGGCTCTTTCCACCCCTGCGCGCCATGCTGCACGAGCTGGGCCGCCGCTGGACGCAGCAGGGCCTGCTCGACGATCCGGACGATATCTACTACCTGACTCTCGAGCAGGCGACCGCGATGGTGGAGTCACCCCAGCCCATGCAGAAGGCCGTGCAGGCCGGGCGGGTGGCCTACCGGGACAACCTGTCCCGGAGCTGGCCGGACATTATCCGCTACGGCCAGGAGATCTATCGCGGCATGGAGGATGGCGAGGAGCAGTCCGGGGAGGATGGCCGCTGGCAGGGTGTGGCCGGCAGCCCGCACGTCGCCACCGGTCACGCCCGGATCATCCGCGGGCCCGAGGAGTTCCACTCGCTGCGCCGGGGCGAGATCCTGGTGGCTCCCTCCACCGACCCGGCCTGGACGCCGCTGTTCGCCCTCGCCGGCGCCGTGGTCACCGAGGTCGGCGGCATCCTATCCCACGGAGCCATCGTGGCCCGGGAGTACGGCATCCCCGCCGTCATGGGGGTCCGGGGCATCACGGACGCCATCCAGACCGGCCAGCGCCTCACCGTGGACGGCAATCGGGGGCTGGTCACCCTGGATGAGCCATAGCCACCCCGGCCCTCCGACACCAAATGCCAGCTACCCCTTGATCCATTCCCATGTACCATTAATTGTTTCTCCGGGAATCGTGTTGTTAATGGGAATCTTTGTGCCCGGGCCGCCCTCCGCCCGGTTGATTTGCGTTTTAGAACATTTGTGCTATACTTTTCGTGCCTTTGCCCTATCCCGACCCATTCCTCGTCGCCGCCATCTCATCGCACCCCTGCCCGCCGGCCCGTTGCAGGTCATGATGTGGGATCTGATTCACGAGTTCATCTTCGACGCCGACGCCCGCACGGTCTACGCGCATATCCTCGGCCCGCCCGGCCGGCAGGCCCGGGAGATCGTGCTGGCCAACGGCAGCTATCGCTTCGTCTGTCGCCTGGTGCCCGGCCACGACCTCACGGCGCTGTACTGCGTGGCCCTGCGGGCCACCTTGCACCTCCTGCCTGACGCGCACGGCGGCGGCCGGCCGCTGGTGGAGGGCGAGCTGGCCCGCATCATGCTGGACCAGCCGGCGCGCGGGCGCTGCCGCGGCCGGCTGGCCATCGCCCGCAGCCTCAGGGGCCGGGAGTGGCGTTACCAGGATGAGCACGGGGCCATGGTGGACATCACCGGCGTCTCCTTTGTAGTGGCGGCCTGGCGGGCCATCGTCGAGGATTGGCTGGGCCGCTCGCCAGCCCTCCCCCAGCTCGACGACCCGTGGCCGGGCTGGGCCCCTACCGAGCTGGAGGCTGCCGAGCTGAGGGCGGCAACCCAGGACCTGCGCGCCATCCGCGGGCTGCTGGAGCACTGGCTGCGCGCCGGGGAGGCCGGGCAGGGGAGGCAGGGCGGGCGCCGGCCGGAGGCGGACGACGACTGGGCCTATGCGCAGATCAAGGCCGGCCGCCCCTCCGCGGAGGTCTACCGGGCCTGGCTA
>JAULUH010000191.1:0-1919 GCA_032111745.1 Anaerolineae bacterium | reverse complement strand
AGCGGGTGTTGATGAACTCCACCTCGAAGCCGGCGGCCTGGGCGATGGCGTTCATCAGGTCGACGTCGAACCCGATGACGGCGCCGCTCTCGTCGACGTATTCCATGGGCCGGTATTCGGCGTTGGTGCCGACCTTAATGGTGCCCAGGCCGGCGGGGGCCGGTGGCTCAGTGGGCGCCTCGGTGGGCACAGGTGTTGGTGCCACCGTGGGGGCCTCGGCAGGGGCCGGGGTCGCTGCGCCGCCTGTCGGCTGGCTGGGACACGCCGCCAGAACCAGGGAGGCGATGACCAGGACTGCCAGCAGGGTCAACAACTTCGCATGTTTCATGAGCTTCTCCTCCTGAGAGAGTCTATGCTCGGGGTGAGCCGAAAGACGGGTGCCGGAACTACCTGAACACCAGCCGTCATCGCAGGGCATCAGTACCTAGGGGTGGGATGGGATGTGGCATTCGGTTCGGGCTCGGCCTGGCACGAGGTGACGCAGGCACGTGCCTGCAAGTGGCTGAAATTATAGTGCGCGGATGCGCCTTTGTCAAATGAAACCGAGCGGTTAGGCCAGTGCAGTCGAGGGCCAGGGCGCTGCTGGCTAGCGGTTGAGGCTCTCGAGCAGGCGGTCGGGGTTGTCGGTGATGATGCCGTCCACGCCGAGATCGATCATCCGTTGCATGTCTGCAGCCTCGTTGACCGTCCAGACATGCACGTCCAGGCCGCGATCGTGCGCCGCGGCGATGAAACGGGGTGAGAGAACCTTGAGGCTGCCCTGGTACTCCGGCACCTGGACGGCCTTGCCTATGGGGCTGTAGGTGCCACCGAGGCCGAGGAATTGGCGGGCGAAGAAGTTGATCACCTCGTCCTGGGTGGTGGAGGTGGAGACCTCGGGGCAGGTGGCGCGAAACTCGTCCATAGCGGTCTGGTGGAAGGAGGCGACCAGGATCTTATCCTGCATGCTGTACTGGCGGATCATGTCGCAGAAGAGACGAGCCACAGGCTGGTTCTCCACCAGCTTGATCTCGATGTTCATGGGCATTTCGGGGAAGGCCTGGAACAGCTCCTCGACGGTGGCGCCGGTGATGCCCTGGCCGCGATAGGGGTAGGTCTGGCCGTTGTCGGCGGTCCAGTCGTAGCCGGCATCCAGGGATTTGAACTGGGCCAGGGTCATGTCCTCGATCCGGCCGGTGCCGTCGGTGGTGCGGTCGACGGTCTCGTCGTGCATGAGGACGAGGTGGCCGTCGGAGGTGACGTGGAGATCCATTTCGAGCATGTCGACGCCCAGGGCGGCGGCCCGCTCGAAGGCGGCCATGGTGTCGCCGGGCCACACGCCGTCGCCGCCCTGGTGGGCGATGACCAGAGGGCGTGGCTGGCCGGGCAGGCAGGCGGGGCAGTCGCTGGCGGGCCGGGCCAGGAGTGTCATGACCACGAGGACGACGGCCGCCACGGCGGCGATGGCCAGCAGGATGTAGAGGAGCTTGCGCATGGGAGGACCTCTGGGATGAAGGATGAAGGGAGAGAGATGAATAACGGATGATGTCCGGCAGGGTGGGAGAGCGATTTGGGAAAAACTATAGCATGGGAGGGGGGATTTGGCAATTGAGGCGGAGGGATCAGGGGTGGCCGTTTCGGCGGCCTTAGCGCAGGCTATGACCGGGATGAGGAGCGCCAAAGGGCATGGGGTGCGAGTCACCAGCGAAGGGTCTCGCCGTGCATGAGGGAAGGGGAGAGATGCTTCGCTGGCGTCGCGTGCGCGAACGGGCGTTGGCTACTGGCGAGCGCTGCGTGCGCCAACGACGGTGTCCGCCAGACCCGCTCAGCATGACACTGAAAGGCCGTCGAAGCGATGACGCTGTTGAAGCGTGCTGGGCACAAAGACAAGAGCGCTGGGCAAGCAGCCCAGCGCTCTTGTCATCGGATGCTAAGGGAAC
>JAULUH010000190.1:0-2971 GCA_032111745.1 Anaerolineae bacterium | reverse complement strand
CACATCCCTACCCGTGAGCTGAGCGCCGCCCAGGTCAAGCAGCTGGAGCCCCATATCAATCCGCAGGTCAAAATGGCCGTGCAGGTGCCCGACGCTACCATGGACTGCTGGCGCCTGCCCATGCGTTTCTTCGCCACCGCTAAACACAACGGCGCCGATATACGCCCCTACCACGAGGTCGTCGGCATGCTCCGCACCGCCGGCACCATCACCGGCGTGCGTATCCTCTCCCACGTCACCGGCCAGGAGTTTGACCTGCAGGCCGACCTGGTAGTCAACGCCACCGGCGCCTGGGCCGAGAAGGTCAGCGAGCTGGCGGATGCCAAGGTGCCCGTCCAACCGACCCCAGGGGTGATGGTTGCCGTGCGCGGCCGCTGGTGCAACATGGTGGTCAATCGCCTCAATAAGCCCTCCGACGGCGATATCATCGTGCCCCAACGCGGCCTCTCCGTCATCGGTACCACCTCGTGGACGGTCGACGACCCCGATCGCCTGGGCCTGCCCGAGGACCATGTCCAGCGCATGTTCGACAAGGGCGGCGAGCTCATCCCCGCCGTGCGCCACGCACCCATGCGCGCCGCCTGGTCCGCGGCCCGGCCCCTGATCGCCGAGGGCGCCGCCCACGAAGGCCGGGAGCTGCCTCGCACCTTCAAATGCTTCGACCACAAGGTGCGGGACGGCGTCGAAGGGCTGGTCACGATCTCGGGCGGCAAGGGCACCACGATGCGGGCCATGGCCGAGGCGACTGCCGACGTCGTCTGCGCTAAGCTCGGGGTCGACGCCCGCTGCCAGACCAGGGACTACCTGCTGCTGCCACACCTGGCCTATTACCAGTAGCGCGCTGGCTTGCCCTGCGCTGACCTCTGGATCGGAGTAGCCACGCATGAGCGATAACGGACGTTTCGGGCCGACCCGGCCGGTCACCCTCAAGGTCCTGCGCTATAAGCCGGGAACGATCGACCGGCCGCGCTATGACTCGTTCCAGGTGGATGCCGACCCCTTGATGACGGTCCTCGACGCCCTGGAGGAGATCAAGGCCACCAGGGATAGCACCCTGCTCTACCGCCATTCCTGCCACCACGCCTCGTGTGGCACCTGCGCCATGAAGGTCAACGGCCGCGAACAGCTGGGCTGCGTCGCCGTTATCCTGGACGAGGGCACCAGCGAGGTCGTCGTCGAGCCCGTCGGCTCCGCCCCCCTCATCGCCGACCTGGTCGTCGATATGGCACCATTTGGCGAGAAGATGATCCCCTCCGGCATGGAGCTGGTGCGGGACAGCGAATTCATCCCCGCGGCCCAGCCCCCTCCGGGCATTGAGCACTATGCGCGCTACGAGGACTGTCTGGAGTGCAACATCTGCCTCAGTGCCTGTCCCGTGGCCAACACCAATCCCGACTTCATCGGGCCGGCCGGCCTCGCCGCAGCCTATCGTGCCCTGGTCGCCGGAGACCGGCCCGCAGGCGAGGTCTTCGCCTGGGTCGACCACGACGATGGGGTGTGGCGCTGCCACAGCGCTATGGAGTGCAGTGCCGTCTGCCCCTCCGACGTCAACCCCGGCCATAAGATCATGGCCCTGCGCCGCCAACTCGTGGCCTATAAAATGCGCCGCTTCTTCAATCGAGGCTGAGGAGAGACCTATGGGCATACCCATCCAACAAAGATCCACGCCAGGCCGCGCCCTCCAGGCCTGGTTCAACCCCATCCGTCGCTCCGCAGGCTTCCTGGCCTTTGTCCTCATGCGCCTGACCGGCATCGGCCTGGTCGTCTATCTGATCATGCACCTCATTGTCTTGAGCACCCTGGTGCAGGGCGAGGCTGCCTGGGACTCCTTCGTCGCCCTGGCCAAGCAGCCGGCCTTTCTGCTTCTGGACGTGGTGCTGATCGCCGGCATCCTGATCCATATGCTCAACGGCCTGCGGGTGTCTATGATCGGCCTCGGCTTCGGCACCGATTCCCATAAGGGTATCTTCTGGACCCTTATGGTCGTGGCCTTCCTGTTGCTGGCCTACGCGGCCTGGCTCGTCTTTACCAAGTGAGGTCCTACCATGACCACAAGAGCCATTGAGCCGGCACGAGCCCTTGAGAAGAAACGCTCAGGCACCTGGATCTGGCAGGCCCTCACCGGGGTTGGGCTGGTCATCCTGCTCTCCCTGCACATGATCGTCCATCACTTCGTCGTCGAGGGCGGCCTGCGCGACTACCAACAGGTGCTGGCCTACGTGGGCAATCCCATTGTCCTGTTCCTGGAGGTGACCTTCCTCGTCGTGGTGATCTATCACGCCCTGGTCGGTGTGCGTGCCATCCTGTTCGATCTGAACCTCGGCGACCGCGCCAAGACCTGGATTACCTGGCTCCTGGTCGCCTTCGGCGCCATCCTGCTCGCCTGGGGCGTCTACCTGGCTCTCTACCTGTTTCGCGTGGCCACCGCCTGAGGCCCCCAGGCCAGCCGTTGTGCTGCCTCTTCGCCCAAAACGCTCCCCCAATGGCGGACGTGACTGGCGCAAAGGCCGTAGCCCCCATACCGCTACGGCCTTTTTCAATGGAACCTCCCATGGACACTTCAAACCACGACCTGCCCTACCTTCACTTGCTGGCTCGCCAATATCCCACCATCCAGGAAGCATCCACCGAGATCATCAACCTCAGCGCTATCCTGCAGCTGCCCAAAGGCACCGAGCACTTCCTCTCCGATATCCACGGTGAGCACGAGGCGTTCTTGCACGTGCTGAAGAACGGCTCCGGCTCCCTGCGCCGCAAGATCGAGGAGATGTTCAGCGACAGCCTGCTCGATCGTGAGAAGCGCAACCTGGCCATGCTGATCTACTATCCGGACGAGGTGCTCTCTCGCGTCCTGGCGGAATTGGCGCCTGAAGAAGTGGCGGACTGGTACCGCATCACCCTCTTCCGCCTGGTGCAGGTGTGCCGGGTGGTCTCCTCCAAGTACACCCGCTCCAAGGTACGCAAGGCCTTG
>JAULUH010000189.1:0-2586 GCA_032111745.1 Anaerolineae bacterium | reverse complement strand
CGCGGCCGGCGCACAGTGCAGGCCGATGCGGGTCATGATGCCAAAACCCCTGTCGAGCATCAGCCCCACCCGCGAAGGTGACACGCCCTCGATATTGAAGGACAGCACCCCAATCCGCTCCTCCAGGCCGGGTGGCCCATAGACCTTTATGCCAGGCAGCTCGGCCGCGCCGTCGAGGAAGCGGGCCACCAAACCCTGCTCGTGCCGGCGCACCTGCTCCACGCCCTGCTCCAGTAGGACCTCTACCCCTGCGCCGAGCCCGGCAATCCCCACGGCGTTCAGGGTGCCGGACTCCAGCTTGTCCGGCATGAAATCGGGTTGGACCTCCAGCTCCGAGCGACTGCCGGTGCCGCCGCGCATCAGGGGGAGCAGCTCCAGGCCGTCCCGTAGGAACAGACCCCCGGTACCGGTTGGCCCCAGCAGTGACTTGTGCCCGGTGAAGGCCAGCATGTCGATGCCCAGCGCCTCCACGTCGATGGGGTACGCACCCGCGGTTTGCGCGGCATCCACCAGCAGCGGTGCTCCCACACCGTGGCCGATGGCGCCGAGCTCACCGATCGGCTGCAGAGTGCCCACCACGTTGGAGCCATGCACGATGGCCAGCAGCCGCGTGTGTGGTCGCACCGCCCGGCGCACGTCCTCAGGATCCAGGATGCCCGTATCTGGCGCGCACGGCACCACCGTCAGCTCGATACGCCCCTGCTCCTCGAGGAAGCGCAGCGGGCGCATCACCGAGTTGTGCTCGACACCGCTGGTGATCACGTGGTCGCCGCTCCGCAGCCAGCCCAGGATCGCCCAGTTGAGTGCTTCGGTGGCATTCTTGGCGAAGGCGATCCGGCTGGGATCGGCCACGTTGAACAACTGCGCCAGCGCGTCCCGGGCGTCGCCGATCACCCGGCTGGCGGCGATCGACATCCGATGCCCGGAGCGGCCCGGGCTTCCTCCCACGTGGGTCAGGAAGTCGACCATGGCGCTCTGCACCTGAGGAGGCTTGGGCCAGGAGGTCGCGGCGTTGTCGAAATAGACCTCTCTGCCAGTTGGCATGTCCATCATGGTTATCCGCGCTGAACGCCCACCGGCTGCAGCTTCGCCACCCGGTGCGAGGCCAGGGTGACATAGGGAGGCAACGGGCCGCCGATCAAGGGCCGTGCGTAGTCTTTATACGCTTGGGTGACGTGGTTGCCGGCCTCGTTGATGAAGCTATCCGGCAGGTACTTCTCCTGGTTGGCCACCATCTGCAACGGCACCAACCCCGTGCTGCAGCGATAAGGCTGGTCCGATTCTCGCACCAGGGTGACCATCTGTCCACTGGTTCCGGCCACTGCCAGCCTGACCGCGGCCGCACCCGCCGCGAAGGCCTCCTCCGCGTCCACCTCGGAGATGCAGAGGCCGGAGGATCGCTGCATGGTGCCCGGCTTGTCCAGCCGCGCCTTCAGGTGCAGCTCGTTCATCGACAGGTCCACCAGGTACTGTCCCAGGCCGCCCAGCTCCGGGTGGCCGAAGGCATCGAGATTCAGGCCGTCCTGCCGCGCCGCCACCAGGTTGCCATGATCGTCCCGCAACCCCTCGCACGCCGCAATGACCACACAGCCGCGCTCCCGGTAGACGGCCTCCACATCCGCCAGGAACCTGTCCCGGGAAAAAGACCGCTCCGGCACGTAGATCAGGTCGGGCGCATAGTCTCCGGCCAGGGCCGTGGCGGCCGTCAGCCAGCCTGTGTTCCGCCCCATGGTCTCGACGATCTTGACCACCTCGGTGTAGCGCAGCGCCCGCGTGTCCCGCACGATGTCCATGCACATGACCGCTTCGTACCGGGCCGCGCTGCCAAATCCGGGGGTGTGATCGGTGTGCGGCAAATCGTTGTCGATGGTTTTAGGAATGCCCATCACCCGCAGCTCAAGGCCGGATTCGGCTGCCCGCCGGCCGACCTCGAAGGTGTTGTGCATGGTGTCCCCGCCGCCGATGTACAGGAAATAATGGATGTTATGGGTCCGGCATAGATCGACCACACGATCGTAGTCCGTGTCGGTCAACCGGTAGCGGCATGAGCCCAGCGCGGCCGACGGCGTGTGGCGCAGCCCGGCAATAACTGGCGCCTCCTCGCGGCGCAGGTCGATCATGTCCTCGTTCAGGAAGCCCTGGACGCCATGCAGCATCCCGTAGATGTCGCCGATCTCGGGATGCTTCAAGGCCTCCTGGATTACCCCACTGAGGGAGCTGTTGATCACCGCCGAGGGACCGCCGGACTGGCCAATGACCAGGTTTCCTTTGAGCTTGCTCATGTTCAAAGCTCCTTCACGGGTTCGAGGGTCTGGTTGGATACGCTAACCGCAAGCACCATGACCCCCTGGGCCTCGATGGCTGCCCGATCCTCGGCCGCCAGGTATTCGTCCGTCACCAGCGCATCGAGCACATCGATCCCGCCCACCGAGGCCAGGGTATACCGACCCATCTTGCTGCTGTCCATGGCCAGAATGGCCCGGTCAGCCGTCTCGATCATGGCCCGCTGAACAGCGGGCCGGGCGGTTGAGACAAGTGAGCTGAGAGATCCAGGCTCTCTACCGGGCGGGCTGGGGTGGCGGCACG
>JAULUH010000188.1:0-16987 GCA_032111745.1 Anaerolineae bacterium | reverse complement strand
GGGCGATGGGCATCAGCCAGATGCCAGTGACGCCCAGGTCGTCAGTCGTGGCGGGGTCGCCGTCGTTGAGGTAATCCAGCTTCTCGATCAGCCCGTTCAGATCGCCGATGCCGTCGCCGTCGGTGTCGTAGAAGCTGCGCACGAACACCTCGTAGAACACGACGTCGTTCCACCAGGCGCCGGCCGGCGGCTGCGGTGGGAGGGCAGGTGTTGGCGCAGGGGCTGTTGGCGCAGGCGCCGGTGTGGCAGTGGCGGACGCGGGGACCGGCGTGAAGGTGGCCGGCACAGAGGCTGGCGTGGGCTGCGCCGGTCGCGGGCAGCCGGCCAGGAGCAGGGTAGCGATCAGGAGGGTCAGGGCGGGGTGGCTAAGTCGTTGCATCACGGAGATCCTTTCTGGCGGCGCAAGACCGGGACAGTCATAACAGCCGGGCTAACTCTCTGTAGTATAGCAGCAACCGGTGCCCGGCGCTATGATGCGCGTCATAGCGCGGGGGGGTTCAAGGGGCAAGCAACGGTGGTTCCCGCCACACCAACGGAAGGAGTGACATCGGATGTTGACAACACGGCTCATTTGTGTTATCTGAACCGTTGTGCGATCAGGTATGCAGCGCCTCTGCTAACGCTTGACCAGGACTTGCGCCAGGCGGCGGTCGCCATGGACGCCAGTACCCTGGCCGATGAGATCGTGAGCCTCGTTCGGGAAGCGCGCCGCAATCCCGGCGGCGGGGTCGTGCTCCCAGGAGTCCCCTGATGACTTACTACCTGTCTACCAATGCCCTCAATCAGCAGCCAGAGAACGGCCGCCGCGTGCCCATCGTCTACGTCGAGGGCACCCACTACGAGATGGGCCTGCAGATCGGCGAGGCCCGCCAGGATGTCATCCACGGCATGCTGGCGACCTATCGCCGCTACTTCGCGGACGAAGGCGATCAGATCCAGATCAGCGACTGGAAAGAGGCCATCCTGCACGCCCGCAAATACCTGCCCTTTGCCGAGGAGAGCACCCCCCAGTATGTCGACGAGCTGCGCGGCATTGCCGACGGGGCTCGCATCGAGTTCAACGATCTGCTGGTGCTGAACTGCATGGAGGCCATTACCGAGGACGCGCTGCACACCGGCTGTACCAGCCTGGCCGCCGCACCCGAGGTCACCGCGGACGGTTCCGTGCTGGTGGGCCACAACGAGGACTGGCTTCCCGACGACCTGGACACGGTCTACCTGGTTCACGCTCGGCCCAAAGGCGAGCCGGCCTTTCTGGCCATCACCTACGGCGGTCTCTTGCCCAATATCGGCTTCAACGAGCACGGCATCTCCCAGTGCTGTGACTCGGTCTATCCCAACGACGCCCGCATCGGCGTGCCGCGCATCTTCGTCTCCCGGGCCGTGCTGGCCGCCCGCACCCTGGCCGATGCCATCAGGGCTGCGCTGCACCGGCGGCGCGCGGCCGGCTACAACCACCTGATCGTCCACGCCAGCGGCGAGATGTACAACGTGGAGGTGTCGGCCGGCGACTTCGACGTGGTCTACGGCATCGACGGCATCCTGGCCCACACCAACAACTACCTCTCCCGCCACATGCGCCTCATCGAGAAATCCAGCGACGAGCTGATCGCCTCCCGCGTGCGCTACAATCGCGCCTACCGGCTGCTGCGCAGCCAGCGCGGCAAGCTCAGCCTCAAGTCTATCCAGGCCATCCTGGCCGACCATGTCAACTACCCCCAGTCCGTGTGCAACCACATCGTCGAGAGTGACCCGCCCCTAGAGCGCCAGGCCACCATCGCCTCCCTGATCATGGACCTGACCAGCCGCACCATGCACGTGGCCTGGGGCCCGCCGTGCCAGGCTGAGTATCACGCCTTCAAGCTGGAGGTCTGATCGCCGGCGCCGCTGCGCTGGCCCCTACCACACCGGCCGGCCCGCTACCGGCTGTGCCCCTTCCAGACATGCCTTCCCAACGCGCCTTCCTGCTCATCCTCATCCTCTACCTGGTGCTGGCCCTCGGCTACGCAGTTGTCGTGCCCCTGGGCGAGGCCCCCGACGAGGCTGACCATTACTACTATATCACCTACCTGGGGGAGAACCGGCGGCTGCCTGAGGGGCCTGCCGTCACCCAGGGCAAGCATCCACCGTTGTACCACGCCACGGCGGCGGCCCTGAGCGCCTGGACCGGGCACGACTTCACCTTTCTGCGCTCCAACCCTGATGCCCTGCCCTTGGGCCCGGACAAGCCCCCCAACCTCTTCATCCACACCACCCTGGAATCCTTTCCCTGGCGCGCTGGCGCGCTGGCCATGCACCTGGCGCGCTTCCTGTCCATCCTGCTGGGCGCGGTCACGGTATGGGCCGCCTGGCGCCTGGGCCTGGAGGTGTTCCCCGGCCGGCCGGCCATCGGCCTCCTGGCGGCCGCCTTCCTGGCCGGCCTGCCCGGCTTCCTCTTCATCAGCGGCTCGGTCAACAACGACAACGCCGCGGCCGCGTTCGGCTCCTTGATCATCCTGTTGTGCGCCATGACCCTGGCACGTGGCCTATCGTGGGGCCGCACCGCGCTCCTGGGGCTGTGTCTCGGCCTGGGGTTGCTGTCCAAGGTGGGTACCCTGGCCCTGTGGCCCCTGGCCGCGCTGGCGGTGGGCGGGGCCTGGTGGGTCCAGCGAGGCCCAACTGGCCGCCATTCGCTGTGGGCGGCGCTGGGTCACCTGGCCCTGGCCTGGGGGCTGGGGCTGTTGCTAGCGGCGCCGTGGGGCCTGCGCAACTGGCGGCTGTACGGCGACCCCTTCGGCTGGGAGCTGGTGCGGGCCACCGTCGACCAACGCCTGCAGCCGCTGGCCCTGGGGGATATCGGCTGGCTGCTGTGGGGTATCCACCGCACCTTCTGGGGCCGCTTCGGCGGGGCCGGCCAGGTGGCTTTGCCGGCGTGGGCGTGGGCTCTGGCCGGCCTGTTCACCGCCGTGGTCGTCGCCGGGGCTGTCCACTCTCTCATCCGGGCCCGCCGGTCCCCGGCCCCACACGCCTTGCATATCCCGGGCGATGCGGTGAGTGTTGCGCAGGCGCGCGCTGCCGTGCTCCCCTGGCTTCAGCTTTCGCTGCTAGCCCTGGCCCCGGTGCTGATGTTCATCTCCATCGTACGCTACAGCGCCATCGCCCTGGGCACCGACCAGGCACGGCTGATGTTCCCGGCGCTGGTGGCGCTGGCCGTGTGGGTGGGCATCGGGCTGGTGGGTCTGGCCGACTGGGCCAGGGGCCGTCCAAGTGGCCTGGTTACGGCCACTGAGGCGCCTGCGGCTGACCGCGGCCTGGTAGCGGGCTTCACCGCGGCGATGGCGGTCTTTGCCCTGGTCGTGCTGGTGGCGTTGATCCGCCCCGCGTTTGGCCCACCCCAGCCTTTACCTACTGCGGACGTGCCGGCCGCTACACCGCTGGCGACGTTCGGGGATGGCCTGGAGCTCCTGGCCGTCGAGCTGCCGGCGGGTCCCCTGCCCGCGGGCGCGCCAGTCGCGGTGCGCCTGGTGTGGCGGGCCACCGGGCCCCTGGCCGACGACCTGCGACCGGCGTTGCAGCTGGTGCATGAGGATGGCTGGTTAGCTGCGGAGTGGAGCCACTCCCCGGCGGGCGGCCGCTACAGCACCGATCGCTGGCAGCCGGGCGAGGCCATCGCCGACGACTACCAGATCGTGCCGCAGCCCCCCGCCCCGGGTATCTATATCGTGCAGGTGGGCGTGCGCCCGTTCGGGGGAGACTGGCTACCCACCAGCCCTGCGAGCGCTGCGGCTCCCTTCTTGCCCCTGGGCCAGGTGGTCTACCGCTGACGCCAACGTTCCCATTGACCAAGGTTTTCCCATTGAAACAATCAATGGGTTAATGGGAGAGATCCGTTGTTACGCGTTGCCCAGGCGCGATTTGACGGAGAACTGCAGGATATCGCGGATGTAGCGCCAGTAGATCATCTTCGAGTACCCCAGCATGCGCGGGTGCATGGTCATGGGGATCTCCGTGGCCCGGGCACCTTCCTCCAGCATGCGCACCAGGAATACCGGCACGAAGATGAAGGACTGCTCCTGCCAGGGCACGGTGTCCGGATCCACCTGGCGGAAGATCTCCCGGGTGAAGGCCCGAAACGACGTGGTGATCTCGGTGACACCGTGCAGCCCCAACGCCGAGCGCACCAGCTGGTTAGCGCCCACGCTCAGAATCTGCCGGTAGAGCGGCATCTCGTTGACGCTCCCAGCCACAAACCGCGAGCCCACGACGACATCATAGCCCTCGTCGATCTTCTCGAGAAAACGCGGGATGTCCGCCGGGTTATGCTGGAAGTCGGCGTCCATCTCGATCAACACGTCGGCGCCCAGCTCGTCGATGGCGTGGCAGAAGCCCTGATAAAGCCCAATGCCGATGCCCCGCTCCTGCACGTCCAGCAGGTGCACCCGGGGGTTGTCCCGGGCCAGGCCGGCCACGGCTTCCAGCGTGCCGTCGCGCGAGTGGCTGTCCGCCACCAGCACGTGCAGGTCGAAGCCTGGCACCTGCTCCTGCTCGGCCAGCACCGCGGCGATCAGGTCGCCGATGTTCTCGATTTCATCATAGGTGGGGGTAACCACCACGGCCCGGCGGGACGCAGTCATGGGGTGATTGTACACATTTTTGGCCGGCTTCGCAATGGCAACCGGGCAGGCGACTCGAGCCGCCCACCGGCCATATCCTTTGCCCAATGCCCCGGCCTGTGGTACCATGGCCGCAGATTCTGCGAGTATCTCAGCATGCGCAATCCCCGACGTACAACGCATCTCCTGGCGCTCCTCCTGCTGGCTCTGCTGGCCGCCGGCCTTACTTATCCCCTGGTCACCCGGCTAACGACCCACGTGCCGGGCAGCGATATCTGGGCCTACGACGAGTACACCTTCCTCTGGAACATCTGGTGGTTCAAGGCCACCGTGGTGGACCAGTTGCGCTCGCCTTTGCACACCGGGCTGTTGTTCTATCCCCTGGGCCTGGACCTGGTCATGTACACCTTCAACCTGCTGGCCGCGGCCCTGGCCCTGCCCATCGTGCTCAGCACCGCCAACGTGCCCCTGGGGAGCAACCTGG
This sequence comes from Anaerolineae bacterium, assembly GCA_032111745.1. Classification (GTDB taxonomy): domain Bacteria; phylum Chloroflexota; class Anaerolineae; order JAAEKA01; family JAAEKA01; genus JAULUH01. The sequence goes on along the minus strand of JAULUH010000188.1, from coordinate 11,911 downwards.
TCAACCTGGCCTCCACCGTCCTCGGCGGCTACGGCATGTTTCTCCTCCTGCGCTACCTGCTGCGCCAGGGCGTAGGGCGGGAGCCTGGGGCAGGGTTGCTGTCCGGCCGGGGTTGGCACCTGGCCCGGGACGCCGGGGCCATGCTGGCCGGCCTGGTCTACGTCTTCGCCGCCAGCCGCTCTGTCTACCTGGCCCTGGGCCACACCATGATCGTCACCACGGCGTGGGTGCCCTTCTTCGCCCTCTATTTCGTGCGCCTGCTCGACCGCCGCCGGCCCCGGGACGCCGCGCTGGCCGGGCTCTTCGCCGCCCTTTGCCTCCTCACCGATATGCTCTACGGCGTGCTGTTGGGCCTCATCGCCCTGGTCCTGCTCCTGGACCAGGGACGGCGGCTGTGGACCGCGGCCAGCACCGGTGGAGCGAGCCGGCGCTCGCCCGTGCGGCTGCTACTGCTGGACCTGGCCATCGTGGCCGCCGTGGCCGCGGTGCTCAGCGCGCCCCTCCTGATCCCCACCATACGTGAGGGGCTCAACGCGGACTACGCCGTGGAGGGCTGGGGCAACGCCACCGAGCTCAGCGCGGACCTGGCCGGCATGGCCACGCCCACGGCGCTACACCCCCTATGGGGCTGGCAGGGCGGGCGGACCTGGGAGCAGGAGCTGCGCGCGGTGCAGACTGGCGACAGCCGCTTCCGCGATGTCAACACGATCTTCCTGGGCTTCGCTACCCTGGTCCTGGCTGTGGCCGGCGCCGTGGCCGGCTGGAAGCGCACCCGGCCCTGGGTGGCCCTGGCCCTGATCACCGGCGTCCTGGCCCTGGGCCCCCTGTTGCAGATCAACGGCCAGTCCACCTTCGACCTGGATGGGCTGCCGGTCAGCGTGCCGCTGCCTTTCATCATCCTGCACTACCTGCCCTTCATCGAGGGCTTTCGCGCGCCCAACCGCTTCAGCATCGTCCTGATGCTGGCCCTGGGGGTGTTGGCTGGCTACGCCACGGCATGGCTGCTGGCCAGGGTCGCCGTGGCCCGGGAGTCCCACAGCCAGGCGCGTGTGCCCCGCACCCTCCCGAGCGTGGTGCTGGCGGTGGCACTGGCCGGCGCCGTGCTCTTCGAGCACCTGGCCGTGCCCATGCCGCTGACCGACGCCCGCGTGCCCGCGGTCTACCAGCAGATCGCGGCCGAGCCCGGCGACTTCGCCCTGCTCCAGCTGCCCATGGGCTGGCGCAACGGCTTCGGCGTGTTGGGCGCGGAGGACACCCGCGTTGAGTGGTACCAGTCGGTGCACGGGCGGCCAATTCTGAGTGGCAACACCTCCCGCAACCCACCCTTTAAGTTCGAGTACTTCCGCCGCCTCCCCCTGGTGGCGGCCCTGACCGGCCTGGAGCGCTACCAGGAGCCCGATGTGGACACCGATCGCGCGGCCCGGGGCAGTGCCGGCGAGCTGATGGCCCTGTGGAATGTCGGCTACCTGGTGGTCAACCCACCCGTGCCTGGCCGCTTCCCCTACGTCGACACCTGGCAGGCCACTCGCGACTACGCCCTGGACGTCCTGCCGGTGGATCCGGAGCCGGTGTGGGAGGCGGACGGCGTGCAGGTGTACGCCGTGGAGCAGCCCCCGGTGCCCTTCCCCTTCGCGCTGGACTTCGGCAGCCGGGATACCAGCGCGTACCGCGGCCCGGGCTGGAGCGCCGACGAGCCGGATATCGCCGGGACCAGCGGCGTCTGGGCCGAGGGCCGCACTGCCGAGCTCTACCTGCCCCTGCGCTTCGACACGCCCCAGGACCTGCAGCTGGTGCTGCAAGTGCAGCCGTTTAGCTACGAGGGCGCACCGGTCCAGGCCGTGGCCGTGGCCTTCAACGGCGTGGACCTGGGCGAGCAGGCCATGGCCCCCGGCTGGCAAGAGCTGCGCTTCACCGTGCCGGCTGCCGCCACTCGCTCGGGCGTGAACACTGTGCAGTTGCGCTTTGCCAACAGCGCCCGGCCTGCGGACGTGTTACCCGGCCAGGGCACCATCGGCAGCACCGGCGTGCTGTCGCCGGTGGATGTGGAGATCAACAGCGGCGGCGCGGCGCAGGACATCGCCTTCATCACGGTGACCACCACAGCGAATGGGGAAGCGAATGGGGAGGCTGTGGACGCCTCGGCCGGCCGCCGGGGCTACAACCTCACCGCGCTTGACCCCCGCAGCGGCCGCATCTTAGAGCAGCGCGGCTTCGACACCTGGGCCAACACCTACGAGGCGGACCTCCTGGCCGATTTCGTCGCCGGGCTCCCGGAGGGCACCATCGTGCTGGCCGCCGCCCGCGACGACGCCAGCCGCTTCCTCGACGACCGGGCCGTGGCCACCCTGGCCAGCCTGGGCAGCGCCGTAGACCTGCGCCAGATGCCCGGCAGCGGCCACGCCCTGATCGGGGTCAAGGGCGCCGCGCCGGGCACTGCCGCCGAGGCCACCGGTGCGGAGGGCGCCTATCTGAAGCTGGCGGCCGACCGCCGTGACCTGGCCGTGGCCCTGGACCAGTTGCGCCTGGAGCCTGGTCCATGAGCGAAGCGCCAGCCCATGGCCTGGCGGGGGCGCAGGCAGTCCCTGCTCCCACCGGCCGGCTGGACCAGAGGCTGCTGGCGCCGGTGGACCTGCTCATTGCGGTCGGGGCCGGCCTGGTAGCCGGCGCCATCTACTGGCTGGGCTCGGCGCCGGGCGTGCTGTTTGGCGATGGTGGCGAGCTCCAGTTTGCGGCCTGGACCGCTGGCCTGCCCCATCCCACCGGCTATCCCCTGACCATGATGCTGGGCTGGGCCTGGACTCACCTGCTCGATGGCCTTGGCCTGGCCAGCCCTGCCCGCGCCATGAACCTGCTGTCCGTTCTGCTGGCCGCCCTGGCTATCGGCCTTACTTACCTCTTCGCCCACGCCCTGGTCGACCTCAGTGTGCCGGCGCCGCCCCCGGTCCAGCGCCTGGCTAGCCTGCTGGCCGCCCTGACCTTTGCCTTCACCCCCACCTTCTGGAGCCAGGCGCTGGTGGCCGAGGTCTACGCCCTGCATGCCGCCCTGGTCGCCTTTCTCCTGGGCCTGGCCCTGCGCTGGCAGAAGAGCCTGCAGCTGGAGCGCGCTGTGGCGAAAGCCAACCGGTCTGATGCTGGACAAGTTGCTGTCGATCTGTCCCCGGCACCCCTGACCTTTCGCAGCCGTCCTGCCCCGGCGCTGATCATCCTGGCGCTGGTCCTGGGCCTCAGCCTGGCCCACCATCGCACCTCGCTGCTCCTGGTGCCTGTGCTTTTCGTCTTCATCTGGCGCCAGGACGGCTACCGCTTACGGCATCCCCGCTGGCTGCTCATCCTCACCCTGCTGGTCGCGCTTGTCCCTTTGGTCCTGTACCTGTACGTGCCCCTGCGCGCGCCGCACACCGATTATCTGACGGTCGATCTCGGCCCCGGCCAGACTCTCCAGCTGGTCGATCGCAGTCCAATCGGCCTGGTCCAATATGTCCTGGGCCAGCGCTTTGCCGGTGAGCTGCGCAGCCTGGACCATGCCGTGCGCGGCATCCCGCTGGCTATGCAGCGTTTCGTGGCCGAATTGGGCATCGCCGGGCTCGGTCTGGCCCTTTTGGGTGTCCTGTATCTAGCCGTCTCCCAGCACTGGCGGCTCCTGTGGCTGACCGGCGCCAGCTTCCTGCTGCTCATCGCCTTTAACCTGTTCTACGGCATCGGAGACATCGCCGTCTACTATATTGGGCCCTATCTGATCGCCTGTGCTTGGCTGGGCGTGGGCGCGGCCTGGATCGCCGAGCAAATCTTCCGGCTGGTGCAGCGCTGGGGAGGGGACGGGCGGTGGGCCACCGGGTTGGCCTGCCTGGCCCTAGTGGTGCCGCTGGCCGCCCTGCCTGCGGGGCTGTTCCTGCAGCATGCCAGTGAGGTCGACCGCAGCGGCCACACCCGCCCGGAGCGCTGGTGGTCGCACCTCCTGGCCTCCGATCCCGAGCCGGGCGCGCTGCTGGTCAGCAATGACCGCGACGAGATGATGCCGCTGTGGTACCTGCAACAGGTCGAAGGCCTGCGCACCGATATCACCGGCCTCTTTCCCGGGTTGGTATCCGGTGAGGACTGGGCCGACGTCGGGCGCGTGTTGGACAACGCGCTCGCTACCGGACGTCCCACCTACCTGGTCAAGCCCATGCCAGGGCTGGACGTCAAGGTCCGTCTGGGGCCGAACAATCGCGCCGGGTTGACCCCAGTGGTTGGGCCTGCCGTCGATGGGCCGCCCCAACGGGAGGTAGGTGCCGTCATCGGCGATTCTATGCGCCTGGCCGGCTATGATGTGACCCCGGTCAAGATCAGGCCGGGCGAGATCCTGCAGGTCGACCTGCACTGGCAAGCCCTGCGCCAGGTCCCGGGGAATCTGACCTCCTTCGTGCACCTGCGGCTGGCGGGCAGCGACCAGCAGCTGGTGCAGAGCGATCACCTGGTGGGCGGCGAGTACTATCCCACCAGCCACTGGATACCCGGCGAGACCTTGCTGGACCGCCACCAAATCACCTTGCCCCCTGATGCGGCTCCAGGCCCCTACCAGCTGGTCACCGGCCTGTACGAGCGGGTAGATGGCGGGATTCGCGATGTAGGCACTGTGACCCTGGCTGGCAGCATCGGCGGCCAGCCTCCCACTTCAGCCGAGGACGTCGCCGTGGCCAACGCCATGTACGCCAACTTCGACGACAGGCTGCTGTTGATCGGCCAAGAGCTCGAGGGCGCGCGCGTGGTTCAGCCCGGCGGGCGCCCGGCCGAGGGCCAGCCCGATACGCTACAGGTGAAATTGCTCTGGCAGGCCGCGCGGCCCATGGACCGGGACTACACTTTGTTCATCCATCTGGTGGACGAGGCCGGTAGCCTGGTCAGCCAGCTAGACCTGCAGCCCTTCGGGGGCCAGTATCCCACGTCCGTGTGGAGCCAGGGGGAGCTGCTGACCGGGACCTACACCCTCGACCTGGCGCGGGGGCTGCCGGCTGGAGTCTATCGGCTGGTCGCCGGGCTCTACGATGCGGAGCACCTGGCCCAGCCGCGGTTGCCGGCCTACGACGACCGCGGCCAGCGCTTCCCCAATGACCAGGTGGAGATAGCCGAGATCGAGCTCAGGGACGCCCCCTGACCCTGGTCATATTCAAAGGAAGTCCGTGTTGAGAAGTTGTTGATAATTCGCGCAAAGTGTGCTAGAATAGTGTTCAGTTGGATTCATGCGGTTGGGAGTAGTGCACTGGTTGGCTTCTTCGATCCAGCCCCACATCGTCCCCCTTCATTGCACAACGCTGCCGGCTGACCTCCTGCACTATTGCCCTTCTCCCAATCATTGATTGGGGGAGGAGGGGCCGCCTCGTTCGCGGGGCGGCCCCTTTCTGGTTGGCGCCCCTGCTGCTGTTGACGCCCCTGTTCCTTTATGCTACCATAGCCGGCACACCCTATCTGGAGGTTGCCATGCCAGAGCTGTCCGCGGTCCACACGCCGCCGGAGGCCTGGCGGAGGTTTCTCGAGCATTTTCGGCCCCAGCCGCGCCTCGAGCGCGTCCCGGTTGCCACCGCCCTGGATCGGACATTGGCAGCCGACCTGGTGGCTCCCCACGATCTGCCGAGTTTCCCCCGCTCTACCGTAGATGGCTATGCCGTTGTCGCCCGCGATACGTATGGGGCATCCGCCAACCTGCCGGCCTATCTGGACGTCGTGGGCGAGGTACCCATGGGCCAGCCGGCCGCTATGGCCCTGGACGAAGGGCAGTGCGCCATCGTCCATACGGGCGGCATGCTCCCCGCCGATGCCGATGCCGTGGTCATGGTGGAGCACACCCAGGTGGCCGGGCAGGCCAACCCTGGCAGCGCACAGGTCGCCTTGATCGAGGTCATGCGTCCCGTCGCCGTGGGCCAGAACGTGATCCAGGTCGGCGAGGACATCCGCCGCGGCGACCTGGTACTGCCCGCCGGGCATCGCCTGCGCCCCCAGGACATCGGGGGGCTTGCGGCCCTGGGCATCGCGGAGGTGCCGGTGGCTGCTGGGCCCCGTGTGGCAATCCTCTCGCAAGGGGACGAGGTAGTCTACCCGGCCGAACAACCAGGCCCGGGCCAGGTGCGCGACATCAACTCCTACACCCTGGCCGCGCTGGCGCGCCGCGCTGGCGCCACGCCCATCACCTACCCCATCGTGCCCGACCGGCTGGAGGCGTTGCAGGCCGCCGCCGCCACCGCACTGTCCGAGGCGGATGTGGTCGTCATTTCGGCCGGCAGCTCAGTCAGCGTGCGGGACATGACAGCCGAGGTCATCGCCGGCCTGGGCCAGCCGGGCATCCTGACCCACGGCCTCAGCGTCAAGCCCGGTAAGCCCACCATCGTGGCCGTGTGCGCCGGCAAGCCGGTCTTCGGCCTGCCGGGCAATCCCGTCAGCGCCATGGTGATCTTCGAGCTACTGGTCACCCCCACCATCCGGCTCCTGCTCGGCCAGCGTAGCGATCCCTTTCCAGCCAACACCCTGCGCGCCCGCCTGGCCCGCAACATCGCCAGTACCACGGGCCGGGAGGACTACGTCCAGGTGCGCCTGGAGCGGCGCGACGGCGAGCTGTGGGCCGTGCCCGTGTTCGGCAAGAGCAACCTGATCTACACCCTCATCCGGGCGGAGGGCACCGTCAAGATCGACCTGGACAGCAACGGCATCGCCGAGGGCAAATGGGTCACGGTGACTCTGCACGCGTAGGGGCGGGCGTCCCTGCCCATCTGTTCCGACTGGGCCGTCCGCTGGCGGACTGGTGGGCGGCGGCTGTTGGCTGTGGTAGTGCAGGGGCACGAAGGGCACGGAGGCACGGGGGCACGAAGGCACAAAGGGGCGGGTACGGAGGCCCGCCCCAACGAAGGGATGGGGGGCAACCGGTAAATGGCTAGCTGGAATCGTTACCCGACGCGGCCGCGTGTTACAGTATACCGCAGCGGCGCCCTGCTGGTGGTGCTGCTGGCCTGGGCCCTGCTCCTGTTCCGGCTGAACCAGGTGCCGCCCGGCTTCCAGCACGACCAGACCTTCTTCAGCGCCGACGCCCTGGCCATCGGCCCCGGCAACTACCCCGTCTATTTCCCGGAGAACTTCGGCCGTGATCCCCTGGGGATCTACGCCGCCGCGCTGATGCTGCGCCTGACCGGCGGCCCCACCGTGTGGGCGGTGCGCCTCGCCACCGTCTTTGCCGGCGTGATCGGCCTGGCCCTCACCCTCAGCCTGGCCCGGCGCTACCTCTCGCCCGCCGCGGCCCTCCTGGCCGGAGCGCTGATGGCCGGTTCCTACTGGTTCCTCTTTGCCGCCCGTCTGGGCCTGGAGCCGGCCCTCCTGATCCCCCTGGCCACCGCCGCCATCTACTTCCTGCACCGGGGCCTGTCCCGGCGCCGCTGGCGCGATTTTGTGGTGGCGGGCCTGGCCGGCGGCGTGGCCATCTATTCCTACCTGGCCTCGCGCATGCTCTACCTTCTGGTCGCCCTGCTGCTGGCCTACGAGCTGGTGTCCTGGCTGGTGCCCCGCCTGAGCCGCCGCAGCGCGCCCCCCACCTGCTGGCGCCACACCGCCATTCCTGGCCTTCTGGTGACCCTGGCGCTGATGATCCTGGTGGGGGGGCCCTTCCTACTCTATCTGCAATCCCGGCCCGCCGTCGCCGACCAGCGCCTGGGCGAGCTGGCCGGACCGATCACCGCCGCCCTGCAGGGGGACCTCATGCCCCTGGCCCTCAACGTGTCCGACACCATGCTGGCCCTGGTCTGGCGGGGCTCCGGCGCCATTCCCTACCACTACAACCCGCCCTACCGGCCCGTGCTGCAGCCCCTGCTGGCGGTGTTCTTCGTGCTGGGCCTGGGCTGGACCCTGTGGCGCTGGCGCCAGCGCACGGAGTTCCTGCTCCTGGCTGCCCTGTTCGTGGCCCTGCTGCCCAGCTTCATCACCAGCGCCGACGCCATCACCATGCGGGGGGTCATCGCCCTGCCCCTGATCTTCATCGTCACCGCGCGCGGCCTGGAGCAGGCCGCGGCCTTCGTGGCGCGCCTGGCGCGCGGAGGGCCGCAGGCACCGGGCCGCCGTTTCCTGCCGGCCCTGGCTGCGTTGCTGGCCCTCCTCCTGGTGGGCTGGCACGTGGTCGAAAGCAGCTATGCCTACCACGTCACCTGGGCCGAGGCTGCACCCACCCAACTCATCTACAACGCCGACCTGCGGGCCGCGGCCGCGTACCTGGACGCCCACCCGACGGACGAGCCGGTCTTCATCGCCTCGGACCAGCTGCTGGACCTGGACCGCCGCACCTACCAGATCTATGCGCCCCGGCAGCCGGACGTGTCCTGGTTTCCCGCCGAAGGGAGCCTGCCCCTGCCGGCCAGCGGCACGGCGCTCTATTTTCTGCCTGCAGCCGCCACCCCCGGCGGACCGGCCGCATCGCTGCTGGCTCCGGCCCGCCGCGATGGCTTCACCCTGCCCAACCTCGTGGGCCAGGCCACTGCCAGCCAGGGCTTCCGCATCGAAGCGCAGGATCTCGAGCGCGTGCTGGCCGCGGCCGACGTCGAGGCTGTGCCTGGCGACCTGGTCTACGGCGATGCCCTGCGCCTCGACGCCGCCGGGGTCTGGGCGCACGACGGCCGCACCGACCTGGTGACCCGGTGGACGGTGCTCGGCCCCTGGCCGCATCCCACCCCACCCGGCCTGCCGCCCCAGCCGATCAAGCTGTCGGCGGCCGTGGTCGAGCAGGCTGGCACCAAGTGGGCCCAGGCGGACGAGCCGGCCGGCATGCCCTTCACCTTCTGGCAGCCCGGCCAGGTCTACGTCGAGGTGACCCGCCTGGCCCTGCCGGGCGACCTGCCCCCGGGCGCTTACCCGGTGCACCTGGCGCTGTACGACGACGTCGGGGGCACGGTCGCCGTGCGCGATGGCCAGGCCCAGCTGGCCACGCCGCCGGCCGTGGCTATGGTGGAGGCGGGGCCAGCCATCGCCCTGGGCCCGGTGCCGGAGCCGCCTTACCCGGTGGAGCAACCTTCCGAGGCCGCCCCCTTGCGAGTCCTGGGCAAATGGGAGCCGGTGGCGCAGCTGATCGCCGGCGTGCCGCAGGACGTGCACCTGTCCTGGCAGGCTGCCGAGTCCATTCCTACCGGCGACCTGCGCTTTCGCTGGCGCGCCATAACCCCTGACGGCAGCGAGGCCTTCGTCCAGGAGTCCGGCCCGCTTGCTTCTTTGCCCGCCGCGTGGCCGGCCGGCCAGGTCTATCGCCTGACTCACCGTCTGGCTCCCCCTGCTGCGCTGCCGTCCTCCGGCCACGTGCAGCTGGAGGTCTGCGCCCTGGCCGCGACGGCGCCCATCGGCTGCGCCGCCGTGGGCCAGACGGAGCTGGTCGACCAGCCACCGCTCCTCGCCCTACCGGCGCCGCCCGCGTACCCGGTCGATGCCGCCTGGGATGGCGTCCTGCGTCTCGCCGGCTACGACCTGGCCGACGAGGGAGGCGCCATCGGCCTCACCCTGACCTGGCAGGTGTTACAGGCCCCCGAGATGGCCCTGAAGCGCTTTGTACACGCTCGGGACGGCAGCGGGCAGATTATCGTCCAGGCCGATGCCACCCCCGCCAACGGAGCGATTCCCATGCCTGCGTGGCGGCCCGGCGAATTCGTGGTGGACCAGGTGCGGCTGGAGGCGGCGGATCGGGCCGCCCTCCAATCCCTCTGCCTGGGGCTTTACGACCCGGGCACCGGCGCCCGGCTGCCCGTGCAACTACCTGACGGCCAGGCCCCCGCGGATCGCCAGCTTTGCATCACCCTGCCCTGAGCGGCCAGGGAGGATACCCTCTATGCATCGAGACACCCCCTACCTGCATGACATCGGCCTCGACGAGGCCCTGGCCCGTTGGTATGAGCTGCTGGAGCAGAACCACGCCCTGGGCACCCTGTCCAGCGAGTCCCTGCCCCTCCCCGAGTGCGCCGGCCGGGTGACCGCGGCCCCGGTGTGGGCTCGCATCTCCTCGCCCCACTACCATGCCTCGGCCATGGACGGCTACGCTGTGCAGGCCAGCGACACCGAGGGCGCCTCCGAGACCGCGCCGCGGCAGCTGGCCGTGGGCCGGAAGGCCTTCTACGTCGACACTGGGGACCCCCTGCCTTCCGGCACCAACGCCGTCATCATGGTGGAGGATGTGCAGGTCATGCCCGGCCCCGGCGACTCCGGTACCAGCGTGGAGATCATGGCGGCCGTGGCGCCGTGGCAACACGTGCGGGCCATGGGCGAGGATATCGTCGCCACCCAGCTGGTGCTGCCCTCTAACCACAAGCTGCGGCCCCAGGACCTGGGCGCGGCCGCCGGGGCCGGCCATACCTACCTGGCCGTGCGGCAGTGCCCCCGGGTAGCCATCCTGCCCACCGGCACCGAGCTGGTCAGCCTGTCCCAGCTGACCTCCGAGCCGGCCGGCCGCGATGAGCACCATACCCTGGCCCTGCCAGCTGGCGCCATCGTCGAGTATAACTCCATCGTCCTGGGCGCCATGGCCGAGGAGTGGGGCTGCGTGGTCAACCGCCTTTCCCCTGTGCTCGACGACTTTGACCGCATCCGCGCGGCGGCCGCCGCGGCCCTGGCCGATCACGACCTGGTGGTGATCAACGCCGGCTCCTCGGCCGGCTCCGAGGATTTCACCGCCCGCGTCATTGCCAGCCTGGGCCAGGTCGCGGTGCATGGCGTCGCCATCCGGCCGGGGCACCCGGTGATCCTGGGCGCGGCGCCGGGGAAGGCGCTGGTGGGCATCCCCGGCTATCCGGCCTCCGCCATCATCACCCTGGATCTCTTCGTCAAGCCGCTGGTCTACCGCTGGCAGGGCATCGTGCCGCCGCAACGCCCGGAGGTGCAGGCCACCCTGACCCGCAAGGTGCAGTCCCCCACCGGCGAGGACGAGTTCTTGCGGGTCACCGTCGGCCGGGTGGGCGACCGCCTGGTGGCGACGCCATTGGCTCGGGGCGCGGGGATCATCATGTCGCTGGTCCAGGCCGACGGCATCGTGCGTATCCCCCGCTTCAGCGAGGGCGAGCACGCCGGCGCCGAGGTTACCGTCGAGCTGCTGCGGCCGCCCGAGATGGTGTCCCAGACCATTGTCGCCATCGGCAGCCACGACCTGACCCTGGACGTGATGGCCGATCAGCTGCGCCGCCTGCGGCCTGGCCTCACCCTGTCCTCGGCCAACGTGGGCAGCCTGGGCGGCCTATTGGCCCTGCAGCGGGGCGAGGCCCACCTGGCCGGCTCCCATCTCCTGGACCCGGAGACCGGCGAGACCAACGTGCGCTTCGTGCGGGAGACACTGCCCGGGCGCCGCATCGTGCTGCTGCGCCTGGTCGGCCGGGTGCAGGGGCTGATCGTCCCGCCCGGCAATCCGCAGGGGATCACCAGCCTGGAGAGCCTCGCCCGGCCCGACGTCAGCTTCGTCAACCGCCAGCGGGGTGCGGGCACGCGGGTGCTGCTGGACTATCACCTGGACCGGCTGGGCATCAAGCGGCGCCAGGTCCAGGGCTACGAGCGGCAGGAGTATACCCACCTGGCCGTAGCCGCCGCGGTGCAGTCCGGCACCGCCAGCTGTGGCCTGGGCATCCTGGCCGCGGCCCGGGCCCTGGGCCTGGGCTTCGTGCCGCTGTTCAACGAGCAATACGACCTGGTCATCCCGCGCGAGGTCTATGAGGACGAGCTGCTGGTGCCGCTACTGCAGGTGATCCGGAGCCCGGAGTTTGCCGCCACCGTGGAAGCGTTGGGTGGCTACGACACCAGCGGCATTGGCCAGGTTTGGGCCGAGCTGTAGAAGCGGCTCTGCGCGCGGGGGGTGGGAACCGGGCGGGCCGGAACACGGACACCGGACCGGAACACGGACGGACACGGACGAACACGGACGAACACGGACACCGGACCG
>JAULUH010000187.1:6357-9018 GCA_032111745.1 Anaerolineae bacterium | reverse complement strand
GCCGACTTCCCGCAGCCGGTAGCCGCGCCCGAAGGCGCGCCTAACATCCTCCTCGTCCTGACCGACGACGTCGGCTTCGGCGCATCCAGCACCTTCGGCGGCCCGATCCCGACGCCGGCCTTCAACAAGCTAGCCACGCGCGGCTTGAGGTACAACCGCTTCAACACGACTGCACTCTGCTCTCCAACTCGCGCCGCGCTGATCACCGGCCGCAACCCGCACAACGTCAACACCGGCATCATCATGGAGCGCAGCCTGGGCTACCCCGGCTACCACTCGGTGATGTCCAAGAGCGCGGGTACGGTGGCCGAGGTGCTCAAGCAGAACGGGTACAACACGGCCTGGTTCGGCAAGAACCACAACATCCCGGTCTGGCAGTCCAGCGCGGCCGGCCCGTTCGACCTGTGGCCGATCGGGCTTGGCTTCGAGTACTTCTACGGCTTCGTCGGCGGCGACTGCAACCAATGGGCGCCGGCGGTCTACGAGAACACCTCGCCGGTCGAGCCGCATCTGGGCAAGGAAGACTACCACTTCGACGCCGACATGGCCGACAAGGCGATCCACTGGATCCGCCAGCATAGGTCGCTGGCCCCCGACAAGCCCTTCTTTGCCTACTACGCGCCCGGTGCGACGCATGCGCCGCACCACGTGCCCAAGGAGTATATCGAGAAGTTCAAGGGCCAGTTCGACCACGGGTGGGACAAACAGCGCGAGCTGACCTGGCAGCGCCAGCTGGAGATGGGCATCATCCCGCCCGGCACGCAGCTGACCCCGCGGCCCGACAACCTGCCGTCCTGGGAGTCGCAGTCAGACGATCAGAAACGGCTCTTCTGCCGGATGATGGAGATCTATGCGGGCTTTTTGCACTACACCGACCACAACATCGGCCGGGTGATCGACGCCATCGAGGAGCTGGGGATCCTGGACGACACGCTGATCATCTACATCCAGGGCGACAACGGCGGCAGCGCCGAGGGCACGCTGCAGGGCACTGCCAACGAGCTTGCGATCGTTGGCAACGGCGAGACCGAAAGCAACGAGTACCTGCTCTCGATCATCGACGAGCTGGGTGGGCCGCAGCACTTCAACCACTTCCCGGTGCCCTGGAGCTGGGCCATGAACGCGCCGATGCAGTGGACCAAGCGCTACGCCAGCCACTTTGGCGGCATCCGCAACGGCATGGTGGTGAGCTGGCCAAAACGCATCAAGGATACCGGGGGCCTGCGCGACCAGTACCATCACGTAATCGACATCACGCCGACCATCTACGAGGCCGCCGGCGTGACCGCGCCGAGCATGCTCAACGGCGTGGCGCAGAAGCCTCTCGACGGCGTAAGCATGGCCTATACATGGGACGAGGCGAAGGCCGATGGCCGGCGAGTGATCCAGTACGCCGAGATGTTCGGCAACCGCAGCATCTACCAGAACGGCTGGATGGCCTCGACCACGCCGCTAGTCTTCGCCTGGCTGCCGGAGCCGAAAGGCATCACCCCGGAGAGCTTCGAATGGGAGCTCTACAACCTGGACGAGGACTTCTCCCAGGCCAACAACCTGGCCGAGCAGTACCCAGAGAAGCTGCGCCAACTGCAGGATCTATGGTGGGCCGAGGCGGGCAAGAACCAGGTGCTGCCCTTGAACTTCAGCCCGCAGGCGACCGTCGAGGCGATCAGCCAGCGGCCGAGTCTGACCCGCGGGCGCAGCCGCTTCGAGTTCTACGAGGGCACGATTCGCATCCCCGAGGGCACCGCGCCGGCGCTGCGCAACACCTCGTACCGCATCACGGCCAAGATCGCGGTGCCCGAGGGCGGCGCCGAGGGCGTGCTGGTCACGCAAGGCGGTCGTTTCGGCGGCTGGGGGCTGTTCCTGGAGGACAGCAAACCGGTCTGGGTCTACAAGCGCTCGCAGCAGCCGGGGCATGGCTTGCGCATCGGAGGCGCAGGCCCGATCGCACCGGGCAAGCACGAGGTCACGGTCGACTTCGCCTACGACTACGGTGACGGCGGCGTCGGTCGCGGCGGCAAGTTCACCTTGGCTGTGGACGGCCAGGCCGTTGCCGAGGGAAACGTGCAGCGCACGATCCCGTTCGTGGTCTCCGTGGACGAGACGCTCGACATCGGCGAGGACTGCGGCACGCCGGTGGACGAGGTGTACGCCGAGCGCATGCCGTTCCGCTTCACCGGCGAGCTCGAGCGCGTCATCGTCGAGCTGCAGCCCGAGCAACTCAGCTGGGAGGGCCGGCGCAAGCTGCAGAGCGGGCTCGACGACGTGTTTCGGGCGACGGAGTAGTGTGCATTTGGACCACAAAGACGCGGTGAGAGCTTTGGACCACGAAATGACCTACCGGGTCCACATCGACGGCAAGAATATGCTGTCCTACTTCATAAGGAGAGACCGGCCCAATGCCTGCGCGACAACGAAGCCAACTGGCTGCCCGCTTCGGACCATGACTTCTGGATGATCCTGCGGACCTATATGCCGGGCGAGGCGTTGCTCGAGCAGACGTGGGAGCCGCCCGCGATACGACGGATATAGTACAAGGAGTTGTCGACGAGCCACGGCTCACCGCAACGGGCGAAAATGGCTTCTAGCCACGGGGCAGCGGATCCGAGCGGACAATCGGGTACAGGAGACCGGCCACGCAGCATATCTGATTATCCGCTT
>JAULUH010000187.1:0-6347 GCA_032111745.1 Anaerolineae bacterium | reverse complement strand
GGACGGCCAAAGAGTCGAAACCGGACAAGCCGGCCATCATATATCCGCCCGAGGGCGCGCCCAGCGTGGTGATCGTGCTGCTGGACGACGTGGGCTTCGGCGCCTCAGACGTGTTTGGCGGGCCGGTGCCCATGCCGGCGCTGCGCCAGGTGGCTGATGAAGGGCTGCGCTACAACCAATTCCATACCTGCGCCCTCTGCTCGCCGACGCGGGCCGCGGTGCTCACCGGGCGCAACCATCACAGCGCCCATTTCGGGGCCATCTCCGAGATCGCCATCGGCTACCCCGGCTACGACAGCGTGATCCCCAAGAGCAAGGCCACCATCGCGGAGGTGCTCAAGGGCAACGGCTACAACACCGCCTGGTTCGGCAAGAACCACATCACCCCGATGTGGGAGATCAGCCCGGCGGGACCCTTCGACCGCTGGCCGACCGGCCTGGGATTCGAGCGCTTCTACGGCTTCATGGGCGGCGAGGCGTCGCAGTGGGAGCCGTCGCTGCTCGACCAGACCACGCCGATCAACCCGCACCTGGAAAGGGAGAACTACCATCTGTCCGAGGACCTGGCGGACAAGGCCATCTCGTGGATCCGTAACCAGAAGACTTCGGCGCCCGACAAGCCCTTCTTCATCTATTACGCGCCGGGAGCGACGCATTGCCCGCATCATGTGCCGCCGGAGTGGATCGAGAAGTTCAAGGGCCAGTTCGACCAGGGCTGGGATAAGCTGCGAGAGGAGATCCACCAGCGGCAGTTGGAGGCGGGAATTATTCCCCCAGGCACTACCCTGACGTCGCGGCCGGACTCCCTTCCGTCCTGGGAGGAGTACCCGGACAAGTACAAGCCGGTCGCCTCGCGGCTGATGGAGGTGTATGCCGGGATGCTGGCGCACGTGGACTATCACATCGGCCGAGTCATCGAAGCCATCAAGGAGCTGGACGCCTGGGACAACACGATCTTCATGTACATCGTGGGGGACAACGGCGCCTCGGCCGAGGGCACCATTGACGGCGTCTGGAGCGCTCCCGCGTACCAGAACGGCTTCCCCGAAGATCTGGATTGGCTGCTGGAGCACATGGACGAGTTCGGGTCACCGCACTCCGAGAATCACTACAACGCGGCCTGGGCCTGGGCGCTGGACGCGCCGTTCCAGTGGACCAAGCAGGTGGCCTCTCACTTCGGCGGCACCCGTAACGCCATGGCGGTGAGCTGGCCGAACGGCATCCAGGACGCCGGCGGGCTGCGCTCGCAGTTCCACCACGTCATTGACGTCGCGCCCACGATCCTGGACGCTGCCAACATCCCGTATCCCGATTCGGTCTGTGGCGTCACGCAGGAGCCGCTGGAGGGCACGAGTATGCTCTACTCCTTCGACGACGCCGAGGCGCCCAGCAACCACCGCACCCAGTACTTCGAGATGTTCGCCAACCGGGCCATCTACCACGACGGCTGGGTGGCGGCGGTTTTCCACGGGCGCGCTCCGTGGGTGCGCTCGCAGAAATTGGAGGTCGGCGGCCCGCAGGAGAAGTGGGAGCTGTACAACATCGCCGAGGACTTCAGCCAGGGCCACGACCTGGCCGAGCAGCACCCGGAGAAGCTGAAGGAACTGCAAGACCTCTTCGATAAGGAGGCGTGGAAGTACGACGTCTACCCGCTGAGCAGCGAGACCACCTCGCGCTCGCTGCCAGTGCACCGTCCCAGCCTGATCGCCGGCAAGAAGAAGTTCACCTATTATCCCGAGAACGTCCACATGCCGGAGCTGGCGATCGTCAATTTCAAGAACCGGTCGCTCAAGATGACCGCGCACCTGGACGTTCCCGCAAGCGGGGCGGAAGGGGTCGTGATCTGCCAGGGCGGCAACATGGCCGGCTGGTCGCTGTACGTGAAGGACAACAAGCCGGTCTACTACTACAACTGGGTGGGCCACGACAGGTACGCCATCGAGTCGCCGGTGGCGCTGCCGGCCGGACCGGTGCAACTGAAGCTGGACTTCGACTACGATGGCGACGGCCTGGGCAAGGGTGGCACGGCGACGCTCTTTATCAACGACAAGCAGGTCGCCCAGGGGAGGGTCGAGAAGACGGTGCCGTTCGTGTTCTCGATGAGTGGCGAGACGCTGGATGTCGGCATCGACACCGGCGCGCCGGTCGGCCCCTACCCGGAGGAGTTCCCGTTTACCGGCAAGATCGCCAAGGTGGAGATCGAGGTCGGGACGGTCCTGGCCGGCCTACCGGAGGAGACCCTGAACGAAGTGCTCGGCGCAGGGATGGCCCACGCCGCGCTGGCGTCGCAGTAGGCCTTTCCTACCGCGCAAGCAACGTGGAACGGTAGCAACCACACATTTTTGACAGAAAGGAAGTTAGACGATGGCAAACATGATCGAAGGTCTGGTGGGTTCCTTCGGCGGTCCGGTGCTGGAGGACCTCGGAAAGCGCCTGGGTTTACCGGCCGACGTGGTGAAACAGGCGACCCCCATGGTCACCGGGCTGGTGGTGGTGGGGGTCGGCCGGCTGCTCAAGCAGCCAGGCGGCGCAGACAAGGTCACCAGCCTGTTCAAGAGCGCTGGCGATAGCATCGGCGGCGACCTGGATGCGTTTGTCAAGACTGCCGACCCGGCCAAGAGCGCAGACACGCTGAAGATGCTGGCCGGCTCCAACTCGGTGGAGAACATCACGGCCAACCTGGCCTCGAAGACCGGCTTGAGCACGGACGCGATGGGCAAGATGCTCGGCGTCATGGCGCCGGCCGTGCTTGGCGGCCTGGGCAAGATGGCCAAAGAGCAAGGGTTGGATGCCGCCGGCGTGGGCAAGCTAATCGAAGACAACGCCGACGCGCTGAAGGGCATCGGCGACCTGGACACCTTGATGGACAACGTGCCGGGCATGACGGACGACATCAAGCGCGGCCTGAGCAAGCTGTTTGGAGGTTGATCGAACCGGCTAACAGCGCCGGCAGGGTTCCCGCCAGTGATCTGGCGGGAACCCTGCCGGCGGCGCGCTGACAACTTCCGCCGGGCCGAGACGACACCTACTTCGCCCCAATTGCAGATCCTATCACGCAGGACAGTACAGAAAGGACAAAAACGATGGGCGGTCTGGGTGGAATCCTGTTCCTCTCTCTGATCGGAGCCTCGATCTCGGGCGTGGTGGTCGCCACCATCGCCAAGATGATCATCCCCGGCAAGGAACGCATCTCGGGCATCGAGCTGTTCCTGATCGGCACGGGCGCGGCCTGGCTGGGCGGATTCATCGCCGGGCTCCTGGGATGGGGCGACGGCCGCGGCATCCATTTTGGCGTCCTTGCCATCCAGGTGGGAGTGGCCGCGATTGCCATCATCCTGTGGACCAACTTCCGGAACAAGCAGATCAAGAAGGCGGTGGTGCCCGACGTGCCCGCTGTACCTGGCGCCGGCGGCAAGGACGGCAAGCAGGACAAGGGCGGCCTGCCGGGCCTGTAGAGCCAGACCCCGGGATCGGGGCCAAGGAGAGCGGCACAGCATGAGAACCCTGTTCTCGGCGTCACGTTACCTGATCTTCATCGCGGTGATTGGCCTGCTGCTGGCGGCGTTGGCGGTCTTCGTATTCGCCGGAATCGCCACCGTGTCTACCATCATCGAGTCGTTTGGCCACGGCGAGTTCAACGCCGAAGGGGCGCGGACGTTCAGCGTGGAGTTGATCGAAATGATCGATCTGTTCCTGCTGGGCACCGTCCTGCTCATTACCTCAGTCGGATTGTATGAGCTGTTTCTCGATCCGGGCATCAGCGCGGTGATCCCAGAATGGCTGTCCGTGACCAACCTGGAGCAGCTGAAGTTCAACCTGTTGGCAGTGGTGATCGTCATGCTGGCCATCCTGTTCCTGGGCGCGGTGGCCGGCGAGTGGCTGGAGGGCACGACGATCCTGGAGTATGGAGGCGCCATTGCGCTGGTGATCGGTGCGCTCAGCCTGGCGGTCTTCGTGTTCGGGCGCCTCACCGGGCGCATGGAGGCGCATAAGCGAGAAGTCCTGGGGCTCAAACACGAGGCTGAAGGCCATCAGGCGGAGCCGGCCCACGAGAGATAGGCGCTGGCAGCTCTGCTGAGCCGGACCGGAACACGGCTAAACGCCGGACCAACACGGACTTCGGAGAGCCTGAAGGCGCGCTTGCGCTTGACAATATGGCCGAAATCGCCGAAGATTACTGGGTCCCGGGTAGAGAGGAGACTTACGGCCACAAACCAACCTGGGTCACACGTCAACCAGATCGTCAAGTTGCATCAACTGCAGTCCAAACCGTGCGCGGCAACGCGCACCATAACGTATTGGAGGTATCAGAATGGCTAAGTCGAAGAGCAAGAAGAGAGGGCCGGTCGTCGTGGCTGCACCCCAGAAGGACGACAAGGGCCTCATCGGCACGATGGCCACGACGGCGGCTATCGCCGGCACGGCGACCGTAGCCGTGGCCGGGACCAGCGCCGCGATGGGTGCGGTCTTCGGACCCGACGATCCGCAGCCGGCGGCAGAGCCGGTGGCCGAGACGGTCGCTGTCCCGGTTGCCCCTGAGCAGGTGGGCCTTACCGATGAGCAGATGCAGCAGCTACAAAAGCTGGCTGCCCTGAAGGAACAGGGTGTGTTGACCGAAGAAGAGTTCAACATGCAGAAGGCGCAGATCCTCGCTGCGACATGACGCCGGCCCTGGAGGTGGCCACCGGCACGACTACCCTCCCGAAAGCCGATGAGGCTTGTGGCGGTGTGGCGTGCCGGCGGCGACCTCGCGTCCGGCGCATCACACAGCGCGTGCAGAACGATGCACGGCCCTACGAAATGAGGACCTGTGGCCGGCGTTCTTGTATCCCTGCTGCCCCTGATCATCGGCAGTGCCGTGGTGCCGATACAGATCATCATGGTCACCCTGCTTCTGACCGGTCCGAAGCAAGGGCCGGCCAAGGCCATCGCCTTCGTCGCCGGCATGACCCTGGTACGCCTGGCCCAGGGTGTCATCTTCGGCTTACTGCTCACCGGCAGTAGCTCGGCAGACAGCAGCGCGGGGTCGGGCCTGGTCAAGTCCACGCTGCTGTTGGTGCTGGGCATTCTATTGCTGATCACCGCCTATAGGAACTTCGCCCGCGAACCCGATCCGGACGCGCCGCCACCGAAGTGGCTGACCATGCTCAACAGCATGGGGCCGTTGGGTGCGCTGGCGTCGGGGGCAGGCCTGATCCTGATCAGCGCGAAGTTCTGGGTTTTCACGTTGGGCGCACTGGGGGTCATCGGGGAGGCGCAGCTGGGGCAGCCCTCCAGCACCATCGCCTTCCTGTTGTTCGTGCTGCTGGCCGAGTCGCTGCTGATCATCCCTATCCTGATCCGGCTGGTCATGCCCAGCAGGGCGGCCGCTCTGTTGGGATCCCTGGGCGACTGGCTGGAGGCATACAACCGCCAGATCGTCATGGTGGTGTCGCTGGTATTCGGCCTGCTGTTCCTCTACCAGGGCGTGGCCGGCCTGTTCGCCTGAGGCAGCGCCCTTGAACTCGACGGAGGTCATCGCCCCGTCCCGGCCGGGCTGGTTGCTGGCAGGGTGTTGTCTAGCCGCGGCGTCGCGGTTCATCGAGCCATCGGCCTGGCTCTTCTACCCGCCCGACGCGGCGCCCTTTGGCGCGGGCTGGACGGCGGCGCGCCTGCTGAGCAGCCTGTGGGGCCTGGTGACGGTGATCCTGCTGGTCACCGGCGGCCTGTTGGGCGATCGCTTCGGGCGGCGCCGGCTGCTCCTGGCCGGGCTAGCCGTAACGATCGGCGCCAACGTGTTACTGATGATGGCCGGCTCCAACGTGGGGCACATCATCATGCGCATCGTGACGCAGTGTGGGGGCGCGCTGGTGCTTCCCCTGGCGCTGGCGCCTTTGTACATCTTCTACCGAGGCAAGGCGCGCGTGCAGGCCTTTGGCTGGTATGTCTTGGTCACGACGCTGGCCTCCGTGTTGGCATCCCTTCAGGCCAGTCTCCTGGTGTCGGTTTTCGGCTGGCGCGGCGCCTCCCTGGCATCGATCTGTCTGGCAATCCTGGCGCTGGCCATCATCTTCTTCACCCTGCCGGAGAGCCACCTGCGCGTGCTGCGCAACCCAACCGCGCTGTTCTATGCCGGCTGGTCGCTGTTAGTGCTGGCTGCAGCCTATGGCCTGATCCAAATCGGCCTGGTTCGGGACTGGCAGGGACCCGCCCTGGCTATTGCCGTGGTGGCGGGCGCGCTGGGGTTAGGCCTGGTGCTCCGGTGGGACATTCAGACGCCGGGCAGGCTGTGGGACGACACCTCCCTGAAGACTCGCGATCTGACGGTGCTGATCGGCACCGGCGTAGCCATCCAGTTCGTATTGATG
>JAULUH010000186.1:0-5812 GCA_032111745.1 Anaerolineae bacterium | reverse complement strand
TGGCGCAGCTGCAGCTCTTAGCCGGGGGCGATCCTGGAGCCTACCAGGAGGGGGAGGCCACCCTGCAGGCCCGGCTGGACTACGTGCGCGAGCGGCTGCGCCTGTTCTACGTGGGCATCACCCGGGCCCGGCAGGCTCTGATCATCACCTGGAACAGCGGTCGGCCGGGCCCGAACCGGCCGGAGCTGACCCAATCCCTGCCCTTTGTGGCGCTACAGACCTTTTGGGAACAACGCGGTGGGGAGGCCTAGAGAAGCCTATGTCCTTGCCTGACGACTTTCATTTCAGCCAGGGCAGCCTGCAGGATTTCGTGGACTGCCAGCGGCGCTTCCAGCTGCGCTATCTCGACCGGATCGCCTGGCCGGCGGTGGAGGCCGAGCCGGTGCTGGAGAACGAGCGGCACCTGCAACAGGGGGCGGCCTTTCACCTGATGGTGCAGCAGCACCTGGTGGGGGTGCCGGTGGAGCGGCTGAGCGCCATGGCCCTGGTCGACCCGGACCTGGCCCATTGGTGGCAGAGCTACCTGGACCATGCGCCGGCCGCCGTGGAAGGGCTGCGGGTGCCCGAGGCGGTGCTTTCGGCGCCAGTGGGCGCGGCCGGCCAGCGGCGCCTGGTGGCGGTGGTCGACCTGGTGGTGATCACCCCCGAGGGAAAGGCGGTGATCTTCGACTGGAAGACCTCACGGCAGCGCCCGCCGCGATCACGGTTGGCCGAGCGCCTGCAGACCCGGGTCTATCCCTACCTGTTGGCCCAGGCGGGCCAGGATCTCACCGGTGGGCAACCCCTGGCGCCGGAGCGGATCGAGATGGTGTACTGGTTTGCCGGCTACCCGGACCGGCCGGAGCGCTTTGTGTACAGTGCCGAGCAGCAGCAGGAGGATGGGGCTTTGCTCGAGCGGCTGGTGGAGCAGATCGCCACGCTGAGCCTGGGCAACGACACCTTCCCGCTGACGCCCTTCGCGGAGCGCTGTCAGTTCTGCGTCTATCGCTCCCTGTGCAATCGGGGTGTCGTGGCCGGCAGCCTGGAGGAGCTGGGCTATGAGGACCTGGCGGTGGACGGGGCCATGGACTTTGAGCTGGACTTCGAGCAGGTGATCGAGGTCGAATACTGAGCCTTGGCCACCTGGCTTGATCCCCAACCGGCCAGCGTGCCGGCGGAGCTGCAGGCGGCGGCCGGCGGCCACCCGCTGGTGGCGCAGATCCTGGCCCGGCGCGGCTTCACCAGCGCCGAGGCCGCCCGGGCGTTCCTGGACCCCAACCTGGTCACGCCGGCCTCCCCGTTCGAGCTGCCCGATATGGAGGCCGCGGTGACCCGCATCGAGGAGGCCATCGCCAGGGACGAGACCATCGCCGTGTGGGGGGACTTCGACGTGGACGGGCAGACCGCGACGACCCTCCTGGTGGCTATCCTACGCGACCTCGGCGCCCGGGTGGGCTACCACATCCCGGTGCGGGCCAGCGAGGGGCATGGCGTGAACCTCCCGTCCCTGCAGCGCCTGATTGACCAGGGGGTGGGACTGGTGGTCACCTGCGACACCGGCGTGGCGGCCCATGAGGCGGTTGTGTATGCCCGCAGCCGGGGCGTGGACGTGGTCATCACCGACCACCACGACCTGCCCGGCGACCTGCCGGCGGCCGCCGCCGTGGTCAACCCCAAGCGCCTGGCGGGCGATCACCCCCTGGCCACACTGCCCGGCGTGGGCGTGGCCTACAAGCTGGCGCAGGCCCTGCATCAGAGCGCCGGCCGGGGTAACCCGGAGGAGTACCTGGACCTGGTAGCCCTGGGCATCGTGGCGGACCTGGCCCTGCAGGTGGCCGATGCCCGGTATCTCTTGCAGCGGGGCCTGCCGGTGCTGCGCCAGACCCGCCGGCCCGGCCTGCAGGCCATGATGGCCCTGGCCGACGTCAACCCGGCCTGGCTGACCGAGGAGCACATCGGCTTCGAGCTGGCCCCGCGGCTCAACGCGCTGGGGCGCCTGGGCGACGCCAACCTGGCCGTGGAGTTCTTGACCACGGAGGATGTGGGCCGGGCCCGGCTGATCGCCACGCAGCTGGAGGGGCTGAACAACGAGCGCAAGCGCCAGACCGACCAGGTGTTCCAGGGGGTGCTGGCGCGGCTGGAGCGCGAGCCGGCGCTGTTGGAGCAGGCGGCGCTGGTGGTCGAGCATCCGGCATGGCCGGCCGGGATCATCGGCATCGTGGCCAGCCGGCTGGTGGAGCGCTTCAACCGGCCGGTAGTGCTGCTGGCGACGCCGCCGGGCGAGCTGGCGCGCGGCTCGGCGCGCTCGGTGGAGGGGTGCAACATCACCGCGGCCATTGCCCAGAGCCAGGACCTGCTGGCGGGCTACGGCGGCCACCCCATGGCGGCCGGCCTGTCCCTCGACCCCGAGCGCATCCCCCTGTTCCGGCGCCGGCTGTCCCGGGCGGTGCAGGGGATGCTGGGGGAGGTCGCGCGGGAGCCCACGCTGGCCATCGACGGGGTGCTGGCGCTGGAGGAGCTGACGCTGGAGCTGGTGGCGGACCTGGAGCGGCTGGCCCCCTTTGGGCCGGGCAACCCGGGCCTGGTGCTGGCCAGCTCCAACCTGAGCCTGCTCAGCGCCACGCCTGTGGGCCGCAACCGGGAGCATGTGCTGGCCGTGGTGGAGGACCAGGCGGGCATTGTGCAGCCGGTGATCTGGTGGCAGGGGGAGGGCTGGCCGTTGCCCCAGGGCCGCTTCGACCTGGCCTACCGGGTGCGGGCCAGCACCTACCGCGGGCAACGGGATGTGCAGGTGGCATGGGTGGATGCCCGGCCCATTCCGGAGGCAGAGGGCGAGGTGGCGGCCGCGGTAGAGGTGCTGGACTACCGCGGCGCGGCCGATCCGCTGGCCCTGCTGCGGGGTTTGCCAGCAGGGGACACCATGGCGACCTGGCGGGAGGCGCAAGCGGTGGAGGAGGTGGAGGGCACGGACCGCTATGGCCTGCAGCCGGCGGCCACCCTGGCTATCTGGACCACGCCGCCCGGGCGCCACGAGCTGCAGGATGCGCTGGCCCGCGTGCGGCCGCGACGGGTGGTGCTGGTCGGCAGGGACCCCGGGCCGGACAGCCTGGAGCCTTTCGTGAGGCGGCTGGCCGGCCTGGCCAAGCACACCCTGGCAACCCGGCAGGGGCAGGCCACGCTGGCAGCCCTGGCCGCGGCCACCGCGCAGCGGGAGACCACCGTGGGGCTGGGGCTGCGCTGGCTGGCAGCGCAGGGGCACGTGCGGGCGGAGATCGCGGCAGGTGGCCTGGTGCAGCTATCTGCGGGCAGCGGCGGCGTGGACGGGGACCTGGATGAGATCACCGTTCAGCTGAAGGCGCTGCTGGCCGAGACTGCGGCCTATCGCCGCCACTTCGCCCGGGCCGAGGCCAGGACGCTGGTGGAGTAAGGAGCGAGCCATGGAAGAGGAAATCCTGGCGGTGTTGGATCGCAGCCTGCAGGCGATCTGGGATGGCGACCCGGCCGCATACGCGGCGGTATGCGCGGAGGACGTCTCGTTCTTCGAGTGGTACGTCACCACGCAGCGCATCGACGGCCTGGGGTTTCACCTGCGGGAAATCATGGTGCACGCGCAGGCACTGGGCGGCGGCCAGGGCGCGCGCACGGAGCACGAGATCCTGCAGCCGCGTGTTCAGCTGTACGGCGACACCGCGATCGTGACGTACACGCTGTTAGTGCGCTCGGTCAGGGGCGATCAGGTCAGCCGCACGCAGCAGAACGAGACGCGGGTGTTCCACCGGTTCGCAGAGGGCTGGAAGCTGGTGCACTGCCACAAGTCCCCCTGCTGGCGCGCGCCCCACGACCCGCCGCTGGCCCGATAGGCGGCAGGTGAAAGGAAGGACGAAGAGCATGCAGTCGACGATCGTGCCGGGCCTGGTAGGAACCGCCGAGACTATAGTGACCCTCTCGCAGACGGCCCAGGCGCTGGGCAGCGGGCTTCTCCCGGTGTATGGCACGCCATCCCTGGTTGCGCTACTGGAGCAGGCGGCCGTAAATGCGCTGGTGCCGCACCTGGCGACGGGGATGACCTCGGTGGGCCTGCGGGTCCACGTGCAGCACATGGCGCCGACCCCTGTGGGCATGGCGGTGCGGGCCACGGCCACGCTGGTGGCGGTAGATGGCCGGCGGCTCAGCTTTCACGTGAGCGCGTATGACGACGTGGAGCAGGTGGCCGACGGCAGCCACGAGCGGGTGGTTGTAGACGAGGCGCGCTTTGTGGCGCGGGCGGCAGCCAAGGGGAACCCTGGGGGGGTGGGCTGAGAGGGGAATAAGCGGGTGTGAACAAACAGGGCATGAACGATGGTGCAGGCCAGGCTGCCGCAGCCTGGCCTGCACCATCGTTCATGCCCCTACGATTTGCCGTTGTCCGGCTGCGGGCTCAGTTGAGCGGCAGCTTGGCCAGGAGCATCGCCTCGGGCACCGCACCCTCGATATGGACATCCTCGTTGATGATCGTGCGCGGGACGCCCATCACGCGGTATTTCTGGCTGAGGTGGGGAAACTCGGTGGCCTCGACCATGTCCGCAGTGACCATGTCGCTGGCGAAGGCCAGGTGGTGGGCCAGGACCACGGCGCGCGGGCAATAGGGACAGGTGGGGGTCACGAAGACCTGCAGGTGCAGGGGTGCGGTGAGCTTCGCCAGCTGGTCCAGGGTGGCCTGGCTGAGCGAGGTGTGGCCACTGCCCACCAGCTTGATGGCCTCCAGCAGGCTGACGAACTCGTAGCCGCTGGGGATGCCATAGAAGCGGATGCCGTAGTCGGCGTCGGCGGCACCGTCAGTGCCGGCCCGCATCACCGAGATGGCAGGGATCTTGTCGATGCCGTGGGCATCGGCCGTGGCCTTGTCGTCGACGAAATCATAGATGTCCAGGCTGATGAGCGGCGAGAGCCCGGCCAACTCCTGCAGGATTTGCCTTGTTTCTCGGCAGTAGTTGCACTCGAACTCCTGGGTGAACATCACCAGTTTGACGGGATGGGTCAAGGCGTCCTCAAGCTGCTGGCGCACTGCAGCGCTGTCCTTCTCTGATAGAAGTGCCATCATACTCTCCTCGGTGGTCCGGTTCCCTTGGGTGCGGGACTTGTGTTGGTGTTTGGTCGGTGTACAGCTTGGATGCGCCGGGCGGGTGGGGGGTTACGGCGGGCAGGACGGGGCTGATACGGCGGCCATCTGTTCTACAGGATTCCGCTGCCTATGCTGGCGTAGGGGGATACTCCCCAAATGAAAAAATGAAAAGCCTGGTGTGCACTGTGAAGCGCGCACCAGGCGGAAGGCGGCCGGAAGTCGACAGGGGAGTTCAGATCATGTTCCGGATCGCAGCCAGCTCTACCTCGATCTGTTCCAGGCGCTGTTGCAGCCTGGCAACGGTCTCCTGGAGCGTCTTCAGCTCCGTCTTGACGATCTCAAGCTCCCCGGCCTGGGGAGAACCATTGGTTGGGGTGGTCATGTTCGTCTCCGAGTCCTGATGGGCGTGGATGGTTGGAATCGCATGCCCGTCCATTATAGCCAGGGGTCGCGACAGGACAAAAAAGCGCATGAGCAAGGGAAAGGAGGCGCATGGGGCGTAGAAAAGGTTGTGGGGCAGCGGTCCGTCCCAAACCGCTGCCCCGCAAGGAGGAAGGAAGGAGCATCATCCGTGGGTTTGCCAGGCTACGGGGTAGCCTGCCTACCGAATGACTTGATCACAGTATAGCAGGCGGCCGTTAAGAACGTATGTAAGCTAGATTAAGAATTTCTTACATACCGTAAGAAGACTCACGCAAGTCAGCACGAGCCGATAGAGTTGGCGACGGCTTG
>JAULUH010000185.1:0-5386 GCA_032111745.1 Anaerolineae bacterium | reverse complement strand
GATCAGCGTGGCCAGCTCGTCCAGCCGCCGATCGGGCACCGCCACCACCCCCACGTTGGGATCGATGGTGGTGAACGGATAGCCCGCCACCGCGGCCTGAGCCCCGGTCAAGGCGTTGAAGATGGTCGATTTGCCGACGTTGGGCAGGCCGACGATCCCGATCTGCAAAGGCATATTGTGTCCTTGTACGTGCTCCGGTCTGGCGTCCGTGTTCGTCCGTGTCCGTCCGTGTTCCCGCCCGCCTGCTCACACGGCCCGGGCCGCCGTTTGCCAAAAGCCAACAGCCGCAGTATAATCAAGATACTCTCGGGGCGTAGCGCAGTTCGGTAGCGCGCACGGTTCGGGTCCGTGAGGTCGGAGGTTCAAGTCCTCTCGCCCCGACCACAGTACGCACGGCTGGTATGTTTCCCCAGCCGTGCGTACGGGGGTAGCCCAAAGGGCACCATCCGCAGTTCCCATAGCTTACCGCTGGTTCAAAAAAAAGTCCAACGCAGCCCGTTATCGCTACACAGTATACCACGTTTGTCCCGTTGCGTGGCAACCCCGATGTGTGACTCATTGGTCCAACTCGAAGGGGAAGACGATGTCCCCCAGGTGCTACTTGCATTTTGTCTCAAGTAGGGCACCTGGCTGACCATGCGTTCCGCCTTGAAGGCGCTCGTCGTTGAACTGGCGCTGGAACCGCGTGGCCGACCGCGCGCTGCGGAGCCGGCTTGGGCGGTGCCGGAAGCGGTTTGGGGTAGGGTCCCGCGCATGAGGCGATCAGCCACTCTGCCAGTGGCGTCTCTTCCTGCGCCATGGGTGCTCCTGTGATCGCGTGTGCTTCTCCAGTCCACCGCCGAGTGTCGGTATTGGCCGGGCGTGGCTGCCGGGTCCAGCGGGATGACCGCATGAAACGGCCATGCCTGTATCGCCCCGGCAGACGCCATCGATCTGCGCGATCTGGCCGTCACGGTACTCTACGGGATGTATCTGCTGGCGCGCAGCGGAGGCGCTCCCCAATCGTTTACTGGCTTGAAGGTTCAGGTTGTTGGGAGGTTCCAGTCGCAGGCAGCGGATGATTCTGATGTCGCGGCTGCCAGGGCCAGCGCCCTTCCATCTCCACCACCAGCGCCCAGCTCAGGAAGGTGCGGACGAGCACCAGCAGCCCCAGTACGAAGACGCTTTCCAGCGTGGCCTCCAGCGCCACGGTGTGGACGATGTCGGCTGCCACCAGCACCTCCAGGCCCAACAGCAGCGCCTTGCCCAGGCTGATCTTGAGCTGATGGTAGAGCTGGCCGCGCCCCCGGTCTAGCGCAAAGTCCACCAGGTAACGCAGCAGCGCAACGACGATGGCGAAGACGATGATGGCCACCGCCAGCACCTCGATGAAGATCGCAGCGCGTTCGATCCACGCGAAGACGGGGCTGGCGGCGGCGTTGTTGGCGAGGAGATAGTGAAGCATGGTGGTCGTTCTGGTTCGTTGCTGTGCCGGCAATCGATCCGCCGGCCGGTTTCTTTGCTAGCTATGCGCCAGCCCCGATCAGGCCAGCACCACGATGGGACACAGCGGCACCAACGCCGCGCCCAGGATCAGGGGCAGGAGATCGACGAGGACAGTGTTCATTGAGCGCCTGTCGAGCCAGCTACGACGTGAAGAAAGCGGCCTGTACCCGCTCTTGATCCAACTCGCTTCCCCGGCAAGGTCCGCCGGGATGTTGATGCGGATCAAGCTGATGCTTGCGGTGAACAGAATCGCGAACAGGATGCCGGCTATGGCAGCAGCACGCGGCGCCTTCAAGCGCTCGACGCTCTTGTTAGATGGGTGTTCGGTCGTCACAGCGCTCACGAAACCTCCGGGGGCGCCTGGCCCGCGCCCCGTTCAGCGCCGGCCGGCGGCTGGCCCAGCCAGGCATAGGCCGCGGCCGCGGCCTGGTTCATGGCCTCGCCCACCTGCGGCGTGGCCAGAAAGACGTTCTCCTCGCCGATGCGCTGGAGCAGCCCGGTTCTGGCGAGCTGGTCGAGCACGCGCTGATCGACGCCTACCAGCATCAGCTTGCTGTCGCGGGCCTGCAGCGCCTCGGCGTAGCGCTGCAAGACGGTGATGAAGGTACTGCCGATCTCGGCCTTGCCCCGCAGCCCCAGGGCGACGGCCGCGCGGGTGGTGTTCTCCACGCTGGGCAGCATCTCCTCCAGGTTCTTAGCCGCGGCGAAAAAGAGGCTGCCGTAGATCTGGAGCATGGTGAACTGGTGGCTGGGCAGTTCCTTGGGCGCCGGACGCTCAACGGGTAGCCCGCCGGGCACAAGGGCGATCCACGTCACCACGATCTTGTTAGACTGGCGAGCGACGTAGAGCACAACGCTGAAGGCCACGCCCAGCAGGACTGCGTACTGCAAAGGGATGAACAGCGTGGCCAGGAAGGTCAGGACCATGACCGCGGTCGAAACCCTGCTGGTGCGCCAGATGGTCTGCGCCTCCTCCAGGCGCAGGCCCTGGTAACCGGCCACGATCAACAGCGCGGCCAGCGCAGGCATGGGAACGAGCTCAACCAGCGGCGCGGCCAGCAGGACGATCACGGCCACGAACAGGCCCGCCGAGATGTTGGTCCAGCGCGAGCGGGCGCCGGCGCTCATGATCAGCGCCGTGCCGGAGATCGACCCGCCGGCCGGCAGGCCGCTGACGAAGCTGGCTGCGATGTTGGCTGCGCCCTGGCCAAAGAAGTCGCGCGACACGTCGGGATACTTGCCGTCAGGGTTGGGGTAGGCCTGGCTGACGCCGGCGCCCTGGATCAGCCCGATGATCGCCACGGAGAAGGCCGGCACCAGCATGCCAAGCAGCCAGCGGGG
Source organism: Anaerolineae bacterium (assembly GCA_032111745.1). Classification (GTDB taxonomy): domain Bacteria; phylum Chloroflexota; class Anaerolineae; order JAAEKA01; family JAAEKA01; genus JAULUH01. The sequence continues at coordinate 2,560 of JAULUH010000185.1, read as the reverse complement.
CGCGGGCAGGGCCAAGTCAGGCAGGGTGCGGGGAATGGTGGCCACGTCGCCCACCGTCTGCACCGCCTGCCAGCTCTGCTCGGCGCCCCAGACCGGCAGCGAGAGCAGGACCAGCACCAGCGTCGAGACGCCTATGGCGATGATGAAGGCGAAGCGGCCCAAGCGTGTTCTGAGCAGCAGCACGATCAGCGCCAGCGTCAACAGGCCAATGATCGTGGTTGGCAGGTCGATCCTGGGCAGGCGCAGCAACAGGTCCAGAGCGCGCGCCACGCTGTTGTTGAAGGGGCTCTGGTAGCCGGTCAGATCGCCCAACTGGCCCAAGATGATCAGCACGGCCACGCCGTTGAGGAAGCCGGTCATCACCGAGTTGGAGACGAAGCGCACCACAAAGCCCAGCTTGAACAGCCCAGCCAGCAACTGGATCACCCCAACCAGCAGGACCAGCATGACCAACGCCTGCGCCCGCTGGCCATCCGGGACGGTCGCCAGGGCAGAGCCGGCCGCCACCGACAGCGCGCCGGTGGTGGAGACGTTCATAAACACCGAGCCGGTGAACAGCGCGCCGACAGGCAGGGCCACCATCAGGGTGTAGATGCCCAGCACCGGGTTGACCGTGGCCAGCACCGCGTGGCCCATGGCCTGGGGCACGTTGACGATGGCAAAGGTCAGGCCGGCGATCAGGTCCGATTTGAGGTTGGATCGCTCAGGGCGCAGCGCCTGCACAGTGCTATCGATACCGGACCGCATCAGGCCTCCTATTCACAGATGGATGTACCATCATAGGGATGGCCACCGTCACCGCCAGGATGACGATGCGAGATGTCCCGGATCAAGTGGGAAATATCTGCCGCCAATCGCGTTGCATGCTCACGGTGGTCCAGCCGTGTATCTGCGCCGCGCTGAGGGCCTTCTCCGCGCCGGCCATGTAATCGAACTCGCGCTGGGCGTCGTCATGCACCACCAGGAGGCGCAGCGCCGGCAGCGACGGGCCGCCGGCAAAGGCCAGCATGGCCAGGTCGCCGTTGGAGTTGCCGGCCGCCAGGATGGGGCGGCGGCCGATCACATTCCAGATCTGGATCGCTTTGTCTGGACCATCGTTGACCACATCCAGGTCGGCCCGCTGGACGATGGCGCCGCCGCTCGCGCTCTCTACGAAACGATAGGCTACTGTGCTGCCGATGATCCGTTCGCGCGGGATGCCGTACAGGTCCTCTGCAAAGCCGCGCATGAAATCGCGGCCGCCCCCGGACACGATGTAGTTAGCGAAACCATGGGCCTCCAACAGCTGGAGCAGCTCGATCATCGGCTGATAGACGCAATCTCGATAGGCCAAGCCCAGTGTGGGGTGTCGTTCGTTCTGGACGAAAGCGTTGGCCGCGGCCTCGACGTGCTCGACGGCCTGGCCTGCGGACAAGGCAAGGATCCCCGCCAGCAGCTCGCGCAGGAGGCTGTCATCCCCCTGGTAGTGCCTGGTGATGGCGTCTCCGAGCCAGGTGAAGTCCTTTTCCCAGGCGGCCTGCCAGGGCTGCCGTGAGCGCAGGGAGGGGTCGGCCTGAGCCTGCTGCACCAGCTGGCGGAGCAGGAAATCGAGCTGGACATACATCGGTTTCTCGCACCACAGGGTACCGTCGTTGTCGAAGACGGCGATGCGCTCGGCCGGCGGCACGTAGCTGGGGCCAGACTCGTCGGTGACCGTAGCGACAAAATCCAGGATCGCCTGGCGGGTGGGAGTTTTGTTCCATAGGGACAGTGGCTCGCTCATTGATTACCTCCTGAGTTTTACGGATCGACGACGCGGATCGTAGCGCCCTTTGACGTGTCGACGACCGCCATCGAGTAGAGCCTGTCCTCGGTTCATCCGCACGATGTTCTGCCTGTCCAGGGGCGTGGGACGGCGGAAATGAAGGAGCTTGTGCGCGCCTGCCGGACCGGCTGGCCAGCCGCCAGCCAGCCAGCCCCAGACGCGCACGCGACCCGTCACTTGACCCGCTCGATGTCGGGCAGCGACCAGCTTCGGTCGAAGTAGGGCTCGGTCGGCGCGTAGAAGCGGAGGAGGGCGAACCAGCCACGCCCGGGAAGGGTCGGCAGCCAGTTGCTTTCCTTGCCGACGGGCGCTGCGGGGCCGAAGTGGAGATCCACGGTGCCGTTGGTGGGGAGCGCTCCTGACGGCGCCTTGTCATTCTTCATCGGTTTCTCCTCTGTGAGCCGTTGAAGGTTGTCAGGCATTGCGTGGAGGATTTAGTAGTCGAAACTCTGCTCCATCTTCTTCATGATGTCGTCCACCGTGAAGCTGGCCGGCTTCATGCGCGGCGGGAACTCGGCGAAGGTCTCCAGGAACTGCCGCACCAGGAACTGCGCCGCATAGGTCAGGTAGACGCGGTCGATCATCCAGTCATAGTAGGTGTTGGAGGTGATGTCGGCCCGCTCGAAGGGGTCGGTGCGCAGGTTGAAGATCTTGGGCACCCGCAGGAAGACGAACGGCTCAGCCCAGATCTGGACCGTCCCCTGGACCCGCTGCTCCGCAAAGACGAACTTCCAGTTGTCGTAACGCAGCCCGACC
>JAULUH010000184.1:0-2654 GCA_032111745.1 Anaerolineae bacterium | reverse complement strand
CGCGCCTGGCAGTCGAGCCAGGCAGGCCACGCCAGGCCGAGGATTTCGTGCCCCTGCGCCCGGTGCAGGTGGTGGGCCGGAAGCACGTCATGGCGGCGCCACAGCCCCAGGTGCCTCTTGAGGCTTCCCTGGCCCGGGTGGGCCGGCTGGTGGGCTATGACCAGGACGCCGGCCGCGCACAAGCGGGGCAGGCGCTGCCGCTTACCCTGCATTGGCAGGCCACGGAGACGACCGGGGACCGCCTGAAGGTGTTTGTGCACCTGCTCGACCGGCAGGGCAACATCGTGGCCCAGTCAGACGCCGAGCCGGGCGGCGGGGCCTACCCTACGTCGAGCTGGCTACCGGGCGAATACGTGGCTGACCGGCACGTCCTGGCGATACCGCCGGACGCCGTGGCGGGACCGGCGACCCTGGTGGTCGGCCTCTACGACCCAGCTAGCCGGCAGCGGGTGCCATGGGTGGGCGCCACCGGTGAGGTCGTTGGCGATCAACTACCACTGCCGGAACCGGTCGACCTGGGACGATTACAGTAGAGGCATGAGCGGCGTGTCGTGGCCTGGCGTGGCGGCCGCCGCCCCCCCCCCCCCCCCCCCCCCCCCCCCACGCCGCTCATGCCTCTACGCGCGCCTCCGCACCAGGTCGACCACCGCCTGCGCGCCTTCCTCGATGGAGCGATTGGTCACGTCCACCATGGCGAAGCCACCGCGGCGGAAGACGAGCCGGGCCCACTCGATCTCGTCCAGCACCAGGGCGTCGTCGGCATAGCCAAAGCCGACCAGCAGCCCATGATCCCGGCCGCGGCGCTCCCGCAGCTCCTTCAGGCGGTTGGAGTCCACGGTCAGACCGACCACCCGGCCGCGCGGCACTTCGAACAACTCCCGGGGCGGCTCCTGGTGAGGCACGATCGGCACGTTGGCCACCTTCCAGCCCTGCACCGAGAGGTAGACGCTTAACGGCGTCTTCGACACCCGCGAGACCCCGGTAAGGACGATCTCCGCCTCGTCCAGCTCGTGGATGCGCTGGCCGTCGTCGTGGGCCACCGTGTACTCGATGGCTTCGATGCGCCGGAAGTACTCCTCATGCAGCTGGTGGTACAGGCCAGGGCGCTGCACGGGGGCCTGGTGCAGGGTCTGGCTGAGCCGCTCCAGCACCCGGCCGATCAGGTCGATGGCCACCACGTTGTGCTGCTGGGCCAGGTGGATCATCTCCTGGCGCAGCTCGGCGTCCACCAACGTGTGCACGATGGTGGCCCCCTCGCCGGCGGCCTTCAGCACGACCTCCAGCAGGTCGCTGCGGCTGCGCACGCCGGAGACCGTGACCACAGGCACCACCGCGCCCGGGAACTGGGCCAGGGCCCGGTCGACCAGGGACCGTCCGCTGGCGCCAACGCCACCGGACACGACGTAGATGGGTGCGGAGCTGCGCAAACTGGTTTTCTCAGGACTCATGCTGGTTGAATTGTACACGAGACCCGGCCTGGCCACAAGGGAAGGCAAACCTTTGCCGCCTCTTCCGCCAATTGCCGCAGCACATCCCCTGCGGTATAATCCAGGTTCATATGCAGATCACTCGACCAAGAAAGTGACCGTGTTGTTATGCTCAAACGAACTCATACCTGCGGCCAGCTGCGCTTTGCCGACGCAGGGGAGGAAGTGGTGCTCAACGGCTGGGCTTACCGCCGCCGTGACCATGGCAGCGTCATCTTCGTCGACCTGCGGGACCGCTATGGGGTAACCCAGGTGGTGGTCACGCCGGACACGCCTGAGGCCTACGCGGCGGCCGAGAAGGTGCGCAGCGAGTACGTGCTGGCCGTCCGTGGCGTGGTGCGGCGGCGGCCGGCCGGTATGGAGAACCCCCTCCTCGACACGGGTGAGGTAGAGGTCCTGGCCAGCGACCTGGTCGTCGAGAACCCGGCCAAGCCCTTGCCTTTTGAGATCCGGGACGATCTGGAGGCCAACCCTGGGGCCCAGGCCGGCCGCATCGGCGAGCATGCCCGCCTGAAGTACCGCTACCTGGACCTGCGCCGGCCCCGCCTGCAACGCAACATCCTGCTGCGCCACCGGGCGGTCAAGCTGATGCGCGACTACCTGGACGCGGCCAATTTCATCGAGGTCGAGACGCCGATCCTGACCAAGTCCACGCCGGAGGGTGCGCGCGATTACCTGGTGCCCAGCCGGGTGCACCCGGGCAAGTTCTACGCCCTGCCCCAGAGCCCCCAGCAGTTCAAGCAGTTGCTGATGGTGGCTGGCTTCGATCGCTACTTTCAAATCGCCCGCTGCTTCCGCGACGAGGACCTGCGCGCCGACCGCCAGCCGGAGTTCACCCAGCTGGACGTGGAGATGTCCTTCGTGGACCAGGAGGACGTCATCGACATCATCAGCGGCCTGGCCTGCAAGCTGGTGGCCGAGCTGACAGATGCCGAGCCACCCGCCCTCCCCTTCCCCCGGATGACCTATGCCGAGGCCATGGAGCGCTACGGCAGTGACAAGCCCGACATCCGCTTCGGGCTGGAGCTACGCGACCTGGGCGACCTGTTGCAGGATACCGGGGTAGGCTTCCTCAAAGCCGCCCTGGCCGAGGGCAAGCAGGTGAAGGGGGTGCGCGCCCCCGGCCTGGCCAGCCTGAGCGGCCAGAAGCTGCGCGAGCGGTTCAAG
>JAULUH010000183.1:0-58678 GCA_032111745.1 Anaerolineae bacterium | reverse complement strand
GCTCTAGCCGCCTACACACGCTTTGCCGGAGAGAGCCTTTCTCTATGAAGCAATCGCTACCTGACCTGGCACTTTTCGGGGGCCCGCCAGAGTTCGCCGAGACGCTGCACGTAGGACGGCCGAATATCGGCGACCGCAACCGGCTGCTGGCCCGGATCGACGACATGCTCGACCGCCGCTGGCTCACCAACCGTGGTCCATTCGTAGAGGAGTTGGAGCAGCGCCTGGCCGAGCTGCTGGGGGTACGGCATTGCATCGCCATGGTCAACGGCACGGTGGCCCTGGAGATCACTGCCCGCGCGCTCGGATTGGCCGGTGAGGTCATCGTGCCCGCTTTCACCTTCGTTGCCACCCCTCATGCCTTGCAGTGGCAGGAGATCACCCCTGTGTTCTGCGACGTGGATCCGGCCACCCATACCCTCGACCCGGGCCGCGTCCAGCAGATGATCACCCCCCGCACCACAGGCATCGTGGGCGTCCACGTTTGGGGCCAGCCCTGTGACGTGGAGGCCTTGGCCGACATCGCCCGGCAGCATCGCCTGCGTCTGATCTTCGATGCGGCCCATGCTTTCGCCAGCAGCCACCGGGGCCGTATGATCGGCAACTTCGGCGACGCCGAGGTGTTCAGCTTCCACGCCACCAAGGTCTTCAATACCTTCGAGGGCGGCGCGGTGACTACCAACGACGACGCCCTGGCGGCCAGGATCCGCCTGATGCAGAATTTCGGCTTCACCGGCCTCGATACGGTGATCTATATCGGCACCAACGGCAAGATGAGCGAAGTTGCGGCAGCCATGGGCCTGACCAGCCTGGAAAGCCTGCAGGAGTTCATCGCGGCCAACTATCGCAACTATGCGGCCTACCAGCGTCACCTGGGCGGCATCCCGGGGCTGCGGTTGCTGGCCTATGACGAGGCCGAACAGCGCAACTACCAGTACGTCGTCCTAGAGGTCGACCGGCGCGTCGCCGGGATCAGCCGGGACCACCTGGTGGAGCTCCTACATGCCGAGCACGTGCGTGCCCGCCGCTATTTCTACCCCGGCTGCCACCGCATGGAGCCCTACCACTCCTATTTCCCCCACGCCGGCCTCCTGTTGCCGGTCACGGAGCGCCTGGTGCAAGAAGTGCTGTGCCTGCCCACGGGGACCAGTGTCGACGCCGCCAGCGTCGAGCGCGTCTGCGAGCTCGTGCGGTACGCCGTGGAACACGGAGCGGAGATCGAGGACCGGCTCGGCCAGGGACAGCCATGAGCGTCAAAGTCAGCGTCTTCACCACCACCTACAATCACGGCCCCTTCATCGCCGAGGCCATGGAAAGCGTGGTGTCGCAGCAGGCAGGCTTCGCCTTCGAGCACATCGTGGGCGAGGACTGCTCCACCGACGGCACCAGGGATACTGTGGCCGCCTATCAACAGCGCTACCCCGGCATCGTGCGGGCTATCTTGCGCGAGCAGAACGTGGGCCAGCGCCGCAACTTCGTCGAATGCCTGCAGGCCTGCCGGGGCGACTACGTGGCCATCCTGGAGGGGGATGATTACTGGATCGCGCCCCACAAGCTGCAACGGCAGGCGGATTTCCTCGATGCCCATCCTGAGCTCGTCATCTGCTTCCACGCCGTGGCCCGGCAAGTAGGCGATCAGGTGGTCGAGCCTACGCCGCAGCAGGTGACGCAGCGCCGGCCGCGCTACACCGTGGACGACCTGCTTCAGGGCAACTTCATCGCAACCTGCACGGTGATGTTTCGCAATCGGCTCTTTTCCAGCTTCCCTGACTGGTACGCCACCATCCCGGCCGGCGACTGGCCCCTGCACATCCTGAACGCCATGCACGGGGACATCGGCTATCTGCCCGAGGTCATGGCCGTGCATCGCACGCACGAGGGTGGGGTATGGTCCCACCGGGGAGTCGCCGAGCGCCGGCTGCAGATCCTCGCTATGCTGCGCGTGTTTCGGGACAACCTGCCGCCGCAATATCGGGGCCAACTGGAGCAAAGCATCGCCCGCTGGCACTTCAAGACCATCAATGCCCTGGCCTTGGAGGGCCGCCGCCAGGAGGCCGTGGCCTATGCGGCCAGGCTGTTGGCCCAACCCGACGTGCCGCGCGGCGAGCTGTTTCACGCCGCAGGGTGGGCGGCCCGGAATAGAATCGCCTGACAGGGATCATGCTGCGCCTCTGTATTATCGCCAACCCTAACAGCATCCACACCCATCGGTGGGTGGGTTATTTCGCGCAGGCCGGCCACCAGGTCCATCTCATCGGCGACAAGCCGCTCAAGCGGGCGCTGCCCCCAAAAGTGGCCTTTCACGACCTGACTCTCTACACCAACCGGCGCAAGCTACGCTATGCTGTTTGGGCAGAGGCAGTCAGGCGATTGGTCAGGCAGATCCAGCCTGACGTGCTGCATGCACACCAGGTGGCCAGCGCTGGCTGGCTGGCCGCGGCAACCGGCTATCATCCTTTCGAGGTCACGGCTTGGGGCTCGGATCTGCTGGTCAACCCGCGGCGCTCACGTGCCCAGCGGTGGCTGGCTCGTTGGGTGCTGGGCCGGGCGGACTACGTGACCTGCGTGTCGGCCTACCTGGCCCAGGCTGCCGTGTCCCTAGGCGGTGATCCGCAACGGGTTGAGGTAGCCCCGTGGGGCGTGGACATTGGGATCTTTAGCCCGTTGGATGAGCCCGCGCGCCGTGCGCTGAAGGCCAACCTGGGGCTGGGGGACGGGCCGGTTGTGGCCAGCATCCGAGCTTTCCAGCCCATCTACAACCCACTGGACATTGCCCTGGCTATCCCCGTCGTTCTGGGTAAGGTACCAGCGGCTCGATTTGTGGTGTTCGTCTACAACGAGGACCCTGACCTGTTGGTGCGGTTCAAGGAAGTGGTAGAGGCTGGCCACGGTGGGCACGCGGTACGCTACGTACATAACTTGCCCCACGATCACGCCATCGCCCAGTTCCTGCAGGTGGCCGATGTGGCCGTCTCCGTGCCTTCCTCGGACGGCACACCAACCTCGGTATTGGAGGCTATGGCCTGTGGTGCAGTGCCGGTGGTAAGCGATGTGCCATCGCTGCGCGAGTGGGTTCGTCCGCAGGAGAACGGTCTTATGGTGCCAGTAGGCGACCCCTTGGCACTTGGCGCGGCCGTCGTCTATGCGCTGGCGCGAGCACCCGTAGAGGTGCGCACAAGCCAGCGCCAGCAGGCCGTGGCGACGATCCGCGCGCGTGGCGACCGGGAGGCCCTGATGCGCCGGCATGAGGAGATCTATCGCCGGCTCGTGGAGGAGCACAGATCTTGAGCGGCCGCCACGTCGTCATGCTGCTATCCAACGCCTTCCGGCCCGATCCGCGCGTCGACCGGGAGGCGCAGGCCCTGGTGCGCCACGGCTATTCGGTCACCATTGTGTGCTGGGATCGCCGGGCTGAGCTGCCTGAGCGGGAGGCCCGCCATGGGGTCGAGATCATCCGGGTGCACAGCGTGCCATCGGCCTACGGCTCCGGGTCTCGCCAGCTGCTCTACCTGCCCCGCTTCTGGCGGGCAGCTGCGGCCATCGCCTCTGGCCTGCACCCCGACGTCGTGCATTGCCACGACCTGGACACCCTGGCCGCCGGCTGGCTGCTGAAGCGGCGCCAGGGGGTGCTGCTAGTCTACGACGCCCACGAGCACTACCCGGCTTTGATGTCCCTCTACCTGCCCTCACCCATGGTGACGGCGCTGGCGGCTTGGGAGCGCCAGCTGCAACGCCGGGTTGACGCCACCATTACTGCCAGCACGGTGCTGGCCAGTGAATTTCGAGCCCGCGGGGTGGATCCGTTGATCACCCTGGGCAACTTCCAGGACCTGACTCCCTTCATGGCCGTGGAACCTGCGCAGGTGGCGGCCGTGCGGGCACAGTTGGGCGCGGGTCCGGCGGACCTGGTCCTGGCCTACATCGGCGGTTTCTCCCGCAATCGCATGCTTTTGCCCTTGATCGAGGCCGCGGGCCTGCAGCCCGATGTGCAGGTCCACCTGTGGGGCGACGGCGCCCAGCGGCGTGAGGTCGCCGAGGCGGTGGCCGGCCAGCCCAACGCCCATTACCATGGCTGGCTGGCCTCCCAGGACCTGCCCCGCTTCTTCGCCGCGGCCGACGCCATCGTCTATTGCCTGCGTGTGGACTATCCGGGCGCCATGTACAACGCGCCCAACACCCTGTCCAATGCCATGGCTGCCGGCCGGCCCATCATCGCCAACGCCGTGGGCGACCTGGGCCGCATCGTAGCCGCGGCCAACTGTGGCGTGCTCCTCGACGAGGCCACCCCTGAAGCCATTGCCGCTGCCGTGGACATCCTGCGCGATCCGGCGACCCGCCATCGCCTCGGTGCCAATGGCCTGCACGCGGCACGGACCACCTACAACGCGGCTGTGCTCGAACAGGAGCTGGTGGATCTATACGATGGTTTGACATAATTCTTTTGGAGATAGTCCGCATTGAAGATCCTTAACGTGGTCGGCGCGCGGCCCAACCTGATGAAGATGGCGCCCCTGGTGGCCGAGATGGCCCGCCATCCCTACATCGAGCAGACCCTGGTGCACACGGGCCAGCACTACGATGCCAGTCTGTCCCAGATCTTCTTCGACGACCTGGAACTGCCCCGGCCGGACATTACCCTGGGGGTGGGCTCGGGAACCCATGCCGAGCAGACCGCCCGCGTCATGGTAGGCATCGAGCAGGTGTTAGCAGAGATCAGGCCCGACTTGGTGGTGGTCGTCGGCGATGTCAACTCCACGTTGGCCTGTGCTATCACTGCGGCCAAGCTGTGGATCCCGGTAGCCCATGTAGAGGCTGGCCTACGTAGCTTCGATCGCACCATGCCCGAGGAGATCAACCGCGTCGTCACCGATGCCGTATCAGATTATCTCTTCACCACATCTCGGGACGCCGATGCCAATCTGCAGCGCGAGGGCATCCCCGCAGACAAGATTTATTTCGTCGGCAACACTATGATCGATACGTTGCGCCGCCACCAGCAGCGGGCCGCGGCCCTGGGCACCCCCCATCACCTGGGCCTGCAACCGGGCGGCTATGCTTTGCTCACCCTCCACCGGCCCTCCAATGTGGATGATCCCGCCGTGCTGAGCGGCATCCTGGATGCCCTGCACGCGGTTCAGCACCGCCTGCCTGTGTTGTTTCCCCTGCACCCTCGCACGGCGAGCCGCATCGAGGAGTTTGGCCTGCAGGATAGGCTGGCTGCCAGCCCCGGCCTGCTTTGCGTCGAGCCCCAGGGCTACCTGGCCTTTCTGGACCTGATGATGCACGCCCGCCTGGTGCTCACCGACTCTGGAGGCGTGCAGGAGGAAACCACCATTCTCCGCATGTCCTGCCTGACCCTGCGGGAGAACACTGAGCGCCCGGTGACGGTTCTTGAGGGCACTAACACGCTGGTGGGCACTGACCCGCAGCGCATCGTGGACGCCGTGGACGCCATCCTGGGTGGCGCGAGTAAGCAGGGCGGCACACCCGAGTTATGGGATGGCCGCGCGGCCGAACGAATCGTCGCCGTGTTGCGCCAGGCCATAGGCCAGGGCTGATGCGTATTCTCTATCTGACCCAGTATTTTCCACCTGAGATTGGCGCGACCCAGTCCCGGGCCTACGAGATGGCGCGTGGCCTCGTGCGGGCTGGCCACGAGGTCACCGTCATCGCCGAGGTGCCCAACCATCCGGCTGGTATCATCCCCCCTGCCTACCGCGGTAAGCTGGCCGAGCGCGCCGATCTGGACGGCATCGACGTCATCCGGGTCTGGGTGCGGGCATCCCAGGCCAAGACCTTTGGCAGCCGCATGGCCTTCTATCTGAGCTATATGGCCATGGCTATCGCGGCCGGACAGCTCTTGGCCCGCGGCCGCTATGACCTGCAGTACGCCAGTTCGCCCCCGCTGTTCGTCGGCGCTGCAGCCCTGGCCTTAAACGCAACGCGACGCATCCCCTTGGTGTTCGAGGTGCGCGATCTCTGGCCCGAGTCGGCTGTCCAGCTGGGGGAGCTCAACCGTCCCGCCGCCGTGCGCTGGGCTACCCGGCTGGAGGAGGCCTGCTACCGTCGCGCCCGGCGGATCGTCGCCGTCACCACCGGCATCCGCGACCACTTGGTGGCGCGCGGCTGTCCAGCCGGCCAGGTGGCGCTCATTCCCAACGGGGCTAACACCGAGCTCTATACACCGCAGCCCATCGACCAGGGCCTGCGCCAACGGCTGGGGATTGCGATGGACCAGTTCGTCGTCATTTATGCCGGCCTGCATGGGCTGGCCCAGGGCCTGGAGACGGCCCTGGATGCCGCCCGCTTGCTACAGCCCCATCCAGAGGTTTTGTTTTTCTTCGTGGGCGATGGCCCGCGCAAGCCGGCAGTAGTCGAGAGAACCCGTCAGATGGGGCTGTCCAACGTGCGCTTTCACGACGCCGTGCCCGAGCCCCAGCTGCCTGCCTTCATCGCCATGGCCAACGCCGGCCTGCATACCAGCCGCCGCCTGGGCATATCCGGCGGCACTCTGCCGGTCAAGATGTTCAGCTACATGGCGTGCGCCCGGCCGGTAGTGATCGCCATCGAGGGTGAAGCAGCGGCCCTGGTGCAGGAGGCCCAGGCCGGCCTGGTCGTGCCGCCTGAGGACCCCGCAGCGCTGGCCAGGGCGATCATGGTCCTGGCCGCGGACCCGGATTTGGCCGCCGCATACGGCCGCCGCGGCCGCGACCTGGTGCTGGCCCGCTTCTCGCGCCAGGCGTTGGCCGGCCAGCTAGAGCGGCTGCTCGCCGAAGTGGTTTGCGAGAATCACAAGGAGCAAGACAAGTGACCATTCGATTTGGACTGATCGGCTGCGGCCGGGTGGCCCCGCGCCATGCCCAGTCGCTGGCCCAACTCCCCGAGACCCGTCTGGTGGCGGTGGCCGATGTCAAGCCCAGCCGGGCTGAGAACTTCGCCCAGGAGTACCGGGCCGCCATGCACTCCGATCACCGGTCCCTGCTCGAGAGGGATGACGTGGATGCGGTCAGCATCTGCGTCCCCAGCGGGCTCCACGCCGAGGTTACTTTGGATGCCCTGGCCGCGGGCAAGCATGTGCTAGTCGAGAAGCCCATTGCCCTGAACCTGGCCGATGCCGACCGCATGATCGCGGCCGCAAAGGCCCGGGGGCTCACCCTGGGCGTGGTGCTGCAGAATCGCTACAACTCCCCCATGCAGGACGTGCGCCGCCTCATCGACTCCGGCGGCCTGGGCCGGCTCTACCTGGGCGCGGTGTGCGTGCGCTGGTACCGGCCCCAATCCTATTATGAGGACGACTGGCACGGCACCTGGGCCATGGATGGCGGCGCCCTGATGAACCAATCCATCCATCACATCGACGCCCTGCAGTGGTTTATGGGACCGGTAGCTTCGGTGCAGGCCTACACAGCCACCCTGGCTCACGCCATGGAGGCTGAGGATGTCGGCGTAGCCGTGCTGCGCCTGGCTAACGGCGCGCTGGCCACTGTCGAGGGCTCCACCCTGACCTGGCCCCAAAACCTGGAGGGCTCCGTGGCTATCTTCGGCGAGCGTGGCTCGGTCAAAGTCGGTGGCACCGCGCTGAACCGCATCACGGTGTGGAAGGTCGATGGCCAGCTGGAACAGGAGGCCGAAATCCTGACCAGCCAGCGTGTGGACCCGCCCTCGGTCTACGGATACAGCCACCGGGAGGTGATTCGCGACTTCGCCCAGGCCTTGCTCGAGGGCCGCTCGCCCGGCACCCCGGGCGCTGAAGCTCGCCGGTCCCTGGAGCTGGTGCTGGCCATCTACCGGGCTGCCCAGTCGGGCCAGGAGATGGTACTGCCTCTCGAGCCATAACTCAATCCTCAAATGTTGCTGTTGGTGCGCCGCATGACGACATGTGCTATAATGTGGCGGTTTGCCGCTGCCGGTTCTGCCCTCGGCGATACGCGCAGTAACCCCTGGACATACCACTGACATAACCGCTGACATGACCGCAACGAGCACTATGCCTAAGAGTCGTATCCTGGTCACCGGCGGCGCCGGATACATCGGGTCTCATCTATGTGACGCCCTGATGGTCGAGGGTCACCGTGTTACGGTCCTAGACAATCTAAGCACCGGGAGGATCGGCAACCTGCAGCACCTGCTGGGGCATGAGCGTTTCACCTTTGTCAACGACAGCATCCTGAACGAGGCGGAGGTCGAACGCCTGGTGCGGGAGGCTGAGGTCATCTATCACCTGGCCGCGGTCGTCGGCGTGAAATATGTCGTAGACAACCCCCTGGGAACCATTGAGACGAACCTGCGCGGGACGGAGATCGTGCTGGAGCGGGCCTTCAAACACTGGCGGCGAGTAGTCATTGCCTCCAGCTCCGAGGTGTACGGCAAGTCCCAGGCCGTGCCCCTGCGCGAGGATGCCGACACCCTTCTGGGCCCCACCGCCGTGGGAAGGTGGAGCTACGCGCTGGCCAAGGCCCTGGACGAGCATCTGGGGTTTATCTACGCCCAGCGCGGCCTGCCGGTCAGCATCGTGCGCTATTTCAACAGCTACGGCCCTCGACTGGATCCGGCTGGCTACGGCAGCGTTATGGCCCGCTTCATCACCCAGGCCCTGCAGGGCGAGCCGCTGACCGTGCTGGCCGATGGCCAGCAAACGCGCTGTTTCACCTATGTCGACGACACTGTGCGCGGCACCGTCCTGGCCGGTACCCACCAGGAGGCGGTGGGCCAGGTGTTTAACATCGGCAATAGCCGGGAGACCTCCGTGCTGGAGCTGGCGCATATGGTTATCCAGGTCACGGGCAGCCGCTCCCAGGTCAAGCATGTCCCGTACGAGCAATTCTACGGGCCGCGCTTCGAGGAGACGCGGCGCCGGGTCCCTGACGTCGCCAAAGCCGAGCGTGTCCTGGGTTTCCGGGCAGAGGTGCCGCTGGAGGATGGGCTGAGGCAGACCATTGCCGATTTCCGCTCCCGGGCCGGCAGGTCTTCATGCGCGGGGATTGCCGCATGAACAGCAAGCTGTCCCGCCTCTACGAGGCCATTATCGAAGCCGGGTGGCTGGCAGCGCTGGTGGTCACGCCGCTCTTCTTTAACGTGCACTCCAGCCGGGTGTTCGAGCCCGATAAGCTCAGCCTGCTGCGCTCCATTGCTCTCGTCATGGCGGTAGCCTGGCTCGGCAAGATCGCCAACCAGGGCTGGGCCATGGCCCGGGATGGGGTGCGCGGCGATCCGGCCGCGGAACGGCCCACCCTGTGGGAGCGCATCCGCACTACACCCCTCGTTCTGCCCACCCTGATCCTGGTGCTGTCCTACCTGATCAGCACCCTGCTCTCTGTCTCCCCGCGCATCAGCTGGTGGGGCTCCTACCAGCGCCTCCAGGGCACGCTGACCACGCTATCGTACCTGGTCATCTTTTTCCTGGTGCTGGGGCACCTGCGGCGGCGGGAGCAGTGGCAGCGCATGGCCTTCGCCATGATCCTGACCAGCCTGCCGATCAGCATCTATGGTATCATCCAGCGCACAGGCCTTGACCCCCTGCCCTGGGGCGGCAACGTGCGCACCAGGGTGGCCTCCAATATGGGCAACTCCATCTTCGTGGCTGCCTATCTGCTCATGGTGATCTTCCTGACCCTGCAGCGCACGTTGCTGCACTTCGGGCGCTTGTTGCGCGATCAGGGGCTCAGATCGGGCCTGGCCGACGCCGTCCTCGCCGGCTGTTATCTGTTCATCCTGGCAGTCCAGGTGCTGACCTTCCTGTTCACACAGAGCCGCGGTCCGTTCCTCGGCCTATTGGCCGGCATCTACGTGTTCAGCCTGGTGGGGCTGTTGGGCCTGCGCTCGTGGGCAGCAGCCAACGAGCGCATTGGCCGTGGGCTGCGCACAGTCCTGCGCTGGGGATGGGCTGCAGCTGTTATGGCAGCTGTGGCCGTAGTCCTGTTCCTGGTAGTGTTCAACCTGCCGAACTCGCCACTGGCCGGGCTGCGTCAGAACGCTCTCATTGGACGCCTGGGCACGGCTCTCGACCTGGAGTCTAACACGGCGCGCGTCCGCACCTTGATCTGGGAGGGGACGGTGCAGCTGGTTGGGCCGCATGCCCCGCTGGAGTACCCCACGACTGGTGGGCAGGGCGACGTCACCGCCACCCGGCCGGACCACTTCGCTGTCCTGCGGGTGCCTTTCGGCTACGGCCCCGAGACCATGTGGGTGGCCTTCAATCGTTTCTATCCGCCAGACCTGGCCTATCACGAGTCGCGCAACGCGTCGCCGGACCGTTCCCACAACGAGACCTTCGATTCCCTGGTGATAACGGGCATCTTCGGCTTCGTGGCCTACATGGCAGTGTTCATCAGCCTGTTCTACTTCAGCCTGAAATGGCTGGGCTTGATCCGCAGTGACCGCCAACGCCTGGCCTTGCTGGCCCTCAGCCTGGGAGGCGGCGTCCTCGGTGCCGTGCTATCCTACGTGGTGCAAGGGAGCTGGATCCTCTTAGGTCTGGCCCTACCCACTGGCTTGATCCTGGGCACCATCCTCTATATCACGGCCGCCGCCATCTGGAACGAGCGCCAGGGCCTGCCCATGGCCCTGGACCAGCGTTCGATACTGCTCATTACAGTGCTGGCGACCGTCGTCGCCCACTTCGTAGAGATCCACTTCGGCATCGCCATCGCCGCCACTCGCACCTATTTCTGGGCGTGGAGTGCCGTCCTGGTAGTGGTAGGCCTGGGCCTGCTCCAGCTCGGCACGAGCCCGGTGCCACAGGCCACAGAGCCGGGCCCATCCCCCACGGCTGCCCCCACCCGTACCTCTACGCCGGCCAGGTCCAGGCGCAGTGCGGCGGCCTCTGCCCGGCGGCCACAGCCCGCGGCTGCCGCACCTGTTCCGGCCACGCGGGCCTGGAATGAACTCATGATCCTGGCCGTGATCTCCGGCCTGATCCTGTTCACCTTGGTCTACGATTTCGTGATCAATCCCAGCGCCGCCGCCCTGCGTTCCAGTAACCCATTCGCCGTCTTCTGGAATTCCCTGACCACCCGTGCACAGGAGGGCGAGCGGGTGACCAGCCTGGGTGTGCTCTGGATGGTCGCCTTCACCTGGCTGTTGGGCATGGCGATTGCGCTCTTCAGCCTGGCCCGGGACCTGCCTGAGCGAATCCGCGCGGGCTGGCTGATGCGGGCCGGGCTGCTATACTCAGGCATTACCCTCAGTATCTACCTGGTGGGAGGCCTGATCCACGCCACCGGTATCGCCCGCGGCGCGGCTCTGCAAACCACAACTGGGAACCTCACCCTCGAGCAACAACTCGACCGGCTCGTCGCCATCACCACCGGGCACTACACCTGGTACGTCGTAATGCTCCTGCTGCTTGGCTTGGTCCTGGCCCTGTTGATCTGGCGCAGCCGGCCAGGAGGGGGATCCTGGCTCGGCGCCGGTGGCTGGGTGGCCCTGGCGGCCACAGCCGTGCTCTTTGTCCTGGCCCTGATCTTCATCGGCCGGGTCAACCTGAACCTGGTGCAGGCCGACATCGTCTACAAGATCGGCCAGGCCTACGATTCGGCGCGGATCTATGATGGCTCCGTCTATCTGTACGGGAAGGCCGTGGACCGACAGCCGCGCGAGGACTACTACTACCTGTTCCTTGGGCGGTCCCAGCTGGAGCAGGCGCAACAGGCCACGGGTGCCGACCGCACGCAGTACTTGCGAGACGCCGAGGAGTCCCTGCTCATGGCCCAGGCGCTCAATCCCCTGAACACCGATCACACAGCCAACCTGGCCCGGCTCTACCTGACCGAGTCGCAGATGGTCGACCCTGCCCAGAGCGCTCCCCTGCTCCAGCGCTCCCTGGACTACTATGCCGTGGCTACAAGGCTGAGTCCCAACGCGGCCCACCTCTACAACGAAGCCAGTACCGCCTTTCTGACCGGCGGTGATGTAGCCAACGCCCAGCAGCAGCTGGAGGTGTCACTGGGCATCGACCAGCGCTATGCCGACACCTACCGGCGCCTGGGCGACCTGTATCAGACCACCGGCGAGCTCGATCGAGCGATCGAGGCCTATCAGCAGTCCCTGGCCCTCAGGCCAAGGGATTGGGAGGTGCACAGCACCCTGGGCTACCTCTACGCCCAGCAGGGCGACCTGGCCCGGGCTATCGAGGAAAACCTGGCCGTAGTTGCGCTGCGGCCCAAGGAGCTAACCGCCCATCGCAACCTTGCCGTGTTGTACGGCGAAACCGGTGATCCGCAGGCGGCGTTGACCTACGCCCAACAGGCCCTGGAACTGGCAACCGAGGATGTCGACCGGGCTGACCTGGAGGCGCAGATTCAGCTGCTGCGCCAGCAGCTGAATACTCCCTGACCATCCGGGGCTGGGCCAGCGGGAGGCAACTTTGCTCGTATCCGCATTCCTGATCATGCATCCCACTACTACCTACGTGCTCATGGCCTTGACCGCCCTGGTCTGTGCTACCCTCGCTGTGCCCGTGGTGCGCCGAGTCGCCTGGCGCTACGGCTTCGTCGATCAGCCGAGCTTGCGCAAGGTCCACACCCAGGCCACCCCTCGGTTGGGCGGTGTGGCCATCTACCTGGGCTTCATTGTGGCCCTGGCTGTGCTGGGCAATCGCTTTCGTTTCAACGAAGCCGTTGGCATTCTGATCGGTGCCACCATGGTTTCGGTTGTCGGTGGCATCGACGATCGCAGCCCGGTCAATCCCCTGCCCAAGCTGGTGGTGCAGCTACTGGCCGCCGGTATCCTTGTGGCCAGCGGCGTACAAGTCCGCATCTTCGATGCTCAGGCGCTCAATGTGCTGGTGACCGTCGTTTGGGTCCTGGGCATTACCAACGCCCTCAACTTCCTCGACAACATGGATGGACTGTCGGCCGGCATTGCGGCCATCGGCGCGGCCTTCTTTCTGCTCCTGGCCGCCCTGAATAACCAGTACCTGGTCGGTGCCATGTCTGCGGCCCTATTGGGAGCCTGTATTGGCTTCCTGTTCTACAACTTCAACCCCGCCAGCATCTTCATGGGCGACAGCGGCTCGCTGTTTATCGGCTTCCTGTTGGCCGCCTTGGGCATTAAGCTGCGCTTTCCGGGCAACATGGACATTGTGACCTGGATGGTGCCGGTGGCGGTGCTGGCGCTGCCCATCTTCGACATGAGTCTCGTGGTCGTCTCCCGGCTGCGGCGGAGCCAGAACCCCCTGACTACACCGGGCAAGGACCACATCTCCCACCGTCTGGCCCGACTGACCGGCTCCCGCCGGGAAGCCGTGCTGATTTGTTACCTGATCGCCGGTGCCTGCGGCATGGTCGGCATCTTCATCACTGCAGCCGGTGTGGTCGAAGGCTATGCCGTCGGCCTCACCATGCTAATCGCCGGCATCGTCGCCATCTGGTGGTTTGAGAAGAAAGTCGGCTGGGAGGAGAGCCACACACCTGTGGAGAGGACGCCAAACCCATGATAGAGCTGAGGGAGAAGATTTGCCGGCAGGAAGCCAGAATCTGCGTTATCGGCCTGGGCTATGTGGGCCTGCCCCATGCAGTCGCATTCGGTGAGGCGGGCTTCGTCGTGTTTGGGCTGGACCTCAACCTCGAGAGAGTAGCCAACGTCAACCGGGGCGTCAGCGACATCCCCGACGTCTCCTCGTCGCGCCTGGCCGCGTTGGTCGAGGCCGGCCGGCTGGCAGCCACCACCGACTACGCCTGCCTCTCCGGGGTCGACGTGGTGCTGATCTGCGTGCCGACCCCCTTCGACGCCATGAAGACTCCGAACCTAAGCTATATCGTCGCCGCGGCCGAGGGGATCCAGCCCCACCTGCATCCCGGCCAGATGGTTATCCTGCAAAGCACCACCTATCCTGGTACTACGGAGGAGGTCGTGCAACCGATTTTGGAGCGTGGTGGCCTGGTCGCCGGGCAGGATTTTCACCTGGTCTTCTCGCCTGAGCGCATTGATCCGGGCAACCCGCACTTCAGTGCCCAGAACATCCCCAAGGTCGTCGGCGGCCTGACTCCTGAGGGCACCGCTCTGGCCTGCGAGCTGTTCAGCCATCTCACCCCCCAGGTCCATGCGGTCTCCACCCCACGCGCGGCCGAGATGACGAAGCTCCTGGAGAACATCTTTCGCAGCGTCAACATCGCCCTGGTGAACGAGCTGGCCCTGCTCATGGAGCGCATGGGCATCGACATCTGGGAGGTGATCGACGCTGCCAGGACCAAGCCCTTTGGCTTCATGGCGTTTACACCGGGCCCGGGGGTCGGTGGCCACTGTATTCCCGTGGACCCGTACTACCTCTCCTGGAAGGCTCGAGAATTCGATTTCTACACCAAGTTCATCGAGCTGGCTGCCGAGGTCAATGCCGACATGCCCGAACACGTCGTCCGGCTGGTCACCACCGGCCTCAACGACGCCGGCAAGTCTGTCAAGGGTGCCCGCATCCTGGTACTGGGCGTGGCCTTCAAGCGCGACATCGACGACCCTCGCAACTCGCCGGCCGAGCGAGTGGTGGAGCTACTCCTCGACAGCGGGGCAGAGGTCATCTATCATGATCCACATGTGCCCTGCTTTGCCGTCGGCGGCAACGCCCTGCACCGCGCGCGCCTGGTGTTGCAGTCGGTACCCCTGGAGGCGGCCCTGGATCCCACAGACGCTGCCGTGATTGTCACCGGTCACAGCGCCGTCGACTATACTGCTGTCCTCGAGCGGGCGGCATTGGTGATCGATGCGGTCAACGTGACCGCTGGACTGCCTCAGGCGAGGGCCAGGGTCATTCGCCTGGGCGCGCCAACCGCGCCAAAAAACGGCAAACAAGATCATGTTGTGTAGGCCCTCAGCCTGCAGCTACTCACGGAGGTATTGATGATGTTGACGATGGTGAAGCAGCGGTCACGGATCGCGCTGGGTGTGCTCCTCGTGGTGATGTTGTTGGCCACGGCCTGTGGCGCCGCCACTGAGTCTCCAGCCGTCACTGCGCCGACCCCTACGTCCGTAGCTTTTGAGCGTGCGGCGTTTGGCACCTCGGCCACGGCCACCCCAGCTGTGGACGAGGCTGCGGCGAGCGAGGTGCCGGTCACGGCTGGGCAGCCAACCATGACCAATGGCACCGACCGCGCGCTGGCCCAGGTGCCGCCTTCAGAGCGGGCGGATATCTTCCAGGCTCCTCCCGACCTGCAGATCGATCTTGATAAGATTTACCTGGCGACGTTCCAAACCAGCAAGGGGGACATCGTGGCCGAGCTCTATGCCCGGGAGGCGCCTCAGAGCGTCAACAACTTCGTGGCCCTGGCCAACATGGGCTATTATGACGGCCTCAGCTGGCACCGGGTGGCTAAGGATCCCCAACCCTTCGTGATTCAAGGTGGCGACCCCCTCGGCACCGGCGAGGGGGGGCCTGGCTACAACGTGCCGGCCGAGATCGGTATTCCTCACCTGAAGGGCGCCCTGGCCTGGGCCCGGCTACCGGACCAAGTGAACCCGCAACGCCTGAGCAGTGGCAGCCAGTTCTACATCACGCTGGCCGACGTGCCCTTCCTGGATGGCGGCTACACCGTCTTCGGCCAGGTGGTCGAGGGCCTGGACGTCACCGAGCAGATCGAGGCGGGCGACCTTATCGACAAGGTCATCATCTCCGAGGCCTCAGAGCGCCGTGCGCCGACACCGCCGCCACCCACGCCAACCCCGGAGCCTGTGGCGCCCGCTCTCGACCTCACTGGCGAACGACCGCTGGCCGCTATGGATCCTGCCCTGCGCGCAGGCATGTTCAATACGCCGCCGGCGATGCAGCTGGAACCTGGCACGGACTACCTGGCCCGCATCACCACCGACAAGGGAGACATCATGGTTGATCTCTTTGAGGAGGAGACGCCAAACACCGTCAACAACTTCGTCGTCCTGGCCAGCCAGGGCTTCTACGACAACACAACCTTCCACCGCGTCATCGAGGATTTCATGGCCCAGGCCGGCGACCCCACAGGCACGGGTCGCGGTGATCCCGGGTATAGTTTCGCCGACGAGTTCGTGCCCGAGCTACGCCATGATGCTCAGGGCATCCTGAGCATGGCCAATTCCGGGCCCAACACCAACGGCAGCCAGTTCTTCATTACCTTTGAGCCGACGCCGTGGCTCGACGGCATGCATACCGTGTTCGGCAAGGTTGTCGAGGGCATGGACGTGCTGCAGGCCATCAACCTGCGCGACCCGGCCACAGCTAGCGCTCCCGGCGATACGATCCAACGCATCACCATCGAAACCCGCTGAGGCTGCTGAGCGCAGCCTCGTCACATGGAATATCCTGACCAGGAACCCGCCGGCGAGGCCAGGCCACGCAGGGGCCCTACAATCACCATCTCGGCCAGCCGGCTGCGCGCTGCCCGTCGCGTGGCCGTGTTGGCCGTAGTGGTGGCAATCACTGGCGTCGGCTTCCTCTTGCGGGAAAGGCTGCTGCAGCTGCAGGAAATGGGCTATGTGGGCGCGTTCCTGGCCGGACTGATCAGCAGTGCCACCATCATCCTGCCGATGCCCGGTGTGGTCATCACCTTTGCGTTGGGCGGCGCGCTGGCTAGCCCCCTGCTGGTGGGGCTGGCAGCTGGCCTCGGTGAGACGCTGGGGGAGGTCACCGGCTATATGGCCGGCTACAGCGGGCGGGCCGTGGTGGAGGATCGGGCGGCCTATGAGCACATGGCTGCCAGGATTCGCCGCTACGGCCCCTTGCTTTTCTTCGTGCTATCTGCCATCCCCAATCCGACCTTCGACGTGGTTGGCATCACCGCAGGCGGCGTGCGCTACCCGGTAGGGCTGTTCCTGATCGCCTGCTGGCCCGGCAAGACCCTCAAAGCGCTGGTCATCGCCTATGCCGGGGCCGGCTTGCTGCCGAGTCTCTCCCAATGGATCATCCGCCTCTTCTAATAAATGGCCCGCGGCGATTCACCTTACCTTGACAGGCCCTCTGCCCTGAGATATAATCCCAGCTAATTGCATATCCTTGATCTAACGACTGTGAACCGGAGGAGTAGGCGGCACGCCGTCACCAGAAAGGACAGGCCACCGGCTGAGAGCCCGTCTGGACGTGAGCACTGCTGAAGGTCGCCGGGGAGTCGAGCGGCAGAAGCCTGGCCCATGCCGCCCCGGGTGCGCCCGTTAAAGCGATGAGTGGGCGGCTGGCCTGCCGGCTGTCAAACAAGGTGGTACCGCGAAAGAAGCCCCTTTCGTCCTTGTGGCGTAAGGGGCTTTTGTATGCCGAGGACTAATCATCATGACCGACTCACCCTTTGATCTGCCCAAGACCTACGACTTCGCTGCCACCGAGCGGCGCCTGTACTGCTGGTGGGAGGAAAACGGCTGGTTCAAGCCGGAGTGCGCCGGCCCGGATGCCACTCCCTTCGTCATCGCCATCCCTCCGCCCAATATCACCGGTGGGCTGCACCAGGGCCATGCCATGTTCGTCGCCCTGGAGGACCTGATGATCCGCTACGCCCGCATGCAAGGCCATGCGGCCCTCTGGGTCCCGGGCACCGACCACGCCGGTATCGCCACCCAGCTCCAGGTTGAGAAGATGTTGCTCTCCGAGGGCACCAGCCGCCGTGAGGTCGGCCGCGATGAATTCCTGCGGCGCACCTGGGCCTGGAAGGAGCGGTACGGCGACTACATCGTGGAGCAGCTGCGCCGCCTCGGCGCCAGTGCAGATTGGGACCGGGTGCGCTTCACCCTGGACGAAGGCTTGAGCCGGGCCGTCGGCGAGGCCTTCCTGCGCCTATATCGCATGGGGTTGATCTATCGCGGCGAGTACCTGATCAACTGGTCCCCCGGCCTGCAGACCGCGGTCAGTGATCTGGAGGTGGAGTACAGCGAGGAGCAGGGCACCCTCTACTACTTTAAGTATCCCATTGCCGGCCATGACTTGGACGAAGGGCCTGGCCAGGGCTATATCCCTGTGGCCACCACCCGGCCGGAGACCATCTTGGGTGACACGGCGGTGGCCGTGCATCCCGACGACGAGCGCTACCGCCATCTCATTGGCGCCACCTGCCTGGTGCCCATACTCAAGCGGCCCATCCCGGTCATCCACGACACCTACGTGGACATGGGCTTCGGCACCGGCGCCCTGAAGATCACGCCCGGCCATGACCCCAACGATTTCGTGATCGGCCAGCGTCATGGGCTGCCAATTGTCAATGCCATGCAGCGTGACGCCACCATGGGCGAGGCCGCCGGGCCTTACGCTGGCCTGGATCGTTTCGAGGCCCGCCGGAAACTGTGGGCCGACATGGAGGCCGCCAGCCTGGTTATCAAGACCGAGCCCCACACCCTGCAGATCCCGCGCAGCCAACGCGGTGGCGAGGTGGTCGAGCCCATGGTATCCACCCAGTGGTTCGTCACCATGCGGCCGCTGGCCGAGCTGGGCCTGGAGGCCGTCCGCTCAGGCCGTATTGAGATCGTGCCCGAGCGTTTCACCAAGGTTTATTACAACTGGCTGGAGAACATCCGCGACTGGTGCATTAGCCGCCAACTGTGGTGGGGCCACCGCATTCCGGCCTGGTACGGCCCGGACGGCCAGCTGTTTGTGGCCGCTGGCGAGGCTGAGGCCCTGGACCAGGCCGTCCGGCACTACGGCGAGCCGGTGGCTCTGCAGCAGGATTCCGATGTGCTTGACACCTGGTTCAGCTCCGCCCTGTGGCCCTTCAGCACCCTGGGCTGGCCCGACGACACAGCGGACCTCGAGCGCTACTACCCCACCGACATCATGGAGACGGGCTATGATATCCTCTTCTTCTGGGTAGCCCGCATGATCATGACCGGCTTGCTGTTCACCAACGATATCCCGTTCCATACGGTGTACCTGCACGGCCTGGTCAGAGACGAACATGGCCGTAAAATGAGCAAGACGGCCGGCAACACCATCGATCCCATCGAGGTCATGGACGAGTTCGGCACCGATGCGCTGCGCTTCACGTTGCTCACCGGATCGACGCCGGGCAGCGACATGAACCTCAGCCTCGATCGGATCCGCGCCAACCGCAATTTCGCCAATAAGATCTGGAATGCGACGCGTTTCACCGTCAGCAACCTGGGCAAGCTCGCCGAGCAAGGCCCGGCAGGGGCTGCGCAAAGCCTGGAACCCGGCGATCCCACCCTGGCCGACCGCTGGGTATCCAGCCGGCTTAGCACCACGATCGCCGAGACCACCCGCCTGATCGAGTCTTACCAGTACGGCGAGGCCGGTCGCCAGGCCTACGAGTTCCTGTGGGGTGATTTCGCCGACTGGTACATCGAGATTGCCAAGACCCAGCTGGCGCAAGGGGGCGCCGGCGCCTGGCGCACCGCCCGGTTGCTGGTGCATGTCCTGGACCAGACCCTGCGTCTGCTGCACCCTTACATCCCCTTTGTCACCGAGGAAATCTGGCAGCGCTTGAAGGCAGCTTCCCTGGCCGCGGAGCCTGATCCGTCCTTTGGGTTGCCTGCCGGTTGGCCCGAAGCCTTGATCATCGCGCCCTGGCCTGAGCCAGGTGCCGTGGATGAGCCAGCCCTGAGCGAATTTGGCCGCATGCAGGAAATCGTGCGAGCGATTCGCAACGCGCGCGCGGAGTACAACGTGGCTCCCGGCCGCCGCATCGGCGCCCTGATCAGCGCCGGGGAGCTTCATCCCCAGCTGCAGCGCGAGCTACCGGTGATCGCCGCGCTGGCCGGCCTGGACCTGGCACATGCACAGGTGGCCGCCAGCCTGGACATCCCGGCTCGTTCTGTGTCCCTGGTGGCCGGTGGTGTGACCATCTCCCTACCCCTGGCCGACCTGGTGGATCTGGACGCCGAGATCGCCCGGCTGGGCAAAGAGTTGGCCAACGCCGACAAACAGGTGGCTACCACCGCAGCGCGGCTGGACAATCCCGGCTTCATGGCAAACGCGCCGGCTAACGTCGTGGACGGTGCCCGCAAGCTGCTGGCCGAGTGGCAGGACAAAAAGGCGCAGATCGAGGAGCGCCTGCGAGTTCTGGAAGGATGAGACGGCTTCTGGCCTTCGTATGGGCCGTCGGGCTGACCTGTGCAGCATGTACTCTGCCCGGACCAGCCCCAGCTCCGGCGGCACCTGAGGTCACGCCAGCCCTGGCCGTCCTGCCCGAGCGCTGCCTGGGCGACGGTGCAGTACAGAGCTGGCTGCTGCTGCCGCGCGATCCGCCGCAGTCTGACCTTATGCGGGCCTACGCCGATCGCCAGGTCATCGAGTTCCAGGCTACGGTCCTGGGCACTGACGATGAGGTGGCCCGGCTGCCCCATCGCTCGTTTATCCTCGGCGAGCTCGGCGAGGAGATCACCCTCACGCTGGACTACCAGGGGGATCCACCGCCTCTGCTGATTGGCCAGACCTACCGCATGATCGCCTGGGCGCTGCCTGCGCCTATGCCAGAGGCAACGAGCTCCAGCCTGGCGCCTGCGGCGGAGACCGCAGTCGAGCAGGTCTACCGGGAGCTCTATCAAAGCTACGAGTTGCAGGTCTTCGATGAGAAGGGCTTGCTCTTCCTCGGCCTCACCGACGTCGATCTGCAGGACGACCCCCTGGCCATTGAGCTGGAGGACACAGCAGGGGAATGCCCAACGGTCGCCATCCTCAACAACGCCTGCGTGGAGCACCGGCAGATCCAGCCACTGCGGGTGCGTTGGCAGGACGCCGAAGTCGTTCTCTACCCGGGCGAGGATCGCATGCTGTCTCTCGATGGCCGCAGGTACCAGGTCTCCCTCTACCGCAACCGTTCCCTGGCCCTGCCAGAGGCGGCGTGCCCCGGCTACTGGGAGCACCGCCGCTCACTGCGCCTGGAACGCGTCGAGCCGCCGCCCATGGTGCCGATAGTGCCCACGGTAGCGGTGACGCAGTCCCAAACCACTACGGTGCCGCTGACCACGACGGTGCCCATCACACCGCCCTAGGCTACCGGTGTACGGCCGTGAACGACAATACTC
Organism: Anaerolineae bacterium; assembly: GCA_032111745.1. Taxonomy (GTDB): domain Bacteria; phylum Chloroflexota; class Anaerolineae; order JAAEKA01; family JAAEKA01; genus JAULUH01. The sequence continues at coordinate 37,756 of JAULUH010000183.1, read as the reverse complement.
TCTACATCACCAATGGTATCGCCATCCCCCTGGATGAGCTACGTTTTCGCTACGCCCGCAGCAGCGGCCCTGGGGGGCAGCACGTGCAGAAGACCGAGACCAAGGTCGAGCTGCTCTTCGACCTGGCCAACTCCCCCAGTTTGACCGGCGAGCAACGGGCGCGCGCGCTGGAGCGTCTGGCCACTCGTGTCGACAGCGAAGGAGTGTTGCACCTAACCTCCCAGGGTGGACGCAGCCAGATGCAGAATCGCCAGGAGGTCTTGGAGCGACTCCAGGCCCTGCTGGCCGCGGCTTTGAAGCCGCGTAAGCGCCGCCGGGCGACGCAGCCGAGCCTCGAGGCCAGGCGTCGCCGGGTGGAGAGCAAGCGGCAGCGGAGCCGGCTGAAGCGCCTGCGCGGGCGCGTGCCACCTGAGTAGGCCCCATTCCTATCTTCACAGCACATGCCGCAACGCGGCAGGCGCAGGCTGTGATTGTTTTGACAATGTCCAGCCAGCATGCTATAATTTCGCCTACCTTTCCCTACCCCGTAATAGTTTGACCACGCATTGCTGATTGAAGTTGATGACACTACAGGCTATGCACTCAATCCACGCGGACGCACCGGCTGCTGCCTTCCGCAGGACTTGTGCGCGGTGCTGACCTCTGGAGTTCGGTAGGAGGCTTGCTGATCCATGGCTGATCCCAAACCACCGTCTGGCCCCGAAGAGCTTACCCCGGAACAGCGAAAGTTCCTGGAGGAGAAGCAGCAGCAGACCACCAAGGCCACCGCTGTGGGTGCTGAGTATCGCAGCGACCAGGGCCAATACCTGAAATCGGGCCGCCAGCAGAAGGCGGAGACGAAGGCGGCAAAGGCCAGGCCCAAGGCCGAGCCTGTCAGCCGCCGTGAATTCATGAATTACGCCTGGGGCGCAGCGTTGGGCCTGGTCCTGATTCAGGGAGGCGTCGCTGCCTTCGCCTTTGCCCTGCCCCGCTTCAAGGAGGGTGAGTTCGGCGGTGTTTTCGATCTGGGCCCGGCTACCAGCCTGCCACCCGTCGACGCGCCTCCGGTCAACAACGTGGATGGCCAGTTCTGGGTTAGCAACGATGCTGATGGCGTGCGCGCTCTCTACCGGGTGTGCACTCACCTTGGCTGCATCTACGAGTGGAAGGACCAGACCTTCCGCTTCGAATGCCCTTGCCATGGCTCGAAATTCCAGAAGGACGGCAAGTTCATCGAGGGTCCGGCGCCCCGTTCGCTGGACCAGTTCGTGGTTATCCTGGAGTCTCCTGGTGGGCAGGTCGTGGCCCAGACCACGGTAGGGGGCGAGGGACTGCCTGTGCCCAGCCCTGATACCGTGGTCAAGGTAGATACCGGCGCCAAGCTCAACGGTCCTCCGCATTGATCGCGCTGGCCTGCGTTCGCCATCCTGCTGCCGGCGATGTCCCGGCCAGCCTCTAGCTCAGGCATGGCGGGGCACCTGTGAACGAACCTGTACGGTAACCGGTAAGGAGCAGTTGTATGGGTGTGATAAGCGATATCCCCAAGCAGATTGTCGATGAGGGCCTCATCAACTGGAGCCTCCGACAGGTGGACGTCTTCATCACGCGGCTGACGACCGGCATGAACTTCAACGACGTGCGGGCCTTGGCCCGCGGTGAGGAAGCCCGGCGTCCAAACCCCCGCCTGACCGTCCACTCCGAGTCCTTCCTCTTTCATATCAAGCCCAGCTACTATCACGAGTCGGTGACCAAGATCACCCACACCTTCCGCCTGGGCCTCCTGAGTACCTACTTTTTCATCGTCGAGACCATCACCGGCATCTTCCTGATGATCTTCTACGCGCCCACGCCTGAACGGGCCTATGGCGACATGCTGGCCATCATGAGCAATGTGCCCTTCGGCCAGTTCATGCGCGATATCCATCGCCTCACGGCCGAGCTTATGGTCATCTTCGTCACCTTACATATGGTGCGAACGTTTTTGACCGGGTCCTACAAGAAGCCAAGGCAATTCACCTGGCTAACCGGTGTCATCCTGCTAGTAGCTACCCTTTTCATGAGCTTCAGCGGCTACCTGTTGCCCTGGGACCAGCTGGCCTACTGGGCGGTGACCATCGGCACCAGCATGGTCGACAAGGCACCCCCGCCAGTCCTGGGCAACGCCGTGAAGTTGGTGCTGCTGGGGGCACCGGATATCGGTGCCAACGGCCTGCTGCGGTTCTACCTCCTCCACGTGCTCTTTGTGCCCCTGCTGATCATCTTTGTCTTCTTCATCCACTACTATAAGGTAGTGCGCTTCGGCATCTCTCTACCGTCGTCTGAGGAAGAGGTGGGGCAGGATACGGCAAAGCGCGTGCCCGCGGACAGGCGCCGCTACTATCTGCCCGACATCTTCACCGACGAGATGATGCTGTTGGGCCTGGTCACCTTCATCATACTGGCCCTGATCGTCTTCAACATCTACCCCGGCGCTCCCCTGGAGCATCACGCCAACCCCAACAAGACCCCGCTACACACCAAGGCGCCGTGGTACTTCCTGTGGGTCCAGGGCCTGCTCAAGCTGGGCGATCCCACCCTCATGGGGGTGATCGTACCCACCCTGGTGTTCGGCTTCCTGGCCATCATCCCCTACATCGACTTCAACCCCAGCCGCCGGGCCAAGGATCGCCGCTTTGCCATCTCCGCCTGGTTGCTGGCCTCGGCGGTCTTCGTCATCCTGACCTGGATGGGCACGCCCTTCTTCCTGGTGGCCTCACCTCCGGCCGAGGAGGTAGTACAGCTCATGCTGCCCGAGGAGGAGGCCGGACCGATCCGCGAGACCTCCTGGGCGACCCTCACGCCCGGCACCTGGGACACCCGAGTCGACCTCCCCGAGAACACCGAAAGCCCGGCCAGCCCGGAGGTCAAGCTCCTCATGGAGGAGTATGCTCACCATATCGTCGAGGAGGATGCCAAGGCCTACGAGAAGGGCCTGCCCGAGGGTCTGCCGAACGGCTACGGCAAGCTGATCATCGAAGAGTGGCAACCTGAACTCAAGAAGGTCACGATGCGTGTCTTCTGGCAGCCCGAGGGCAGCGACGAACAGACCTTCGAGAGGGCCTTCTACATCCACGAAGCGGCGGATTACGACGAAGGGTAAAGCTGATGAACAATATCATGACCAAGCTGACCGTCGCCATCCTGGTTCTACTGGGCGTCTTCGCGGTCGTCTTCCTGGTGGGACTGCAGGAGGAAGGGCGACTGGTCGGCAAAGAGGTCAACTTCGAAGGCCGCGCGGTGGAAAACGGAGCCCTGCTCTTCGAGGCCAACTGCGTCGGTTGCCACGGCGTCCAGGGCCAGGGTATCCCTGGCGTGGGCCCGGCTCTCAACACCCAGTCTTTCTTCACTACTCGCCTGCAAGAGGTGGGCTATGCCGGCTCGCTGCGCAGCTACGTCGAGCTGACGGTGAACGCCGGCCGGCCCGTAGGCAGCGGGCAGTACAGCGCCGTCATGCCCACCTGGGGCCAGGAATACGGCGGTCCAATGCGCCCAGACCAGGTGCGCGACGTGACCAGCTATGTCCTGAACTGGGAGAAGGCTGCGCTGGCGGCCGGTGAGACCGCAGCCGCAACGCCTGCCGCGCCTGCCATCCCCGAGGGCGCCTCACCAATCGAGATAGGCATGGCAGTCTACACTGCCCAGGGCTGCGCCGGCTGTCACGGCGAGCCCGGTGGTGCAGGAGTCATCGGCCCCAACCTCGGTGGCATCGCCACCCGCGGCGCCGAGACCGTGCCCGGCGAGTCGGCCGAGGAGTACATCCGGACCTCCATCGTCAACCCCGGTGCCTACATCGTGCCCGAGTGCCCCACCGGTCCCTGCCAGCCTGGCCTGATGCCAGGGACCTACGGCCAGACAATGGCGCCTGAAGAGCTGGACGGTCTGGTGGAGTATCTCCTGACCCTCGAATAGCGACCTCTCAAGAGACTCATATGGCCGGGTGGCCTGTCTGCCCGGCCAGCGCTTCGGACCGCCTCAAGGAGGCAGCCTATGCCCGGGATTACCCCACGCGCCCGCCTGGTCCTCAGGGCAGGCATCCTGGTGGCTTTGTTGCTTGTGCTGCTGGCGCTGGCCGCCGGGGTCAGCGCGCAGGAGGGTGACATCACCCGAGGATCTCAGATCTACGATGCCAACTGCGCGGTCTGCCACGGATCTGAGGGCCAGGGCCGGATCGGCGCAAACCTATCCGGCGCCTTCCCGGCCATCGATCCGGAGGCCTTCGCCCGCGCGACCATCGAACAGGGCATACCCGGCTCTACCATGCCCGCCTGGAGCCAGCAGCATGGCGGCCCCCTGGACGACCAGGAGATCGAAGACGTCGTGGCCTTCGTGACCAGCCTCAGCGGCGGGCGCAGCCCCATGGCGCCCACCGCAACACCATTACCCGTCACCCCTGTGCCCACGGTGCCGGGCGCCACCGGTGACCCAGGCCACGGCCGGGCGCTATTCGTCGAGAACTGCGCCATGTGCCACGGCGAGCGCGGCCAGGGCCTGGTAGGTGCCAACCTGAACAAGGCCTTCGCCAGCTTCAACCCCCAGCAGTTCGTGCGCGCTACGGTCTCCGATGGCATCACCGGCACGGCCATGCCGGCCTGGAGCCAGGCCAAGGGCGGCCCGCTTGCCGAGCAAGAGATCGACGATATCTCGGCTTACATCGTCACCCTGGCCGCCACGGCGCCCCAGGCCACCGCTACCCCGGCCCCCACGGCTCAGGCAACCTCGGGCGGGCTCCCCTGGTGGCTCCTGGTACTTCTGACCATCATCGTCGTGGTGGTCGTCATTGCCTTGATTATGCAGTTCTCCGGTCGCGGCACTACTTAGCATCAACGCCCGGACCCCCAAGAATCTCTGCTAGCCGAGGAGACGCCTCATCCGGGCGTCTCTAACGCGTGGCGGCCTTGCTGCGTCCTCGCCACCAGGACCAGCCTACCAGCGCACCCAGCATTACCAACCCGGCAACCGCCAATACCCATCCCCAGCGCCAACCTGTCGGCTCAAACCATAGCCGCACCGTGTAGGTTCCCGGCTGCTCCAGGGGCACCGCTCGAAACGCGCTGTTGGCGCGCAGCACCGGCCGGCTCTCAATCAGGCCGTCCCTCTCGGTCTCGGCCCGCCACCCTGGGTACCATATCTCGCTCAACACCAGGTAGCCCGGAGCCGATACCGTCACCTCCAGGTCGATTTCCTGGTTACCGCGCTCGATCCATCGCGCCCCTTCTGCGCCCACCGCCGGTGAGGCCGCAGGCAGTTTCCCACCCTGCCCCTCGATCACCACGGTGCTGGCCGGGTCGAAGCCCGGCGCCTGCACCGCCAACCATGCCTCCTGCTCTGCCTCCGGTCCCGCCAGCACCTGCGCCTGGTGCACGATCATGGCTCGCGGCAGCGCCTCTCGGTTTCGGTACACGTTCAGATCCGGGTCGCCGTCAAAGGCCAGCTCGTACTTGGACCAATCCAGCTCAACGTCCTTGCGGCCAATCAGGTATGCCGCGTTGAGGAAATCGTACAGCCGCGTCGACCGGCTGCCCATGCCCTCCCAGTAGCGCTCGTAATAGCCCAACAGCGAGGGGTTCACCAGGCCCCACACGTCGTCCAGGCCCACCAGCAGCGCCGTATTCGGTTGCCACAGCTGCTCGATGTCCGTGCGCGCGTCGATGCGGAAGGGTCCATCCTGGGCATCGAGGAAGGCGATGATCCCAGGATGCTGGAAGCCTACCGTCGGGTCCTGCTCGCTCAAGTCATTGTAGGCCCCCGTGCTGGCCAGGTCCAGGAAGATCAACACGATGGCCAGCACGGCCACCGTCCCCGGCTGCGCCAGGCCGGACCGCCGGGCGGCGATCAGGCCCCAGCTGGCCAGCAGAAACCCCACGAACAGCATGATGGCGATGGCGGCCACCCCGATCCGCAGGTAGACCGCCGGATCCCTGTCCTGGGCCAGCAGCAGCGCCGCAAAGGTCAGGGGCACAACCACGGCCAGCACCGCCTTGCTAGCCCAGCCCAGGCCCGCGTTGAGCCGGCTGAGCGCCTTCCAGGCCTCACCGTCGCCAAAGGGGCTCATCAGCACCTGCAGGCCCAGCCCGGCCAGGGCGGCCAGGCTGAAGTCCACCACCAGCACCAGCCGCGCCGGCGCTCGCAGCAGGTCGAAGCCGGGCAAGAGGCTCAGCCAGCCATGGGGGACGCTGTAGATGCCCATGGCCAGCACGAAGCTAGCCGCAGCCACGCCTGCCAGGGTCCAGACCAGCCGGTCGCGGCGGGCCAGCACGGCCAGCGCAGCCAGCACCAGGGGCAGGATGCCCAGGTACCCTACCTCCACCCGCGGCCACAATCCCCAGTGTAGCTGCGGCCCTCTGCCGAAGAAGCCCGGAACCAGAAAGCCGATCCACTGGGCCGGCGCCAGTGAGTAGCCCACCGTCTCCTGGTAGCGCCACCCGGCCCGGGCCGTGTACTGGGTCAACTGCAGGGTAGGCAACAGCACCGGCGCCGCGATTAGCAGCCCCACGCCGGCCAGCACTGCCAGGATAACCAGCAGCCGGATCGTCGCAGCCCCAGCTCGCCCCTGCTCCCGGGCCTCGAACCACAGCCAGAACGCGCCGTACAACACGGTGGTCAGCCCGATGAACAGCGTGGCCTGGATGTGACCGGCCAGGGTTCCCACCCCTAGCAGCAGCCCACCGGCGGCTGCCCATCCCAGGCCCCCAAGAGGCGACCGTTCGCCCCCGGTTCCGGCCCGACGGCCATCCAGGGCACGGACCAAGCAGGTCATCACCCAGGGCAGCCAGCTGGCGACGGCAATGTAGTTCAGGTTGCCAAAGTGCACGAAGAAGGGATCGGAAAACGCGAACGCGATCCCCGCTGCCAGGGCTGCCGGCCGGCCCGCAGCCTCAGCGCCTCCCTCGCCCCAGCGCAGGCTGCGCACGAAGGCGTACATGCCCAGTCCAGCCCACCAGAAGTGCACGACGCTGAGCAGGCTCATGGCCGGTGCACCAAAGTTGGGTGCCACCAGGAACAGAAACAGGTTGGCGGGGTACAGGAATCCGGCCTGGATGTCGGCCACGTGCGGCGCGCCGCCGTAAAGGTGCGGGTTCCACAGGGGCCACTCCCCAGCGCGCAAGCTATCGGCCGCGAAGCGATAGGTCGGGTAGAGGAAGGAGATCAGGTCGCCCCCGTCCGCCGGCATGGTGGCGCCCCCCCACAGGATTCGCCAGAAATAGCCTGCACAGGCCAGGGTCAGGATTCCGGCCGCCAGCACATCCCGCTGCCAATCGGGCCGGCCACGGTTATGCAACCAGTGCGCCAGCAGGTAAGCTGCCAACCAAAGTAGGAAAGCCCCAAGCATCAGCCCAGCCATGGCCACAACCGAGGGCCTCTCTGTGTGCTATGTGAAGTCACCGCAGTTCCTGGGGCCCTCCGGGGCTTGCTTCACTCGTCCAGCCGCGCCATTTCCACCTGCAGGATCCGGCGCAAGATGGCCACGCTGCTGGCATAGGTGGCGTCGACACCAAAATAGCTTAGGCTCTTGCTCAACAGGCTCTGCCGCCGGCTGTAGGGGGTATCCGATACATAGTGCAGGATGCCGATATCATAGGGCGCATTGATGAACAGGTTGACGATCTCGTTGATGGGGTAGCGCTGAGGATAGATGTCCTCGTAGATGCTACTGAGATAGGGGCCCGCCTCCATCTCGATGTCGGTGTAGCCCTCCCGGTAGAACACCGCCATGAACTGCCGGTTCTGCAGGAAGGTGCCCCGCACCGTCACCGACTTCTGGTTGTCGAACACGGTTCCATGGCGCAGGTGCGCCGCCACGTCCGCGGCCTCAAACGAGTTCTTGAACAGGAATGTGTTCTTGGAGTGCTCGTCGTAGACCACGTTGGGGATCAGCACGTCGCCTACTCGCCCGTTCAGGGTGGCGGCCTTGCCCATGATGTACACCCCCAGGATGTCCGGAACGTTGGACGAGATCTGGCTGAACAGAAGGTAGGCCGCCATGCCCAGAGGGTAGTCGATGTTGATGATCAGGGCCCGGCTGCCGGGCAGTGCCTTGAGCCCTGGCATCCGCAGCCGCGTGTCGAACTGCAGTGGATCGAGCTTGCCCAGCTCGATGATTTGCACCCCTACGTCCAGGTAGCTGGGATTGTCGATGCGGTGGATGCCTATTTGCCGCTCTCGCTGCGACCACTCGTCGAGCCGTTGCCTGTCGTGCCGCAGGAACGCTCGCTGTACGTAATAGAGCAGGTTCTCTCGCTCCCCCTCGCTGCCTTCCGCCTTGATCCGCTGCCACTCCTCCCACAAGTTCTCTGGATTATGGTCCCTGACGAACTCCAGGATTCTGGACTGGACCTGGCGCGAGTACCCGCTGAGCAGGTTAGGCAGGGAATGGGGGTTGCTGGAGACAAAGTAGATCGACCGGTCGTGCAACGGCCCCAGGCCGGCCTGTTCTACCACGCTGCTCCACCAGGCCTGCACCGCCTGCCGGTAGTCCGCCACCGAACCGGCCAGCAGGTTGAGGCTCAGGTCGGCCCGTCGCGTGGCCAGGCACAGGAAACTGCCCGCCAGGTCGTCGCGCCAGGCCCGGCACAGGCGCTGGAAATCCTCCTCCCCCAGCCCCAGCTCCTGGCGAATATCCTCCAGGTCTGCCTCAGTTAGCGTTCCTTCCTCCATAGCCGTGAGCAGCCGCGCTGCCGTGTCCGACCCGGAAAAGCGCCGGTGCAGCTTGTTCCACTCGATCTGCCAGGCCGTCAGGATCGGGATCAGGTCGTCGATGTCGCTGACGCTGGAGATATAGCAGGCCAGCGTCGCCTCCCCATCGTAAAACATCTTGCGCCGCCGTGCTGCGGCATAGACCCGCTCCCAGCGAGAGATGTCCACGTTGCCCCGCCGCATGAAGACCTCGTCAGACTGGCCCAGCAGCACCAGGTCCACCCAGTTGATGTGCACCGGCAGCCGCGCCGCAGCATAGGTGAAGGCCGAGATGTCTGGCTCGGGGTCGTCCGCCTGGGGGTGCAGGCTGGCGCCAATGGCCGCATGGGTCTCCTCCAGCGAGCGCACGCGAATGGCCCCCGTGCTGCGCAGCAGCGAATAATAGGTGCGGATGTAGAGGTCGACTTCCTCGTTAATTGTTTCAGGAACCGTGCGTAACATGGTCAGTAGCGCAAAGCGCTGGTAGGGGCATCACGCGATACGGAATGAGTAGGTATGCACGAAAGCAAGGTGGCCGGCTACGAAAATCCCGGCCCCCATCCATAACCGCCAGTATAGCCCACGCCGGGGCACCGGTCAAGCCACCACTCAGGACTTCTGAGGAGTTGCGGCGTGAGGCTGTGATCGGGCGGATCGGAGCACGGACGATCACGGACGAACACGGACTCCGGAAGTGAACCGCAGAGGACGCAAAGGGCGCAGAGCAGAAATAGGACCAGAGCGGCCAGACCAGACATGAATGGTCTGCCGTCATGATCTACGGCGAAGCAATCTCAGCCATCATCGCCCTTGACTGCCGTATGCTTTGCCAACGTTCCCTGCCGTGTGGTATACTCGCAGCGTGTCTACCCCAACCACTGCCATTACCACCCCGTCGCGCTTCCTCACCCCGCAGCGGGCACTCATCGGGGCGCTCCTGCTCATCGCCCTGCTGGCCCTTCTCTTATTCCTGGCGCCCGCCGAGCGCCAGTTAGGCAACCTGATCAAGGTAATCTACCTCCATGGCGCTCTGGCCCGCGTCGGCATGCTGGGGCTGATGATCGCCGGTGCCCTCGGCCTGCTCTATCTCCTACGGCCCTCGCCCTCCCTGCTGGCCTGGTCCAACGCCATCCAGATTGCCGGCTTGGTCTTCTTCGTGGCCCATTTCGTGCTCAGCGTCATCCCCACGCGCGCCACCTGGGGCATGTGGATCGCCTTCGACGAGCCCCGCACCCGCATGAGTCTACAGATTATCGGAGTCGGCCTGATCGTCGTGGTCGTGCGCCACCTCCTGAACGACCATCGCCTTAGCGCCCTAGCTAACCTTTTGCTCGGCGTAGCTGTCCTCATCATGGATATCGGTACCGGCGTCCTGCGCCACCCGCTCAATCCCATTGGCGACTCCACCTCCAACGCTATCCAGCTTTACTACGTCGGCATCATGGCTACCTGCTTGGCTCTCATGATCCTCCTGGCCTGGGCCCTGGTGGCGACCAGGAGGGCGAAGCCCGCAGGGTAACTCCACCCCACCACTGCCGGCCGCACACCCCGCCCATGAAAATCGTCACCGTCTCCCAAATGGTCGCCATTGAGCAGGCCTCTGACCGCGCCGGCCACAGCTACGATGCTATGATGGAATTGGCTGGCCGGGCGGTGGCGGCCGCGGTCTTGCGCCATATGGAGCCCTGGGATAGTGTGGGTGGGGTTCTGGTGTTAGCCGGGCCCGGCAACAATGGGGGAGATGGCCTGGTGGCGGCACGTTACCTGCACCAGTGGGAGCCCCGCCGGCCGGTCGCCATCTATTGCTGGAAGCGTGACCCCAAGGACGACTCCAACTACGAGGCCGTGCGCCGCCTGAAGCTGCCCATAGCGCATGCCGAGGACGATACCCAGTTTGAACAACTGGGCGACCTGCTGCTGGAGGCCGATGTGATCGTCGATGCCTTGCTCGGCACCGGCGTTTCCCGCCCCATCGGCGGCAGCCTGGCCGAGTTCCTGGCGGCCGTTCGCCAGGGTATGGCCCGGCGGCAGGAGGAAGAGGCGGAGGCCGAGACCGATGAAGAGCCGGCCGAGCCAGCCACGTCTCAGGCTGCCGCCGGAGCCCTGCACCCCGTGGCTGATTTCGACTTCCTGCTCATGCCCCCCTACCAGGCTCCCCGACTGCCGCAGGTCATTGCCGTGGATTGCCCCAGCGGCCTAAACTGTGACACCGGCGAACTCGATCCGGCCGCGCTGTGGGCCGACCTCACGGTCACCTTCGCCAACCCCAAGGTCGGCCATTTCATGGCCGATGGGCCAACAGCCTGTGGTCATCTGGAGGTGGCCGACATCGGCACCGACCCGAGCCTGGCGGACGAGGTCCCGGTCTGGTTGGTGACCCCGGCCTTCGCCGCACAGCTGCTGCCCGAGCGGCCGCCCGACGCGCACAAGGGTACCTTTGGCAAAGCTCTCATCGTCGCCGGCTCGGTCAACTACACCGGTGCTGCGCACCTGGCCGGCGCGGCTGCCTACCGTGCTGGGGCCGGCCTGGTGACCATGGGCGTGATCCCCTCCATACACCCCATCGTGGCGGCCGGCCTGGTCGAGGCTACCTGGCTGCTGCTGCCCGAGCAGCTAGGTGTTCTCGGCCCGGAGGCGACCAGGCCCTTGATCGAAAAGGCGGGCGACTACGCGGCGCTGCTGGTGGGGCCTGGGCTGACCCAGGAGAAGGAGGCCGTCCAGTTCGTCCATCGCCTGCTGGGGGTTGGCGAATCGCGGCGGGGGGCGGTGGGTTTCCGCGCTGGCAAGGCCGCCGAGGCCGCAGCCACTGGCCCGGCGTCAAGCCCGGAGCCGGGCGAAGATAGTTCAGCGGAAGACTCCGGGCCAACCACAGGCTTTCTGGCCCGGCGCCGGGGGGGGGCTCCCGCGTTCGACCCCGAAGCAGTGCGCCGGCTGCCATTGGTGATCGACGCCGACGCACTGAACGCCCTGGCCCAGGTCGACGATTGGTCCCAGCACCTGCCACCCCACGCCGTCCTCACCCCTCATCCAGGAGAGATGGCCCGCCTGTGCGGCTGCTCGACGGGCGACGTAGCGGCCGATCGCCTTGGTTTGGCTCGCGATAAGGCGGCTGAGTGGAACGCAGTCCTCCTGCTCAAAGGGGCCAATACTGTCGTGGCCGCGCCCGACGGCCGCATGGCCGTCCTGCCCTTCGCCAACCCGGCTCTGGCCACTGCTGGCAGCGGTGACGTGTTGGCCGGCGCCATCATCGGCCTGCTCGCCCAGGGCCTGCCACCCTTCGAAGGCGCCGTGTTGGGCGGCTACCTCCACGGCCTGGCCGGCGAGCTGGCTCGCCAGGATATCGGCGACGCCGGAACAGTGGCCGGCGACCTTTTGGCCCGCCTGCCGGAGGCCATCCGCCGCCTGCGGCTGGCCTAGGATCCATGAGGGCCTCGGACCACGCGCCCGGCGCGGCCTTGCTGGCTGTGCTGCGCGTCTTCTGCCTGGTCTTGATCGCCGTGCACCTGGCCGTGCCTGGGCTGTGGACCGAAGAGGCTGCCTGGGGCCTGTGGCCGGTGACCTACCTGCCTCCACTCTGGCGTTGGGGACTGGCTGCCCTGGCTGCTGCTACTTGCGTGCCACCCCTGGCTGGCCGTATCGTCACCTGGGGCAGCAGCTTCCTGGATCGCCTCTTGCGGCCTCTATCGGACTGGCCGCTACGGACACGCCACCTGGCCTGTGCCGGTGTGGCGCTGCTCTCCCTGGTGCCCTTCTATCTCTTCCATATCGTCCACACCCGGTGGGGTGACTCCTACATCCTGGTCAACGGCCTGGCCTATCCAGACCCGGCCCTGCGCATCACCGGCTCCTGGCAGGCCCCTCTGACCATCATGCTGCACGCCTGGCTATGGCAGCTGGGCCACCGCCTCTTCGCCTGGCCCGATGCCTGGCCGGCCTACCGCCTGCTCAGCCCTCTGGCCGGTGCCCTCTACGTCTATATCTTGCTGCGCCTGGCCGATAGCATTGGGCGCAACCGTACCGAAAAGCTCGTGATCGTCGGGCTCATGGCCACGCTGGGCACGATGCAGCTATTCTTTGGCTACGCCGAAAACTACACCCTGGCCGCTGTGGGCATCCTGCTCTTTCTGTGGCTGGGGTTGGAGACCATGCAGGGTCACCGGCCCCTGTGGCAGCCAGCGCTGGCGCTGGCGATCACCAACGGCCTCCACCCATCCACGATCATCCTGGACCCCACCCTGCTCTATGTGGGCTGGCGATGGGCCCGGCCCTCCACATCCGCCCACCAGCCGTCCCCCCCTCGCTCAGCCTGGGCTGTGATGGGGCAGATAGCTCTACCCGTGGTCGCAGTGGCTGCCGTTGTCTTCCTCCTGATGTCGGCCAGCGGCCACGGCATCGCTACCCTGTTCACTACTGACCGGCCTGGCGGCGGCGACGCCCGTTGGTTTGTGCCGCTGGCCGAGGTCTCCACCCGCTGGGAGCGCTACACCATGTTCTCGTGGGCCCACCTGCGTGACTGGCTCAACGAGCAACTGCTCACCGCGCCGGTCACCCTGGGCGGCCTGGTGATCGGTGGCGTGGCCCTGCTCCTCGGCCGGCCAATGACCAAGCGCGGTGACGGCGCCAGCATACCCGCTGGGTCCGGCACGGCCAACGCCGAACTCGCCTTCCTGGGCCTGGCTACGGCGCTCTACTGGCTGTTCACCTGGGTGTGGAACCCGGATTACGGCGGGCAACGGGATTGGGACCTGTTTAGCCTGGCCGCATTGCCCGCTACCCTGCTGCTGGCCCGCCTGCTGCCCCGAGTCCTACCCGAACGCGGGCAGCTGGCCCAGGCCGGTCTCATGCTCACTGCCACCAGCGCGTTCCACACGGTGGCCTGGATCTATCAGAATACCCTTCCCTGGGACTGGACATAATACAAGAATCGGATCTTCGAACGAGAACCGCCAAGGACCATCATGACCGATATCTACCACATCCAATCGCTGTTGGCCGCTGCTGGCCTGGATGGCTGGCTGCTGTTCGATTTTCGCGGCATGAACCCCATCGCCGCGCGCATCGCCGGGTTGCCGGCCGAGCCCATGACCACCCGTCGCTGGGCCTACTACATCCCGGCACAGGGCGAGCCCGAGTGGCTGGTGCATGCCATCGAGCTGGCGCCGTTTCGCGACCAGCCCGTGGAGCCTCGCTCCTACGTGCGCTGGCAGGAGCTCCAGGCCCAGCTGCGGGCCATGATGGGGGATGCCCGGCGCATCGCCATGGAGTATTCCCCGGGGGGTGCCATCCCCTACATCGGCCGCGTGGACGCCGGCACCCTGGAGATGATCCGTGGTCTGGGGGTGGAGGTGGTCACCTCGGCCGACCTGGTGCAGGCGGTGGAAGCCCGCCTGTCTGCGGAGCAACTGGCCGGCCACCGCAGAGCCGCTGCTGACCTGCTGCGAGCCAAGGACGCGGCCTTCGCCTACGTCACGCAGGCGTTGCGCACCGGCCAGCTGGTCACCGAGCATTCCCTGCAGCAATGGATCGCTGCCCGCCTGGCCGAGGCCGGGCTGGTGGCCGACCACGATGCCATCGTCGCCGTCAACGCCCACAGCGCGGATCCCCACTATGCGCCCACCGCGGAGCGCTATGCCGTGATCGAGCCTGGCGACTTTCTGTTGCTGGACATCTTCGCCAAGGGCCCGGCGCCCGATGCGATCTACGCGGACATCACCTGGGTGAGCCTGTGCACCGATAGTGTGCCGCCCCGGTACCAGCACATCGGTCACATCGTGGCGGAGGCCCGCGACGCCGCCGTAGACTTCATCCAGCGCGAGATAGCCGCGGGCAACCTGGTGCGTGGTTGCGATGTGGACGACGCCTGCCGCGTGGTCATCCAGCAGGCGGGCTATGGCCAGTACTTCATCCATCGCACCGGGCACTCCCTCGGCACCAGCGGCCATGGCAACGGCGCCAACATGGACAACCTGGAGACCAACGACACCCGCCGCCTGCTGCCGGGCACGGCGTTCACCATCGAGCCTGGCATCTACCTGCCTGGCGATTTCGGCGTGCGCCTGGAGATCGATCTGTACGTGCACGACGATCACGTCGAGATCACGACGCTGCCCTTGCAGCACGAGATCCTGGCTCTCCTGGCCTGACCACCCATGAGACGCCCAGAAATCGTTGCCCTGTTCGTCACCTGCCTGGTCGACCTGTTCCGCCCCGAGGTGGGCCAGGCCACCGTGGCCCTGCTGCGGCGCCACGGCCTGCACGTTGAGTTCCCCATGGAGCAGACCTGCTGCGGCGCGCCCAACTACCATGGCGGCCAGCGCCCGGAGGCAGCCGCACTGGCCCGGCGCTGGATCGAGATCTTCGAGCCCTACCCGGCCGTGGTTTCCCCCTCGCCGGTCTGCGTGGCCGTGGTGCGGCAGGGCTACCCGGACCTCCTGTGGAGCGACCCCGCCTGGCGGGATCGCGCCACGGCCATGGCCGCCCGTACCTATGAGCTGAGTGAGTTCCTGGTCGACGTCCTGGGCGTCACCGACCTGCCTGCTCGCTACGCCGGCCCGGTCGCCTACCAGCCGGCCTGCCACCAGCTACGCATGCTCAGGTCCGATGCCCAGGCCCGCGCCCTGCTGGCTGCGGTCGAGGGCGCCGAGCTGGTGCCCCTGCCCGATGCTGAGGCCTGCTGCGGCTTCGGCGGCCTGTTCAGCGTGGAGATGGCGGAGGTGTCCGCCGCCATTGCCGAGCGCAAGGCCAAGGCCATCGAGGCCTCCAGGGCAACGCTCGCTGTCACCGGCGAGACCGGCTGCCTGCTGCAGATGGCCGGCGCTCTCAATCGCCGTGACAGCTCCTGCCAGGTGGTTCATCTCGCCGAGCTCCTGGCCGGCACCGTCTCCGGCGATTCCGCCGGTTCACCACCGGTGCAGGAGTCCTGATCCCCCTCTCCGCCCTGTGCGGACTCTGCGGCTCCCTTCGGGAGTCCGTTCGGAGGCTACATTGACCGATCGTCCTCATCTCCATGTGCCCGGCTTCAGCTTCGCGGGCGTCTCTTGCGGCATCAAGCCCAAGACCGCAGCCTACGGGGATCACATCCTCGACCTGGCCCTGATCGCCAGCGATACCCCCTGTGTGGCGGCCGGGGTCTTCACGCAGAACCGCTTTCCTGCCGCGCCGGTGCTCTACGACCGCGGGTCCCTGCAGGCAGCCTCCACCGGCTATCGCGCGCTGGTGATCAACGCCGGCAACGCCAACGCCTGCACCGGCGTCCAGGGTCAGGCCGATGCGGCAGCCATGGCTGCCCTGGCCGAGGATGCCCTCAGCCTGCCCGGCGGCACTGCGCTGGTCATGTCCACCGGCGTCATTGGCGTGACCCTGCCCATGGACAAGGTACAGGAGGGCATCACTGCCGCGGCCGCCGCCCTGGAGCCAGGTCCTGAAGCGGTCCTGGCAGCCGCATCGGCCATCATGACCACGGACACTGTGCCCAAGACCGCATTCCGGCGGGCGGGCCAGGCCGCGCTGCTGGGCATCGCCAAGGGCGCGGCCATGATCCATCCCAACATGGCCACCATGCTGGCCGCGATCGTCACAGATGCCGTTCTGGATCCCGCGATGCTGCAACCTACCCTGCGCCGCGCCGTGGACCTCAGCTTCAACGCCATCACCGTGGACGGCGACACCAGCACCAACGACACCGTGCTGGTGCTGGCCAATGGGCAAGCCGGCCTGGTGGATCCGATGGCCTTTGAGGCCGCCCTGGTTGAGATCTGTGTGGACCTGGCCCAGCAGATCGTGCGGGACGCCGAGGGCGCCACCAAGTTCATCGCCGTTCGCGTCACCGGTGCCTCGACCGTGGCCGCCGCCCGGCAGGTGGCCCAGACCATCGCTACCTCCCCCCTGGTCAAGACCGCAATCTACGGCGGCGACCCCAACTGGGGCCGCGTGCTGGCTGCGGCCGGCCGCAGCGGTGTAGACCTGGACCCCAGCCAGGTCGCCCTGTGGTTCGCCCCGGCCGATGGCCCCGCCTGCCAAGTGGTCGCCGCCGGCACCCCGCTACCCTACGACGAGGCGGAGGCAGCCCGCATCTTCGCCGGTGGGGAGCTGGACATCCACCTGGACCTGGGCCTGGGCGAGGCTGGGGCCACCCTGTGGACCAGCGATCTGACCCACGACTACGTCTCCCTCAACGCCAACTATCGGACGTAGCAGCTCGGGGTCCGTGCCTACTCGTATGCCAGCACCTCGCGGATGGTCAGCCGCGCTGCATTCCGTGCCGGCAGCATGCTGGCTACAACCGACAGGACTATCACCACCCCCAGCCATATCAACATGCCATACGCGGTGACCGACAGGGGGATCACGCTGTTGATCATGGCGGTGCCGATGATACGCAGCAGCAGGAAGCTAATGGGGAAGGAAAGCAGGACCGCAGCGGCCCAGCTGATCAACCCGATCATCATGCCTTCGACCACCACGGACTTGACGATTTCCAGGTCTACGGCGCCGATAGCCCGCATGACGCCGATCTCGCGTGTACGTTCCAGGACGTTCATGCTCATGGTGCCGGTGAGGCCGATGCTGCCGACCACGGCGGTCAAGAGGGCCATCATCAGCAGGAAGATGATGAGGATATTGATAGCCTGCGACTGTTGTTCCCGGGAGACAAGACCGGCTTCGACGTCGCCGACTTTGTAGCCTCTCTCGTGCAGACGCTGGTCGAGAGCCTTGCTGATGGCATCCTGGCGCGCGATGGTCTCGGCATCAGCGACCACCTTGAACGTGGTGGCGCGGCCCACCGTACCGGTCAACTGGGAGATGGTCTCGTAGTTGGCGTAGCCCAGCGAATCGCCCATCAGGTCGGTGAAGCGGAAAATGCCGACGACGGGCCACTCCTCGACGCGGTTGTCGCCGATCTCGACGCGCAGGGTGTCACCCGGCTGGAGGTCGGGGTAGTTGCCCCAGATCGAGTCGGACACGACCAGGGCTTTCTCGTCGGCTGGATCGAGCCAGCGCCCGGCGAGCATGTCCGCCTCCACCAACGTGGACCCGGAAGGCGGCGCGGACAGGTACAGGTTGGCGATCTCCTTATCGTCCTGGTCCACGATCTTGGCGCTGGCCGCTCCCCAACCCTCGACATGTTCCACGCCGGGGATCTGATAGGCTTCTTGCTCGATCTGTGCGATGCGGTACTGCTGGTTGAGGGTTACGGTGACGTCGGCCATGAAATGCTGGCCCAGCATGTCCATGAAGCCGGAGAGCGACACGCGCACGTTGAACACGGCGATGAAGACGGCGCCGGCAACGATAAGGGTGAACAGGGTGAGGGCCAGGCGGCCCTTGCGGCGGAAGGTATTGCGGATGGAGAGGACCAAAGGCCTTGACAGCCACCGGAACCAGACGCCGAGGCGATCCAGGAAGCCGGTGTTGCCCGGGCGCTCTTCCGGGGCGTTGTCGCTGATGGCGCGGCGGACGGTGGTTTTGGCGCCTTTGTTGACCGGGAAGTAGCCGGCGGCCAGGGGTACGGCCAGGGCGACCACCGCCTGCATGACGATGACGGCCGGTATGATGCGGAAACCCTGCAGGTTGATGCTCATCATGTTGCTGACGAAGGACGCCAGCCCGTAGCCTGCCACCATGGCCATGGGCACAGCGCCGGCCAGGGCGATCAGCCCGTAAGCGACGATCAGTGCGATGTACATGACAGAGATCTGACGGCTGCGGGCTCCGACCAACTTCATGACGCCGATCTGGCGGCGATGCTGGCTGAGCAGTGCGTTGAGGGTATTAAAGATGAGCGATCCACTGAGGATTGTGATCAGGGCGCCCAGGGCGGCCAGCACGCCCAGCATGGCCAGCACGGTGGAGGCCATGGGATGCTCGGTCGTCTTGTTGGTGTCGGTGCGGAACACCGTATGGCCGGAGCGCTCCAGCTTATCTTCGACCTGGGCCGCCAGCGCCTTGATGGCGTCTTGATCGTCGCCATATTGGGCGCGCACGTAGAGGCGATTATAGGCGCTGTTACCACCCAGCCATTCGGCCGTGGCCTGGGTAGCGTAGCCGCGCGGTGGGGCGGTGAAATCGCCGGCTGCCGACTGATCGCCCACCACGCCGACGACGGGCATGGATCGCAGCGTGCCGTCGGCCAGCTGCACCAGCGCCTGATCCCCGGTATGGAAACCTGTGCTGTTCATGAGATCCTGGCGCACCAAGAGCTCGCGGTCGCCGGGTACAGCCTTACCCTCCACCGGGGTCAACAGGTTGATCTCGGACTCGGCAAAATCCTTGCTGGCCATGACATCCAGGGGCAGCCAGGCCGCCCCATCCTTGCTCGCGCGCACGGACACGACCTGACGGCCTTCGGCGTCAACGACGCCGGGGATGTTTTCGATGGCCTGCACCACGGTATCATCGAACGGCGTGGTGAACACCTCGATGTTGGCCGGTTGGATGGCGGCATAGCCGACACGGATATCCTGGCTAAGCATGACGTAGGTGGTCATGATAGCACCGATGGCGAAAACACCTACGGCGATGGACGTGACGACCAGAAAGGTACGGGTCTTGTCGGCCCACAGGTCTGCCAGCACCTTCTGCCAACTTGGACGCATCACGTTGAGCTTCATGGCCGTCCTCCCACCGGGCTGTGGGCCAGGTTCTCCTGGCGCCGGCCTACGGCTATCTCGCCCAGCCAGGAGGCGGTGGCGGGCGACTCTTGCATGATGGCCGCGAAGTGGTCCCGGGACAATATCCCTACCTCCACGGGCGAGCTTCCGGCGCGGACCGTGGCGATCGCGGCGCTGTCGCCCAGCAACTCCACTTCGCCAAAGAATTGATGGCGAGAGAGCCGGGCAATGGGGAGGGTCGGATGGCCGTTCCATACCTCGGCCTGGCCGCTGCCCACCATGTAGAACGCGTCGACCGGTTCTCCCTGGCGGATGATGATCTCTCCTGGCCCGTAGAGCCTGCGCTCCAGCTCGTGGGTAGCGTGGAGCATATGCGCATGGTCCAGCGACGGCAGCGTCGCGGCCACGATGGGGTGGATGATCTCGCCGTCGGCGATGATCACCGTGCGGTCGGTGCGGCTGGTCAGGGAGGGGTCATGGGTGACGATGAGGATGGTCTTGCCTTTGGCTGCCAGCTCCTGGAAGACGCGGATCACCACGTCGGCGGATCGCGAATCGAGGTTGCCGGTGGGCTCGTCGGCGACGATGATGGGCGGATCGGTGGCCAGGGAGCGGGCGATGGCCGCGGCCTGTTGCTGGCCGTTGGAGAGGGTAGCGGGCAGGTCGTGGGCGTTCTGTTCCAGGCCCACCATCTTCAGCAGGGCCATGGCTCGCTCTGGCCGCTCCTGGTAGGGGTAGACGTTGCAGTAATCCATGGGCAGGATGGTGTTCTCCAGCAGGGAAAGGGTCGGCAGCAGCTGGAAGAACTGGAAGACAATGCCCACGTTGTGCCCGCGCCACCGGGCCCGCTGGCTCTCCGACATGCTGTAGATGTCCTCGCCGCCGATTTGCACCTGGCCGGAGGTAGGATGGTCGATCCCGGTAAGCATGTTCAGCAGCGTCGATTTCCCGCTGCCCGACTTGCCCACCAAGGCCACGAACTGGCCATAGTCGATCTCCAGATCGACGCCACGCAACGCGGTGAATCTGCCGGCCGCGTTGACGTAGGTCTTGACCACATCATTGAGCAAGATGGCCGGCTGCGACGCGTCATGCCTGGAATCGGTGTGCACGTCGGTCAGTAGGGTGGTGCCGGCATGCCCGCCATCGGGCATGATGACCTCGATGCGTTCCGGCTCCTCTTGCTGCGGCGAGCTTTCTGCCAGCTCCTCCACCAGCTCGCCATCGGATATCAGCAGTCGTCGCGAGAAACGACTGGCCATCTCCATGTCATGGGTGACCATGACCACCGTCTTGCCCTGGTCGACCAGCCGGGCAAAGATGTTGAAAATGGCCTCGGCGGTCACGGTGTCCAGGCTGCCGGTGGGCTCATCAGCGACGATCATGAGGGGATCGTTGATCAGCGCTCGGGCTATAGCCACTCGCTGTTTCTGCCCGCCGGAGATGTGAGCCGGCAGCTTGTGGGCGTGCTCGCGCAGCCCGACGATATCCAGCAGCTCCAGCGCGCGTTCCTGGCTGATGCGGGGATGAAATCGTCCGGCAAACTCCTGGGGCAACATGATGTTGTTGACCAGGTCCAGCTGTGGCATCAACTCGAAGGATTGGTAGACGATGCCCATGTTGGTCCCGCGCCACGCCGCCAGCTCGTCCTGGCTCATGTCGCCGATGGACAGGAACGGATCGCTTTCAGAAGGCCCGGCCTGATCCTGCAGGTAGAACAAGATCTGGCCCGAGGTGAGCCTGCTCACGCCGGAGATCAGGTTGAGCAGCGTGGTCTTGCCCGCGCCTGACTTGCCGATGATCCCCAGGAATTCACCCCGGTGGATATCCAGATTGATGCCCTTGATCGCGGTGAAGCCGCCCGCGCCGGTCTTGTAGGTCTTGACCACCTCGCGCAGCTGCATGATGCCTGGCGGCGAGGCGTGAATGCCATTGCTGAAGGTAGCTTCCCCGGAGATTTTGGCGATCCCTGCGCGTGTCATCAGGTACCTATGCCTTTAAATAGCGTATGCATGACCAGCTCGATGTCGTCCGCCAGCGTACTGTCCGCAGCTTCGAATCTGCGCTGTAGGATCAGTGAGAGAACCATGCCCATCAACAGCATACTGACGCGATGGGCATCCACTGCCTGGATCTCGCCGGCCGCCATCCCATCCTCGATCACTGTGGCAAACAGGGATGGGATCTGCCACTGGGCATCGAACAACAGGCGTTGTCTCTCGTCAGTGTCGCACGCCGTCAGATCCCGGTGCAGAGCCTGGAGCTCGCTCTGCGACTCCAGCATGATCCGGGCATAGGCCTCCGCCATGCTGGACAGGCGTTCCCGGCAGGAGCCCTCAACCGTGGCCGCGGCCCGCAGCTGCTGCATGATCTGGGCGATGTGCCCTTCGAAGACCTCGACGAACAGGAGGTCCTTGCTGCCAAAGTGGTGGTAGAGCGCCGCGTTCGAGAGTCCGCAAGCCTGGACGATGTCGCGCACAGAGACGCCGTGGTAGCCACGGGCGAAAAACAGTTGTCTTGCCTGGGCCAGGATAGCCTGCCGTCCTGAGCTTTGGATGCTAGTCATCGAAGTCTCCTTGGCATCTCGCCGGCCATGGTTGCACGGCCAGCTCGACCTTTACGCCGCAAAGGGGTACTGAACGTTCGTTCAGTCACGGACGTTATCCTATCAGAGACAGGGCATGGGGTCAGTGTGCTAGCCCCCAATCGGTCAAGATCTGGCCAGAACGTTGCCGGCCAGCTGTCGCCTGTTGGGCCTGATCGAGTACCCCTATCGTAGCCCTGTCGTGCGCCCGGCCAGGCTTCCCGCGCTGCCAGCGCAAGGACCTGGGTCCCCCAGTGCCAGGACAAGCAGGCGACGACCGCGCGGCAATCTCCCAAGCGCGCGGCGCCGGGCCAGCTGAAGCTGCCTACGGCGGCCAGGCCATTCTGGCCTCTCGGCAGATCAGGTGCCGTAGCCGGTGCCCCAGTAGAACTCCCTTTGAAGGATCTTCGCCAGCAGCTCCGCGGTCGCTACTGCTTCATCAGCGGGTAGCAGTGTCTCCAACAGCTGCTTCGCCTCGCGGTATCCCGTGCTATCCGAGCCGGCATAGAATACCAACAGGTCCAGGTCCAGCGAGCCTGCGGCGATCAGCTGTAGCAGCGGCATGAGTACGCGATTGCCACCATAGGCGCCGCAGCCCCAGTATCCCGTATGGATCGCCACCTGCATCTCGTGGCTGCCCATCCGACGCGACTCCTGCACCGTTGCCGCGAAGCCGGTGTATGCCGTGGACCAGATGAACTCGATCTGGTCGCGCGTATAAGGCCCGCTGCCGTAGGCCGGCGCCTCCATGGCGATGATATTGCTGCGGGTCGGCGGCTCCAGCAGCCTGGTCGCCCGGCGAATGGCGGCCGCGCTGGCGGGCGCGAAGTGGTGGCCATAAAGGCCATCGGGCCTGCCTTCGGCCGCGTTAGGCTCGGTGGCGATCGAGCAGCGTCGCTCCACGTCCATGACGAGGGCCGGTGTCGGCAGGCCATTCTCCACCGCGAGGGGCGCCACGCCCGCCGCGATGAGGCCGTGCCGCAGCGACGCCAGGCCAGGATGCTCTGCCACCTGCATCTCATCCTGGGCAAACAGGGGCCCGTCGTAGAAAGAGAACAGGTCGTAGTGCGCGAAGTTGAGGTGCCAGTCGATCCATCCATTTTGGGGCGGGTCGTAGGTGAAGAAGCCCTCTCGCAGCTCAAACACGGGCTTGCCAGGATCTCTGACCAGTGTCTCGGGCAGGGGCAGTGGTCTCCAGCGCGAGAACGCCAACGTGCCAGAGTGGATGGCGCCCGGGGGGCAGGTCATCTCGTAGACGATTCGTTTGTTGCGATGGTACGGCTGGGGGGGATACGTCCGGACCAGCGCCTGGGCTGCAAACTCGCGGCGAATGATACAGTTCACCAGCAGCACCGCCTTTCCTGCACCATTGTATACACGATCCTCTGCCTGACCAAGGGCCGTGGATCGATTCCTGGCTCATGGTTCGGGAGATCGGACCCTTGTCCCTGACCGGAACCGGTGCTATACTCGCTAACCAGACATTCTCAGGAGGATCACCATGAACTACCGCAATCTCGGCCGTACCGGCCTCAAGGTCAGCGAGCTGTGCCTCGGCACCATGCAATGGGGGTGGACGGCCACTGAGGAGCAGGCCGTCCAGGTCATGGATGCCTTCGTCGAGGCCGGCGGCAACTTCATCGACACCGCCGATGTCTACTCTCGCTGGGCCGAGGGCAACCCGGGCGGCGTGTCTGAGGAGATCATTGGCCGCTGGATGAAGGCCCGCCGGAACCGCCGCCATATCGTGCTCGCCACCAAGGTGCGCGGGCGCATGTGGGATGGCCCCAACGGCGAGGGGCTCAGCCGGGCCCACATCATGGCCGCGGTGGAGGACTCGTTGCGCCGGCTGCAGACCGACGTCATCGACCTCTACCAGACCCACTACTTCGACGAGGCGACACCCATCGAGGAGACCATGCGCGCCCTGGACGACCTGGTGCGCCAGGGCAAGGTGCGCTACCTGGGCTGTTCCAACTATCCGGCCTGGCGGCTGGCCAGGGCCTTGTGGGCCAGTGACAAGCTGGGCCTGGCGCGGTACGACTCATTGCAGCCCCACTACAACCTGGTCCACCGGGCTGAATTCGAGCGCGAGCTCAGGCCGCTGAGCCAGGAAGAAGGCATCGGCGTCATCCCCTACAGCCCACTGGCCGCTGGCTTCTTGACGGGCAAGTATCGCCGTGATCACGTGCCCGACAGCCAGCGCGCGGCCAGTGTGCAGCGGCGTTACCTTAACGACCGCGGCTTTGGAATCCTGGACAGCCTCGATAGCGTCGGGCGGCGCCACAGCGCATCTGTCGCCCAGGTTTCATTGGCCTGGCTACTTCAGCAGCCAGGGATTACATCCCCGATCATCGGAGCCAACAGCGTGGACCAGCTTCTGGAGTTGCTTCAGGCGCCTGCGGTGACCTTGAGCTCCGAAGACATGGAGGAACTCGACACAGCCAGTGCCTGGGAGGTGCCCATGTAGGATCCATCGCGCCCTGATAATCGCCAGATTTGACAGCCGCTGACGTACCGGCCTTCGACCCGGTTTGCGGTGGTCCTAGCCGCAGAGTCATGGTAGCACGAATACCGATAGGTCTTTCAGGGTGTGGCCCTCCTCAGAACGAGGGCGTTCTTCTGGTCAAATAGAGGTGCAATGCAATCCACTCCTGGTAGTCAAACGCTCGCGCGTCGAGTTCGCTTCGATCCGGACTATTTGCAGGCATTTGAGGCCAAGATGTTCATCGAAGGCCCGAGAACCGCCCGCCTGCTGACGAACTTCTTCGTCTTGCTGCTGCTGGCGACGGTGATCGCCACCTACGCCGTGCTCTCCAACTCGACTGCGACCGTGATCGGCGCGATGATCGTTGCGCCGCTGATGGGCCCGATCATGGCTACCGCAGCCGCCGTAGTCATGGGAAACAGCCGTCGCGCGCTGCGCTCGCTGGCATTGGTTGCGGCTGGCGTTGCGTCCGTGATCCTGCTCGCCCTGGCGCTCACGTGGGCCGTCCCCGACGTGGCAATCTCCTTCACCGAGAACGGCGAGATCGCCTCGCGCATCTCCCCTGGCCTGTATGCGCTGCTCACTGCGCTGGGCGCGGGTGCAGCCGGCGCCTTCATCATGGGCCGCGAGGAAATCGCCGACTCGATGGGCGGCGTAGCCATTGCCATCTCCCTGGTGCCGCCGCTGTGCGTGGTCGGCATCTCGTTGTCACAGGGGGCGTGGGAACCGGCTGGCGGCGCCATGCTGCTCTTTCTGACAAACTTTTTCGCCATCCTGTTGGCCGGTGGGTTGGTTTTCATGCTGAGCGGCCTGAGCCAAGTCGCTACGTCCGAAGACCAGGCGCAGATGCGCCGGCAAGCCTATGCACTCATCATCATGGCGACCCTGCTAGTGGCAATCCCCCTGACGCTCAGCTCCTATCAGGCGGTAGTCGCCGCCGTTGACAGCAAAGAAGCCGCCAGCGTCACCGAGCGATGGCTGGAAGGCACTGCCCAACGGGTGGTTTCGGCTAACGTGAACAATCGCCTGGTCAGCGTCACCGTGGAAGGCACAGGCGAGCTGCGGCCGCTGAAAGAGCTGGCGGATGACCTGGCAACCACCCTCGATCGCCCGGTGCTTGTCACCCTGCGTTCGATTCCAACGCAGAGCGAGACGTCCACGCAGAAGTAGGATATCGCAAGCCGGTACCAGTATCCGCAGGCGGCGGCGACCTAGCGGAAGCCGAGGCGCCTGGAGAGGCGCATGACTGGATTGCTGGCCTCGACGTGGATGCGAAGGGGCAGCCTTTCATGGAAGAGTAAGACAATGACGATACTTGTGGTGGGAGCAACCGGCGCCACCGGACGCCTGCTGGTAGAGCAGCTGCGCCAGCGCGGGCAGGAGGTCAGGGTGATCGTGCGCTCGCCCGACAGGCTGTCCGCAGCCCTGAGCGATGACGCTCACGTGACCGTGATCCATGCCAGCCTTCGGGAGCTCAGCGACGGCGAGATGTCTCAATACGTCAGCGGGTGCAGTGCAGTAGCCTCTTGCCTGGGGCACAACCTCACCCTGAAGGGCATCTATGGCCAACCGCGGCGGCTGGTGACCGACGCCACGAGCCGCCTGTGCAAGGCGATCAAGGCCAACAAGCCGGAGAGAGCCACCAAGTTCGTGCTGATGAACACGGCGGGCAACCGTAATCGCGATCTGGACGAGCCGGTTTCCTCGGCCCAGCGGCTGGTCGTCGGGACCCTGCGCTTGTTGTTGCCCCCGCAGGCGGACAACGAGCGGGCAGCGGACACCCTGCGCACTGAGATAGGCCAGCGCGACGAGGCCATCGAGTGGGCCGTGGTACGCCCGGATAGCCTGATCGACGAGGCCCAGGTCAGCGCCTACGAGGTACACACCTCGCCTACCCGCAGCGCGGTCTTTGATCCGGGCAAGACCAGCCGCATCAACGTCGCCCACTTCATGGCGGAGCTGATCACTGACGAGGACACCTGGAACCGGTGGAAGGGGCAGATGCCCGTGATCTACAACAAGGAATAAGTTGGGCTTGACTTCGTTCCTCCTGGATGCTACAATGTAGCCACTTTGTGGCTACTTCCAGAAGGGAAGGGGCGATGCCTACCACGATTGGCGTACGTGAATTGAAGAACCAAACCTCTCGCATCATACGCGCTGTGCATGAAGACCTAAGCGAGTATGTAGTGACTCTGCGCGGTGAACCTGTGGCTGTGCTGCGGCCATTGACCGAAGCGGAGGCACAGCGGCTACGTCAAGCAGAGATCGACGCAGCCCTGGCAGAAATCAGAGCGCTGGCCCAAGAGGTGGCTTCGGCCTGGACATCGGAAAAGAGTGGTGTGGAACTCATCGCTGAGCAGCGCAGGTAGCTCATGGCCGTCATTGATGCTAGCGTTTACATTGCCCTGGTCAACGCTCATGAGAGGGAGCACTCCAGGTGTTGGGCATGGCTCGAGCAAGCCAGGGCCGCAGACGACTCAGTTGTCGCCCCGGTCATCTTGCTGGCTGAAGTCGCTGCTGCTCTCAGTCGAGGAATGGGAGACCCGACCCTGGCTCGCCGAGTTGTGCAGCAGCTTGTACGCTCGGAAGTGATCGAACTGATCCCGGTAACGCTGACGATAGCAGAGCAAGCTGCAGACATAGCTGCTGAGCATCGGATCCGCGGCTGCGATGCAGTTTACGTCGCCCTGGCAGACCAGTTGGGCGACACCCTCGTTACGCTGGATCGGCAGCAACTGGAGCGGGGTGTGGCACTCGTGACTGTGCGCGCGCCGTAGGGGTTGTCGCCGCAGGCCGTGAGGTCTTTGTTGGCCGTTGTTATAGGTGCAACGGCCAAACCATTGGCAGCACCAGCAGAATCACCAGTAGCATCACCAGAGTAAGCGGCACCCCAACCTTGAGATAGTCCCGGTAGCGATATCCTCCTGCGCCCATGATCAGCACGTTGGCCGGATGGGCCACCGGACTCAGGAAGCTGGCGGCTGCTGCCAGAGCCACGGTCATCATCAGGGCGTATGGCGAGAGCCCCAAGTTATCTGCGGTATTCAAGGCTATTGGCGCCATCAGCACGACCACTGCCGCGCTGGGCATGGCTTGAGTCACCAGGATAGTCAAGATGTACACACCGGCTACCAGCGCCAGTGGGCCGTAGCCCCCGACGGTCGCGACCATGACACCAGCCAGGAGCTCCGCAGCGCCCGACCGCTCCAGTGCCAGGCCCAGGGGCAACATGCCGGCGATGACGAAGACCGCCTTCCAGTCGATGAAGCGATAGGCCTCCTCCATGGTCAGCGAGGCCGACAAGACCATCAGGATGACGCCCAGGACGGCCGCCACGGCGACAGGCATCCAGCCCAGGACTACCGCTAACACGACGCCTGCCATGATCAGCGCCGCCACGGGCGCCTTCTCCACCCGCAGAACCTCCTGGGCCGACTCGGTGAGCACGATGAAGTCCGGCTCCTGGCCCAGCAACCGCAGGCGCTCCCTGGGGCCGTAGACCAGCAGCGCATCGCCGAATTGGAGGGACTGGTCACGGAGATTGTCGTCGATTCGTGCCCCCTGGTGCCAGATGGTGAGCACGGTCAGGCCATACTTCTCACGAAACCCGATTTCGCGCAGGGTCTTGCCGGCCAGGGTGGTATGGGGGGACAGCACCACCTCGGCCAGGCCAACCTGTTCCGACTCCAGCTTCATGAGATCCACAGCTTCGTGGGCGTCGATCTCCAGGCCCTGCAGCCCCTGCAGCGTAGCCAGGTCCTCCTCTCTTCCTGCCACCACCAGACGGTCGCCAGGGAGAAGGACCTCGGACGACGTCGGCATGAGGTGGGTCTCAGCCTCTCGCATGATGCCTATGACGCTCAGCCCGAAGGCGTCGGCCAGGCGGCTCTCGCGCAGGGCCTTGCCGGCCAGGGCCGAGCCATCAGGCACTGCCAGCACCACCAGCCGCTCGTGTAGCTGGGTGATGTGTTGCGGCTGCGCGCGGGAGAGCTGAAAGTTGGTGTCCTGTTGGAGGGTATCGAACTGCTCATCCATGCCCTGGACCAACAAGATGTCGCCCTGTTGCAGCGGGATGTGCTGCAGGTTGGTGCGGCGGGGGGTGCCGTCCCGCCAGATCGCCAGCACGTTGACCCCGAACTGGCCACGAAAGCCGACCTGGTGCAGGGTTCGCCCGATCAGGTCACTGCCGGGAGGAAGGGCCAGCTCCGCCAGGGAGACGTCGGCCGAAACCAGCTCTTGCACAGGAACGGTGTGGCCCTCGACCTCCAGGTAGTGGCCGGCCTGCAGCTCAGCCAGCCGTTCCGGGTGGCCATCTACCAGGAGCCTATCGCCCTCTTGGAGCAGTGCGCCGGGGCCTGGAGCCAGCGCCGTGCGGCCGTTGCGAACAATGCCGATGACGTTCAGGCCCAACCCTGCGCCCAGCCTGGTCTCGCTCAAGGGCCGGCCAACCAGCGCCGAGCCTCGGGGCAGCCGCACGATGAAGAGCTTGGTCTGCAGGCCGTAGGTGGCAGCGAGGTCTGCTGCGGCCAATCCTTCCCGGGCCACATGCCGTTGGGGGAGCAGCCTGAGGCCGATGAGCACCATAAAGAGCACGCCTGCCAGTACCATGGCGGTCCCGACCGGGGTGAATTCGAACATAGCAAAGGGGACGAGTCCGTACTCGACGAGGGCTTCGCTGGCCAGGATATTGGGCGGGGTCCCGATGAGGGTGAGGGTACCCCCCAACAGCGAGCCGACGGCCAGGGGCATCAACAGCCGGGACGGGGCGCGCCCGGTGCGACGGGCAATGTCCATGACCACCGGAAGCATTAGCGCGGCTACCCCCACGTTGTTCATGAAGGCGGACATCAGTGCGGCAGCCAGCATGATGACCGCCACCAGGCGTAGCTCGCCCGTGCCGGCCAGCTTCAGCACCTGATGGCCGATAGCGCTGGCTACGCCGGTCTTGTAGAGCGCTCCACTGAGGATGAACATGGCCCAGACCGTAATCACCGCCGGGTTACTGAAGCCAGAAAGCGCCTCAGCGGGCGTGACGAGGCCGGTCAGGGCCAGTGCCACCACGACCATGAGCGCCACCACGTCGATGCGCACTCGCTCACTGAGAAAGAGCATGACGGCACCGGCGGCAATCACCAGCACCATGGCGATCTGCGTCGTCATCGTCGGCCTGCCTCCGTTGCCCATGATACACCAGGCCGGCGGCTGGACCAAGAGAAGGTGGAGCCACCTCGGGAAAGCGGCTGAGCGGCCGGGGCTTTGGCTATGGTCTCTAGAGGATGCCATGGCCGTGTCCTGGCCAGGGCGCGGACGATGGATTGTGCCTCCGGGCAACCACCCAGCACCCCGCCCTGGTCCTCAGCACGCCGAGGTGAGCTCGCTTGGTACTCCTCGCTTCGTCCCGACCCGCCTTGCTCATTGTGTTTTCATATGCTAGACTCGCATATCACTGCAACCACAGCGACGGGCGCGCCGAGCGTCCACCTGGCAGAACCCATGGGCCAGTTCGGCTTAGCTGCTGTCAGGTCGGCAAAGTCGAGTTGAGACTCTTGGGCTTCTACGGCTGAGCATGGACGAGCGCGGCAATTCAGGCGATTCCACCGTGTCATATCGAGCTGTCGGCGCTGACTCCATGCCACTCTTGTTCACCAAGCTCCATCGCCCGCGGGCTGGTCCGGATATCGAGCCGCGCACCGTCCTGTTGGAGCGCCTCGATCGCAACCTCCACCGGTCACTGACACTGATCTCGGCACCGGCTGGGTATGGCAAGACGACGCTGGCGAGCATGTGGCTGCAGGCCAGCGACCGCGCCAGCGCCTGGGTCTCGCTGGACGAGCGGGACGACGACCTGATCACCTTTGCGACGTACCTCGTCACCGCGGTGCAGGGCATCTTTCCTGCGCTCGGGCTCAAGACCCAGGCTTTGCTCCAAGCACCTGTGGCGCCTTCGGCAACGACGGTGGCGCGCTATCTGATGAACGACCTGGAGCAGGTCACCGACCGGTTCATCCTGGTGCTGGACGACATCCACCTGGTCACGCAACGGGCGATCTTCGATCTGCTAGCCGAGCTGTTACGCCATCCTTCGCCGGCCATGCACCTGGTGCTGATCGGCCGGTGGGACCCCCCTTTGCCGATTGCCTCCTTGCGAGCCCGAGGGCAGCTGATCGAGATTCGGGCCCGTGATCTGATCTTCACCACTGCCGAGACCGCTCGTCTGTTGGAGCGGATGTTGCAGCGCGACATCGACGACGAGACTGCGGCCGAGTGGGTGCGGAAGACAGAGGGTTGGGTGACCGCCCTGCGTCTGGGCGCCCTTTCGCTGGAGCACAGGATGCAGCCTGACAACCTGACCCCCAGTGTACCCAGAAGCATCGGCCACGTGAACGAGTACCTGATAGCCGATGTACTCCAGCATCTTCCACCGGTCGAGAGGGAGGCTTTGCTCCAGATCTCGCTGCTGGATCGCTTCTGCCCGCCGCTTTGGGCTGCGGTACGCTGTACCAAGCTTGCGCTCGGCACGAGCGAACTGGAGGAACAGGATTTTATCCGCTGGCTACAGGAGAGCAATCTGTTCCTGGTCTCCCTGGATGACCAGGGGCATTGGTTTCGTTTCCATCACCTGTTCCAGAGCTTGTTGCAGGAGCTAGTGCGGGCAGAAAAGACACCCGACGCCATCGCCGCTATCTACCTGCGCGCCAGCGCGTGGTGCGCTGAGAACGATCTATGGGATGATGCCATCCAGTATGCACTGGCAGCCGGCGACGGCGCGGCTGCAGCGCAGCTGGTAGAGCAGCAGCGCCACGCGCTCATGAACGCTGAGCAATGGAAGCACCTTAGCGTTTGGCTGAGGCTATTGCCGGCCGAAGTCGTGGCGCGCCGTCCACTGCTCTCGAATGCCAAGGCCTTCCTGGCGCTACAGATGGGCGAGGAAAGGGACCTGATCGCGGCGCAGCAGCAATCAGATCGGCTGGTGGCCGGAGGGCGTGGGGCGACCATGGGTGGCATGGCGGAGGAGGAGCTTCAAGTAGCGCAGGCTGAGCTGGCCGTGTTGCGGGGTGTCCAGCATTACATCCTGGGGCAGGCTGCGGAAGCCATTGCCGGCGCACGCAGCGGCATGGAGCAGCTGCCTGCCGAGGCGTTACACGTGCGGGCGATTGCCCTGGCGGTCATCGCGACCAGCCTGCAGATGGAGGGCGACCTGGCGCGAGGGGCCAGGGTCATGCAGGAGGCGCTGGCAGATCCCGCCTGGCCGAAAGGCTTGCGCGCCAGGCTGCTGCACTATCTGAGCGCTGCCTATATCATGGCGGGCGATCTGAGCGGCGCCTTGGAAGCTGCTCACCAATGCCTGCGCACTGCCGAGAGCCTGCGACGGGCGGAGGCCATAAGCTATGCGCGCTACGATCTAGGTGTAGCCCATTACCTGCGCTACGAATGGGCCGCGGCCGAGCGAGTGCTGTGTGCGCTGTTTGAGGATCGCGCTGTGTCAGCGCCGGTCTACGTGACCTTTGGAGCGTTCGCCCTGGCGTTGGTTTATC
Organism: Anaerolineae bacterium; assembly: GCA_032111745.1. Classification (GTDB taxonomy): domain Bacteria; phylum Chloroflexota; class Anaerolineae; order JAAEKA01; family JAAEKA01; genus JAULUH01. Next base: position 5,845 of record JAULUH010000183.1, on the reverse strand, counting down.
AAGCGCAGGGACGCAGCCAGGAGGCTCAGCGCGTGATCGATCTGGTGAGCGCCTACCTGCTGGAGTCCGAGCACGATGAGCACGTGATGGCTCACGCTATCACCCAGGCCTTTCGGGTCGAACTGGCGCTTCGCCAGGGCAAGCTGGCCCAGGCCCGACAGCTCAGCCAGGGCGTCCGGTTTGACATCCACACTCCCCGCTGGTGCTTCTACATGCCCCAGTTGACGCAGTGTAAGCTGCTGCTGGCCGAAGGGAGCACCGCCAGCCTGGCTGCAGCTCGCGCCAGCCTGATCGAACTGGACGGTGCTCTGGAACGTTTGCAGCGCAACCATGTGCGCATCGACGCGCTGGCCCTGCTGGCGCTGGTCCATGATGCACTGGGCCAACAGGAAGCGGCCTTTGATTCGCTCGGTGCAGCGCTGCGCCTGGCCGAGAGAGGCGGCTTCGTGCACAGCTTCGTGGACCTGGGCCTGCCCATGGCAGGGCTACTGGCGCAGTTGCGCAGCAGGCTGGAGGCCGGCTGTTCCGCCGGACTGCTGGTCTACCTGAACCAGGTCCTGGCTGCTTTCCCCGCGCCGGGCCTGGCAGCGGCCGCGTCTAGGGGCATACCGTCTGGGGGATTGTTGGTGGAACGATTGACTGAACGGGAGACTGAAGTCCTCCTTCTGCTGGCGAGAGGGCTATCGCCAAATGAGATAGCCCGCCAGCTGGTTGTGTCCCTGACTACTGTGCGGACACACATCAGGAACATTTACGCCAAGCTCGGCGTTCACAGCCGCATGGAGGCGGTGCAGCGGGCCGGTGAGTTGGAGTTGCTATAGGCCTGGCCAAGGAATACTCAACACGAATACCCAATTTGACGATGACAGCAAGCGATACAGGGAGATATAATCAAGCCGTCATGCCGCACGGCGGTGGCAGCGTGGGGCGGTGGTGCCACCGCGTGAAGGCGGCAGGCGATCGTGATTGAGGAGAATTCGTTTCATGCGCTCCGCCTACTATGAGCCAGGTTTCTACCTGATTCGTGTTGCTGGCAGGCTGGATGCCAACTGGTCTGACCGTCTTGGTGGTCTTGCGATCGTGGAGACCGGGTCGACGGCAGGAATGAGCGCGCCGATCATCGAGCTTTCCGGCTGGCTGGCTGATCAGGCGGCCCTGTGGGGCATTCTCAAGACCCTGTATGACTACCAATGCCAGTTGTTGTACGTCGAGCATCTAGGTGCAGCTCAAGATGAGGTTGCCCAGGCCGCTGGCGACAGGGCGATGTAAGCGATCACAGGGGCGTCCCGAACGTGACAGGAAAACAGAGGAGCGCGCCGGTCGCCGCGATCCAAGCCACGGCCAACTCAGCGTGAAGGATCCAACATGACTACCAGATCCAACTCCGTCAAGACCGCAGCCAGAGCGCCCTGGCTGCCGCTGATCATCATAGTGCTGGCCCAGCTTCAGATGGGCATCAACATCAACGCTTTGCCGGTATCTTTGGGTCCGATCATCGAGGACATCAGCGCCCCTGCCACCTCGGTGGCTACGGCGTTGGTGTTGTACTCGCTGTTCGTGGCCGCCTTCGTCATGTTGGGCGCCAAGATCGGCAAGATGTTCGGCGAGCGGCTGGTCTTCCAGATCAGCGCGCTGGCGCACGGCGGGTCGATGGCCCTGATGGCCATGAGCAGAGATGCGCAGACCATGAACACGGCGCAGGCCATCGCCGGCGTCGCCGCCGCGGCGTTGGTGCCGACGCTGGTGGTGCTGATCGCAGCGAACTACCGTGAGCGCCAACAGGAACAGGCGCTGGGCATCCTGGCCGCTATCCCCGCCATCGCCAGCGGGCTGACCTTCGTCGTGGCCGGCTTCATCGCTACCGCCCTGAGCTGGCGCGTGTCGTTTGGGCTCATTTCTGTCCTGTCGATTGCGGTGTTCCTCCTCAGCTTCCGCCTGAAGCCCATCCCCCGCACGCAGGGCATCCGCATCGACTTCGTCGGCGTGGTGCTGTCGGCGCTGGCCATTGGCTGCATCCTCTTCGGCTTCAACAACCTGAACTCTTGGGGACTGATAGCGGCGAAAGAGGCCGCGCCGATCTCCTTGTTCGGGTTGTCGCCGGCGCCGTTCCTGATCGCGCTGGGCCTCGTGTTTGGCCAGGCCTTTTTCGCCTGGTCGGAGCGCCGCGTGGCCGACAAAAAGACGCCGCTGCTGGCCCTGGAAGTGATCGATTCGAAGGAAGAGCGCGCGGCCGTGATGGCCTTTCTGGTCGCTGGCGGCACTGGCTCGGTGATCGCCTTTCTCATTCCACTCTACATCCAGATCGTGCAGGATGGCACGCCGCTGTTCACCTCGGTGGCGATCGTGCCCTACGCTCTGGCCGTGGCGGCCGCGGCCATTCTCTCGGTGCGCCTGTACAGCCGGCTCAGCCCGCGGCGGCTGGGAGTGATCTCCTTCAGTTTGGTGACGATTGGCTCGGTGCTGCTGGCCTTCACCGTCAGCAACGAATGGACGACCCCGGTCGTGATCCTGGGCTTGATGATCGTCGGCCTAGGCGAGGGCACCATGTTGACGCTGCTGTTCAACGTGTTGGTCTCGGCCTCGCCCAAGGAGCTGGCTGGCGACGTGGGCGCGCTGCGCGGGGTGGTCAACAACGTCTCGTCGGCCCTGGGCGCGGCCTTCTCCAGCGTGGTGGCAGTCGGCCTGCTCAGCCTGTTCATCGTCTCGGCCTTCAACCAGTCGAACCTGCCGGAGGTACTGCGCTACGAGATCAACTTCGACAAGATCGACTTCGTCAGCAACGACCAGCTCAAGGCGGTGCTTGGGCAGACGTCGGCCACGTCGGCCGAGGTGGACGAGGCCGTGGTGATCAACGCCGCCGCGCGCCTGCGCGCGCTGAAGGCCACCTTCCTGATCCTGGCCGCCATTTCCCTGCTCTCGATCATTCCGTCGCTGCGGCTGCCTGCCTACAAGCCGGGCGAGCTGTCGGTCGACGAACTGACCCACGACCATCCGCCGAACGGCGCGCCGGCCCATACCTGACATGCGCAAGGTCGCAGTCGTCTGTAGTAGCGACTTCAGTCTCTTCTGAGGCTTGAGCGACTATGGTCGCCTCTACCAACCGTCACTACCACCGCCAATGTTGCAGGCGTTTCACTGCATGAAGAGGAGTTCAGCGCTATGACCCAAGCAAGCGATGCGGCGCGGGCCTACGCCCGCGCCAACGGCGACAAGTTCCTCGACGAGCTGAAAGCCATGCTGCGCATCCCCAGCCTGAGCGGCGACCCGGCCCACGCCGGCGACATCCGCCGCATGGCCCAGTGGCTGGAGGCGCACCTCCGTAGCCTGGGCCTGGACCGGGTCGAGATCATGGAGACGGCCGGCCATCCCGTAGTCTACGGCGAGTGGCTGGGCGCTGGACCAGACAAGCCCACGGTGCTGGTCTACGGCCACTACGACGTGGTGCCGGCCGAGCTGGCCGACGGCTGGGACAGCGACCCCTTCGAGCCGGTGGTCAAGGAGGGCAAGGTCTTTGCCCGCGGCGCCACCGACGACAAGGGCCAGCTCTTCGTGCACGTCAAGGCGCTGGAGTCATACCTCAAAACCGCAGGCGCGGCCCCGGTCAACGTCAAGCTGTTGCTGGAGGGTGAGGAGGAGGTCTCGTCGCCCAACCTGAAGCCTTTCATCGTGGAGCATCTGGAGCTGCTGCGGGCCGACGTGGCGGTGATCAGCGACACCTCCATGCGCACCATCGAGGAGCCGGCCATCCTGCACAGCCTGCGCGGCATGACCTACATCGAGGTCGAGGTGCGCGGCCCCAAGGAGGACCTGCACAGCGGGCTGTGGGGCGGCGCCGTGCACAACCCGGCCCTGGCGCTGGCGCAGATCCTGGCCAGGATGTTCAACGACGACAACAGCATCGCCGTGCCCGGCTTCTACGACGATGTGGTCCCGCTCACCCCCGAGGAGCGGGCCATGATCGCCAAGACCGACCTGACCGAGGAGCAATACAAACAGTCCACCGGCGTGCCGGCGGTCTGGGGCGACGCGGCGTACAACATCCGCGAGCGCATCTCCGCCCGGCCCACGCTGGACGTCAACGGCCTGTGGAGCGGCTGGTCGGGGCCTGGCCCCAAGACCATCGTGCCGGCCAAGGCGGAGTGCAAGTTGAGCTGCCGGCTGGTGGGCAACCAGGACCCGCACAAGATCTACGAGCTGCTGAAAAGCTACATCGCGTCGCTGGCCCCGCCCACCGTCACGGTCGAGGTGCGATTGCTGAGCACCGGCAAACCGGCCCTCTTCCCCTTCGACAGCCCGGCCATGCAGGCCGCTGCGCGCGCCTATGTCCGGGGCTGGGGCGCCGAGCCTTTGTTCACCCGCGGCGGCGGCAGCATCCCCGTGGTGGCCGACATCGCCGACCTGATGGGCATCCCGGTGGTGCTGATGGGCTTCGGCCTGGACGACGACGGCCTGCACTCGCCCAACGAGCGCTTCAGCCTGGAGATGTTCCAGCGCGGCATCGAGACGACCATCGTCTATCTGGAGGAGCTGGCGCACCTGTAAAGGATAACGCACCATGAGAGGCCCATTTCTGAACGAGCTTGAAGAGCGCTTCCTGCGCTACGTCAAGATCGACACCACGGCCGATCCGACCTCACCGACATCGCCCAGCACGCCCATCCAGTTCGATCTGCTCCATCTGCTGGTGGATGAGCTCAAAGAGATTGGCGCGCAGGACGTTACCCTGACCAACTACGGCGCAGTCCTGGCCACTATTCCGGCGACGGTGCAGGTCACTGTGCCCACCATCGCCTTGCTGGCGCATGTAGACACGGCCCCCCAGTTCTCCGGCGCGAACGTCAAGCCGATCGTCCATCGCGGCTACAACGGCGAGGACATCGTCTTGCCCGACGACCCCAGCCAGGTGTTGTCGCCCCAGGCACTGCCCTATCTGGCGCAGAAAGTGGGCGACGACATCGTGACCGCCTCCGGGACGACGCTGCTGGGCGCGGATGACAAGGCAGGCATCGCCATCATCATGGCCGCAGCGCGCCACCTGCTGCAAGACCCGGACCTGCAGCACGGCCCGATCCGCATCGGCTTCACGCCCGACGAGGAGATCGGCCGCGGCGTACACGCCGACCTGCCGGGCGATCTCCAGGCCGACTTCGCCTACACGCTGGACGGCGCGCACCTGGGCGAGATCGTCTACGAGACCTTCTCCGCCGACGGGGCCAAAGTCACCGTCAAGGGCGTGTCCATCCACCCTGGCTGGGCCAAGGATAGGCTGGTCAACGCCGCGCACCTGGCCGCCAAGATCGTGGATACCTTGCCCCAGGCCACACTGACGCCGGAGACGACCGCTGGCCGCCAGGGCTTCCTGCACATCGTGGGCATGAGTGGGTCTGCGGCCCAGATGACCATCGACATCATCCTGCGCGACTTCGAGCGCGAGGGGCTGGCCAGCCAGGGCGAGCTGCTCCACAAGGTGTGTGCGGCTGTGCAGGCCGGCGAGCCGCGCGCCCAGATCACCTGCGCCGTCACGCCCCAGTACCGCAACATGCGCTACTGGCTGGAGGACGACATGCGGCCGGTGGAGCTGGCGCGCGAGGCCTGCCGGCAGGTTGGCGTCGCGCCGTTCTCCGTGCCCGTGCGCGGCGGCACTGACGGCTCGCGGCTGACCGAGCTGGGCGTACCCACCCCCAACGTGTTCACCGGCATGCAGGAGATCCACGGGCCGCTGGAATGGGTCAGCCTGCAAGACATGGCATGCGCAACTGAGGTCTGCATCAAGCTGGTGCAGATTTGGGCCGCGGCCGGGTCGGGCGAGCCGAAATCGCACCACGGTCCCGAGTCGCCGGCCGAT
>JAULUH010000182.1:0-6926 GCA_032111745.1 Anaerolineae bacterium | reverse complement strand
CGTGCGCTTTCTGGCCGAGGCCGGCTACGATCCACGGGCGCTGATACGAGTGATGGAGGTGCTGGAACAGGCCGGGGAGGGCCAGGCGCAGCCGCCCGAGTTCTTCAGCACGCACCCCAATCCGAGCCAACGCCTCGAGCGCATCCAGCAGGCGATCGCCCAGGTGTTTCCCGGCGGCGTTCCCGAGGGCCTGACCGGCTAGCTGGCGGCACCTTCCTGGTGCGGCCCTCAAGCGCGCCAGGTCCTGGGCGAGAGCCTTCCCCCTTATGCTACTAACCTGCCCGACGGCCGGCTGAAGCACGAAATCTCAGGAAACCCGCGGCCCTGAGGAGAAGACGCGAATGCGCAGATACGTAGAGACAGAGAACTTTTGTATTCACTTGCCCTGGTTTGTCGTGGCCCTGGCCGCGCGCGAGGGAGCCGGCTTCCGCCAGGGATAGGCATCGCGAATACATATAATTTCTGTCTCTACGTCTTCCCGCATTCGCGTCTCCGCTTGGGGCCTGAGCATGGGGCGACCGGCGCTGAACAGCTGGAACCGAACATTCTCGATATCCTGCATATCCTGCTGGGGTATGGCATTGCCTGCCATGGTCGAACCTTCCCTACGTGGATTGGGTCCCACCGGCCACGATCCCGGCGTCACAGATTGAGCCCGGATAGTTGACCCATGCTCTATGATATCAGACATTGCGCGCATAATCAATAGTTTACTCCCTTTCCTCCGCGACCAATTTCGCGTCCGGCGATTCAGCTACTTCGGCCTGCGACTGGTCTGCGCGCCGGTGCTTGGGGGGAGGCTTGAAACGCCCACGGGCCGGACGTAGAATCGGGGAGAGCTTGCCCGTGTCTGTCGGGCAGCCTGGTCCCAAGCGCGCGCTTCCTGCCCAGCGCCTGGGCGCAAGCCTTGCCATACTACCAGGATCCTATCTACTCGCTGGCTAAGGAGCCAGCTGGCTGGTGAACCGAGGCTCCCAGGTAGAGACGCAGATGCGGGGAGTCGCAAATACAGAGCTGAAATGTCTTCACATGCCCTGGCCCAGGACGGCCAGGAAAGCGCCCGAGGGAGCAGGCTGGCGCACCTGAGCGGTGCCGCGAATACTTTTCAGTTCTGTCTCTACGTCTTCCCGCATCCGCGTCTCTACCTGGGGCTTGAGCATGGGACGACCGGTGCTGAACACCTGGAAACGAGCGCTCGCGGTATTCTGCCTATCTTGCTGGAGCCTGGCATTGCCTGCCATCGTCGAACCTTCCATGCCTGGATTCGTGGCAACCGGCCAAGATCCCGGCGCCACGGATAGAGCCCGGATCGTTGACCCATGCTCTATGGTATCAGACATTGCGCCCATAATCAATAGTTTACTCTCTTTTCTGCGCGACCAATTTTGCGTCTGGCGATTCAGCCCGGTGCACACCTGGTCTCATCCGCTCCAAGGGCAGCGCACCTGGACGACGCTCCACACCTGGCCATGCCAGGCTGAGCTTCGACCTCCATCGGCAGCCCGCCATCGCCATGGGCATTTCTAATTGTCGCCAGTGGGCACTTCTAGATCCCCTGCGGCCCGGCGGCGGTTGGCCTTGCCCGTGTTGCACACAGCATCCAGGCCGTTACGCACACTGGCCACGTCCTGTTGGGGCCTACCACTCCGCATCATCGTCGAACCTCCTGGGGGAATTGTGCCTGGTGGCACCGTCGATCTCTCGGCCATCCAGCAGCGCTGCCTGGGGCAACGTGAGAGCTTAGGTCGTCGACCCATGCCCCATACTATCAGAGGTTGCAGCCAAATGCAATGAATTACTCCCTTTCCTCACCCACCAGTTTTCGTGTGCGGCCGGGCCAGCCGCTCCGCCGGCATCAGGTTCAGCCATTCCCTGTACACCTCCTTGCGCTCCCGGCCCAGCAGGCGAACCTTTTCGCGGGCCCAATCGTCCTCCCGCCAGCGCGGCCGGCAGTGTCCGTTCTGGTGGCCAGGGACGACGGCGGGGACGTCAAGCTCTACCTGGGCGAGCTCTACGCTGCCCGGTCCACCCTCGGCGCCCGGATCGCCAAGTCCTCTATCACTGCACTGGCTCTGGCCACCGGCAGTGTGGAGGCGCCGGCCAGCGCACGGTGAAGTGGCGCTGCTCGCCCGGGTAGCCCAGGGCCTCGTCGCGGGCGCGCGGAACCGGGATGGACAGAGGTTGCCGGTTATGCCTGGTCGAATCCAGGGAGCCCTTCCTCCATCAGCTGGGCCACGTAGGCGATGGCCGCGTCGGCCGTGCCCAGGATGTTCACCAGGAGCTGCGCCGTCTGCCCGGTCTCAGGCGCGGCCAGCCTGGTGAAGATGAGGTGGGCCTCCGCAGCGTAGCGAGCTGCCCGGTCGTCATCCCCACGGGCCTGGAACACCTCGGCCAGGTTGGCCAGGGTCTGGCCCATGCCGTGGGCGTCCCCCAGGGCCTCCTGGGTGTCAAGGGCGTGCTCGTAGGCCTCGATCGCCGCCGTCCACTCCCCCAGCCGCGCGTAGAGGCTGCCCAGGTTCATCATGGTCATGGCCATGCCACGGACGTCGCCCAGTTGTTCCTTGATGCCCAGGGATCGCTCATAGGCCGCGGCCGCCTGCTCCCACTCCTGCTGGTCCGCATAGGCCAGGCCCAGGTTGTTGGCGGTCTGGGCCATACCGTGGAGGTCCCCCAGGCGCTCCAGGATAGCCAGGGCATGCTCGTAGGCTGCGATCGCCTGCGGCGGGTCTTCCTGGCTCAGGTAGACGTTGCCCAGGTTGCTGGCGGTCGTAGCCGCCTGGTGGATGTCGCCCAGGCGCTCGTACAGGGCCAGGGCCTCCTCATAGGACGCGATGGCCTGCGACCACTTCGCCTGGCTCCGGTAGACATTGCCCAGGTTGTTGATGGCCGCGGCCATGCCGTGGGTGTCGTCCAGCCGCTCCATCTCCGCCAGGGCTCGCTCGAAGGCTGCGCTCGCCTGCGGCCAGTTTCCCTGGTAATAGTAGACCAGCCCCAGGTTGTTGCCGGCCTGGGCCACCCCGCGGGCATCGCCCAGGCGCTCGTAGCTGACCCGGGCTTGCTCGTAGGCCGCGATCGCCTCGGGCCAGTTCCCCCGGTCGGCGTAGACCAGGCCCAGGTTGTTGCCGGCCCGGGCCAGGCCCAGCTCGTCGCCGGCCACCTGGAATGCTGTGCAAGCCTCCTCCAGCAGCTGCAGCGCGACCTGCCACCGGCCGTCCTTCCGCGCCATGAGGCCCCGGGCATTCAGCAGCTCGGCCTGCAGCCCGGGCTGGCCGGCCAGGTGCTCCCGCACGGCCGCCAGGGCCCGCTCCAGGCGCTCGTCGATGATCGCCCAGTAGCCCACGCGGTCGAGGCTGCCCACCAGGGCCCGGGAGGCTGCGGCAAACTCACCCCAGGCCTCGGCTCGCTCCCACTGGTCCCCCGACTCCAGGGCCTCCTCCGGCGTGCCGCCCTCGCCCATCAGCTTGCCCCGCAGGTGCTCGGCCGCCAGCCGGTGCACCGGCCGGATGTCCTCGCGCGCCTGCAGCTTCTGGTACGCAACCTGGCGCACCAGGGCATGGTAGCTGTAGCGCGCGCCGTCGAAGCCCACCAGCGCCCGCTGCACCAGGGTGTCCAGTAGCTCGTCCACCCCCTCCTCCCCCGGCAGCAGCGCCTCCGCCGCTTCCCAGCCGAAGGGGATGGCGAACACGCTCAGCCGCGCGAACAGCCGCTGCCCCGCCGCGCTCAGGCGCTCGTAGCTCGCCTCGAACGCGGCCTCCACGCCCTTCAAGGGCCGCTTCTGCAGGTCCTGCCACACCCGCTGCAGCCCCCGCTTGCGGGCCAGCGGCACCACCAGCTGCAGCGCCAGCGGGTGCCCCTCGAGCCAGCCCACGATCCGGGGGATGGCGTCCAGGTCGGCCGGCGTGCCCACCTTCACCCCGGCCGCCGCAGCCAGCCGGTAGAAGAGCTCGGTCATGGCCGGCTCGGCCAGCGGCTCCAGCTCCACCACCGTCCACATCGCCCGCTCCGGGTCCTCGCGGGTCGTGATCAGCGTCCGCACATCCGCGGGCAGTTGCTCGACGAACCGGCGCACCTCCTGCGCCTGCCACACATCCTCGGCGTTGTCCCACACGACCAGCGCGGGCGCATGGAGGCCCGCCAGCGCCCGGCGTACCGTGGCCTCCTTCTGCTCCGGCTCGATCTGCCCTGCATCCAGGCCACAGAAGGCCGCCAGGCGATCCAGCAGGGTGTCCAGCGCCGGCCCTCCCCGGCAGTCCAGCCACAACACGCCGCCCGGGAAGCGCCAGCTCTGCCGGCGGGCCACCTCCGCGGCCAGCGCGGTCTTGCCGATGCCGCCTGTCCCCCAGAGCACCACCGGCTGGCCCTTCCGCAGGCCCCGGCTCACCGCCTGCAGCTCCGCACTGCGGCCGGCGAAGATGGGGTTGGACGGCACGCCGTAGAGCGGGCTCACCACCTGCGCGTAGCCGCCCGGCGTGCGCTGCGCTAACTCGGCCCGCGCCTCCGCGAAGCGGCTCCTCGCCGTGCGCAGGGCCGCGATCTCCTGCGGCGCGGTCAGCACGCCCACCTGGCCGATGGAGCGCTCCAACCGCTCGATCTCCGCGCGGCCCGCGCGCATCGCCGCCCGCAGGCCGGCTGTGTTCTCCGGCAGGGCCTGGCCCGGGTCGAAGAGCCGGGTGTCCCCGGCCGGCCGTCCGTAGAGCGCCGGGATGAACCAGCTGGCCCCTTTGCTCTCAGGGATCAGCGGCAGCCGGGCGTCGGCCACCGCCTCCACCACCGGCTTGCCCGCGGCCAGGGAAAGGGCGAACTGGCGGATGAAGGCCAGTGCGGCATCCACCCGCATGCTCACCTGCATGCCGATGGCCAGCGGCACCCCCGCCCGCACCAGCGCCGGCGCCACGGCCGTCCACACCGCGCCCGTGCCCTCGCCTGGCGCGGCCGCCACCTGCGCCGGCTGGCCCGCGGCCAGCAGCACCAGCCGCACGTCCGTGTTGCGCAGCACCGCGCCCAGCTCCGTGGCCTTCACCAGGGATCCGCCGCCGTGCTCGTCCTCGAAGAGGAGCAGCCCGCCCTGGGCCGGATCGTAGACGCCATGGCCGTAGAAGACGACCATGTGGTATCCGCCGTTGCGCACGGCCTCGATGAGCGTGTCGTAGGTCGGCGGCCGCAGCGGGTCGACGATCACCGCGCCCATCTCGTCCAGGCTGCGCAGGCCGTGCGAGAGCTCGTGCCGGGCCTCGGCCGGGAGGACCGGCGAGGCGTCCGCAGGCTCCGCGAGCACCAGCAGCACCCGCAGTGGCAGGTCCGCGAAGGCCTCGGTGGGTGGGAACACGCCCTCGGGGTAGCGGGACAGGGCGATGGAGGTGTCGGCGAGGAGGAAGCGGCCGCGGTAGTGCAGCAGCTCCCACGGCAGGCCGGCCAGCGCATCCGCGCCGCTGCCGATGTGCAACGACACCGGCAGGGGCTGGCGCCGAGCCTCAGCCCGGCCCAGCGCGCGGTCGAAGAGGGACCGCACCGTAGCGTCCGCCAGCAGCGCGTCCGCCAGGCCGCGGCCCGCGGTCTCGGGCAGGCCGGCCGGGTCGCCCAGGGGTGCGAGCGCGGCCCGGGTTTCAGGTGTGGCGCTGGCCAGGTCAAAGCCCGGCTCCAGGGCCTGGAGGATGGCCGTCCAGGTGGCCCGGTCGTAGGGCAGCGTGAAGGTCCCGGCCGCCTCGCCCACCGCCGGGCCCTCGACGCGCACGCGATAGGTGTCGCCTTCCTCCGGGTGCAGCGTGATGGTCAGGTGGTTCATGGAATCAGGCACGGCTCTGGGGCACCATATCAAGCAAGGCAGCTGTGGCCTACTGACCGCTCCTCGGACGGCAACTCGGCTCGATGGTCCCGCACAGATTGGTCACCTACCTGACCAATCAGATCTAATAGCGACCAGGCAGTCACCAACCGAATCGAACACGCCGCTAGCCTGTACCATTAGCCTTCTTCGACAGAGCAATTTGAGCGCAGCCCGCCAAAACGAACCTGTGCATACATTTCATCGAACATCCGCAGTATCTCGGGGTCATCGCCAATCTCAGCAAGACATCGATCGACGTCAGCGTACTCGGTCTCAAGAAACCGATCAAACAGCTGCGGTCCACGCATGATGTTCCTTGACGGCACGTGGATAGGACCATATCGCTTCTTAGCATTGAAGTAGTATAGCACGGGGAATAGCTCGTCTGGACTCGTAATATTCAGCCGAACGGCAAGCCCCGCCCAGGTTTTGATGAATTTGCGATTGATGTCCGCAAACTTCCCCGTGTCGTGATCATCGTTGTACTTCAGCTCTGCATAGACCAGAAGCCCGTCCTTCGTGCGGAACAACGCGTCGATGTCCTTGACGATCCCTTGCCTACCGTCAGGTGAAGCATTGCGTTCGATCGCGATGATCCGCGCGAACAAGTCGTCGAACTCCGAGGTGCAGTCGTCCGGACTGCTCGGCAATTGCCGTCGGGTGATGTACTGGTCGATGAGCGCGTCAGTCTCCGGCGTGAAATACAGGCACTGCTTCGTCCCAGAGTCCTGCATTGCCTGCACGCCAGCATCAACCTCGATTACATTACTCAGCAGGTTTTCGATGAAATTGCCGAAACGAATGTTCAATCCCTGGAGGACGCCCCCGACAACGCGATACTTCAGGGGGATGAAGTGAACTTTGTCCTCGTGTTTTTGGGTCAGTCGCTGAATCGTCCGGGCCGACATGCTGGATTGCAGCATCTCCGCCACTGTCTGGCGAATGACCGTGTCGATCTGGTCATCCATCGGCCGCCATCTGTTCTATGCGATAGCGTTGCCTGAACTCGTCCAGGCAGATCATGGTTGCGTTTTCTTGCAGGTACCAGTGCTCCCAACCGTTGCACGGTGCGCCGTTCATGAAGTGAGAGCCCGCCTGATGA
>JAULUH010000181.1:0-5412 GCA_032111745.1 Anaerolineae bacterium | reverse complement strand
ATCGACGCCGAGTTCGTCGAGCAGTAGGCGCGATGGACCACGCCGACCACGTGGCCCTGCTGGCCGGCGGCGTCGCCGCCACCGGCGGGCCGTGGGCCGACCTGGGCTCCGGCACCGGGGCCTTCACCCTGGCCCTGGCCGAGCTGCTGGGCCCTGGCGGCGTGATCATCGCCGTGGACAAAGACGCGGGCGCGCTGGCCACGTTAGAACGTGCCCTGCGTGCCCGCTTTCCTTCTACCGCGTTGCGCACCGTGGTGGCCGACTTCACGAAACCCCTGGCCCTGCCACCCCTGCACGGCCTGGTCATGGCTAACTCCCTGCACTTCGTCCGCCATAAGGAACCCGTCCTGCGCCTCGTGCGCGAGGCCCTCCAGCCGGGCGGCACGCTGATCGTCGTGGAATACAACACCGACCAGGGCAACCCCTTCGTGCCCCACCCCTTTTCATACACCACCTGGCAGGGCCTGGCCCAGGCCGCCGGCCTTTGCCACCCGCGGCTACTGGCCACGCGGCCCAGCCGCTTCCTGGGCCAGATCTACGCCGCCGCCAGCACCCGCCTGGAGGACCCCATCCCATCATGACCCCTGCCCCATTCGCTGTCTTTGCCCATCCCGACTACGCGGCCTTCGGCTCATGACTCACTCGCTGTTCGCTGTGTTTGCCCATCCCGACGACGAGGCCTTCGGCACCGGCGCCACCATGGCCCACTACGCCGCCCACGGCACCCATGTCACCCTGGTCTGCACCACCAACGGCGACGTGGGCGAGATCGCCGACCCCGCCCTGGCCACCCCCGACACCCTCTGGCAGGTGCGCCAGGACGAGCTGCGCTGCGCCGCTGGCCTGCTGGGCGTGCACGAAGTGGTGTTCCTCGGTTACCGGGACTCCGGCATGCAGGGCACACCGGAGAACCAGGACCCCCGGGCCTTTGTCAACGCGCCCGCGGACGAGGTGGTGGAGCGGCTGGTGCGGCTGATCCGCAGCCGGCAGCCGGAGGTCGTGGTCACCTTCGACCCCACGGGCGGCTACGGCCACCCCGACCACATCGCCGCCCACCTCCATACCGTCGCCGCCTTCCACGCCGCCGGGGACCCGGCCCGGTTTCCCGCGGCGGGCCCGGCCTGGCAGCCGGAGCGGCTGTTCTACACCGTGATCCCCAGGTCGTTCTGGGAGCAGATGATCGCGCAGCTGCGGGCCGTGGGCGAGGACGTCAGCGGCTGGGAGAGCGACCTGGAGGAGGCCGCGGGCTTGATGGTCGAGGAGATCACCGTGGCCCACGTCCTGCCCGATACGGTGGATGCCAAGCTGGCCGCCCTGGCCTGCCACGCCACCCAGTTCGGCCCCGACAACCCCTTCCGCAAGCTGCCCGCGCCGGTCGTGCGGGAGCTGATGAGCCAGGAGTACTTCGCCCTCGCCTGGCCCGAGGGCAGCGGCCGGCTGGCGGACCTGTTCGAGGGGCTGGTGTGAGGCCGGCACACCAGCGGCTCCAACGTCGCTCGGTGGCGGCGCCGGACGGGCATTGATGGAGGACATCATTGGACCCATCCTGAGCATGCGCGCCGGGAATGAGCGGAGAGTGCGATGATGGTCGTAGGGGCATGAACGGGCGGGGCTGCCGCAGCCCCGCCCAGGCCACCCCGCCCGTTCATGCCCCTACGCGTGGATAGGCATCGCGGGTCCGTGCGGTGCCTGTATGAGGATTTACGAGCCATGACAATCATAGGTGCTGAGAAACAGATTACGGCGGCGGTGCTGGCCTGGCCTGATACGGCCGTGGCCCCGCATCGCTTCGGCGGCGTGGAGTATCGCCTGGGCACCCGCGAGATCGGCCACATCCACGGCGATTGGATGCTGGATATTCCCTTTCCGAAGAAGGTTCGTGATATACTGGTGGCCGGAGGCCAGGCGGAGCCCCATCACCTGCTGCCCGCTACCGGCTGGGTATCATTCTATTTTCGTGAGCCTGCCGACGTCCAGCGCGGCGTGGAGCTGCTCCGCCAGTCCTACGACATCGCCACCAAGCAAAAGCAACAAAGGAGCGTCGACCAAGTTCCATGAACATTGCCATCTTTGGCGCCACCGGCGGCACCGGCCGCCAGGTCGTAGAGCAGGCCCTGGCCGCCGGCCACCAGGTCACCGCCCTGGTCCGCGACCCCGCCAGGCTCGATATCCAGAGCCCGCACCTATCCATCGTCGAGGGCAACGTCCTCGACCCCGCCCAGGTTGCCGCCACCATCGAGGGCGCCGACGCCGTCGTCGTCTCCCTCGGCAACACCGCCAACAACCCGGACTACGTCGTCTCGCAGGGCACCAAGATCATCGTCGACGCCATGCAGCAGGCGGGCACGCCCCGGCGTATCGTCGTCGTCAGCTCCCTGGGCGTCGGCGACAGCATCGACCAGGTCCCCTTCGCCTTCAAGATGCTCATGAAGACCGTGCTCAAGAAGGCCATGGACGACAAGGAGCGCCAGGAGGCCCTGGTGCAGCAGAGCGGCCTGGACTGGACCATCGTCCGCCCCGGCGGCCTCACCGACGGCCCCGCCACCGGCCAGGCCAAAGCCGGCCTCGATGCCAAGATCACCGCCGGCCAGGTCTCCCGCGCCGACGTCGCCGCCTTCGTCCTCCAGCAGCTCGCCGACGACACCTACCTGCATAAGGCGCCGGCCATCAGCTGACCCTACGCACCAGCCGTGTCATCCTGAGCGGGTCCGGCGCCCAATGTGCACGACAGCCTCGCTATCAGCTGACCCTACGCACCAGCCGTGTCATCCTGAGCGGGTCCGGCGCCCAATGGTCATGACGGCGAGTCGCCAGCGAAGGATCTCTCTGCAGCCGCTTCTCTACACACCGTACTATCACGAAAGGACGCCCTATGCCCTGCACACACCTCGACCAAATCCAACCCGTCACCCCCAGCGCCGCCGGCTGCGAGGACTGCCTCCGCATCGGCGGCACCTGGGTCCACCTGCGCCTCTGCCTGACCTGCGGCCACGTCGGCTGCTGCGACAACTCGCCCAACCGGCATGCCACCAAGCACTTCCAGGCCACCGGCCACCCCATCATCCAGTCCTTCCAGCCCGGCGAGACCTGGCGCTGGTGCTACGTCGACGAAATGCTCCTCGACGAAGAGCCCCTGAACGAGGTCTAGCCCATGAGTGACCAGCCCGCCCCGCTGAAGGAATACTGGAGCGACGACATCGTCGTCACCTTCGATCGCGACCGCTGCATCCACGTGGCCGAGTGCCTGCGCGGCCTGCCCCAGGTGTTCGACACCCGCAAGCGCCCCTGGGTGCAGCCGGCCAACGCCAGCGCCGACGAGGTGGCGGCCGTGGTTATGCGCTGTCCCAGCGGCGCCCTGCACTTCCAGCGCAAGGACGGCGGCCCTGCCGAGCCCGTGCCCGAGCGCAACACCGTGCGCCTGCGCGTGCGCGGCCCCCTGCAGCTGCAGGGCGACGTGGAGCTGCGTCTGGATGACGGCACCGTCATCCACGACACCCGCGTCACCCTCTGCCGCTGCGGCGCCTCCCGCACCAAGCCCTTCTGCGACAACAGCCATCTCCACAGCGGCTTCCAGGCCGGCGGCGACCTGGGCCAGAACAAGGTGCGCACCGTCGAGGGCCTCGAGCTGGAGGGCAGGCTGGTGGTCACCCCCACCGCCGATGGCCCCATCAAGGTCGAGGGCGACTTCGAGATCGTCAGCGCCCGCGGCGACACCGCCTACCAGGGCAACCGGGCCTTCCTCTGCCGCTGCGGCGGCTCGGAGAACAAGCCGTTCTGCGACGGCACCCACGCCCGCACCGGCTTCCAGGCCGAGGGCGCGTGAAAAACGACCCGTGTTCCGGAGAGCTCACCGCAGAGGCGCAAAGAGCGCAAAGTGCAGAAGGGGCCGGAGGAGCCCGGAAGCTACCCTTGGCGCCCTCTGCGCCTCTGCGGTTCGCCTCCGGTTCCGCTCCGGCCTTCTCCGGACCAGGGTCCCCTTGGCGCTCTCTGCGCCTTTGCGGTTCCTCTCCGGTTCCCCTCCGGATTCCCCGCCCTTCACAGCAGCACCAAACCGTGGTACAATCGCCGGGCAATAAGTTTGCATGGCGGCGGCTTGTGGCTATCCCTGAATTCGCGCCGGCCCCGATCCGGCAGGAGGTAAGCTGTGGCAGGTGATGTATGTGTCGTGGTGGGCGCCGGCCCAAGCCTGGGCCTGGCCATCGCCCGGCGGTTTGCTCGCGAGGGGTTCAGAGTCGCTCTATTGTCGCGGCGAGCCAGCCGGCTGCAGGAGTATGTTGACGAGATCCGTAGCGAAGGCGGCGAAGTCGTCGGCTTCCACGCCAACCCCGCCGACTTCGAGACCATGCACCGGGCCTTCGACCAGGTGCGTGAGGCCTTCGGCGAGGCCGACGTGCTGATCTACAACGCCGCCATCGCCCGGCCCACCCAGCCTGCCGAGCTGGACGTCTCCAGCGCCATCTATGACTTCACGGTCAATGTGGCGGGTGCCCTGGTGTGCGCCCAGGAGGTGATCCCCAGCATGCGGCAGCGCAGGCACGGCACGATCATCTTCACCGGCGGCCACCTGGCCCTGGAGCCGCGGCCCCAGTACGCCTCCCTCGGCATGGGCAAGGCCGCCCTGCGCTACCTGGCCCGCAGCCTGGGCGACGAGCTGGACGTAGAGGGCATCCACGTGGCCATGGTCACCGTGGCCGGCCTGGTCCAGGCCGGCACCCGCTTCGATCCCGACCTGGTGGCCGGCTCCTACTGGGAGCTGTATCAACAAGACCCGCTGCACCGGCAGTGGGAGATTATCTATCGTTGAGTCGAGAGTTGTCGAAATCAGAGTAGAGGAATGCGAGAATGACGGAACGACCTGTCGCCAAATCCGATGCCGATTGGCGGGAGCAGCTGACTCCCGAGCAGTACCAAATCCTGCGCCAGAAGGGCACCGAGCGTGCCTTCACCGGCCAGTACTACACCACCAAGGAGCCCGGCGTGTACCTCTGCGCCGCCTGTGGCAACGAGCTGTTTAGCTCCGCCACCAAGTACGAGTCCGGCTCCGGCTGGCCCAGCTACTGGGAGCCGGCCAGCCCGGACGCCGTCGAGACCAAGCGCGATCTGAGCCACTTCATGGTCCGCACCGAGGTCGTGTGCAGCCGCTGCGGCGGCCACCTCGGCCACGTCTTCGACGACGGCCCCCAGCCCACCGGCCTGCGCTACTGCATCAACTCCGCGGCGCTGGATTTTGTGCCAGAATCGTAGGGGCGGGCGCCCCTGCCATCCGTTCCAACTATGCGGGCGGCGGTGGTCGATGCCGATCGATGCACTCGGTCCCTGAACCCATTCTGGGCATGCGGGTCTGGCATTCCGGGACCCTTAACCGTGCGTCGTGTGCGAGATGAACGTAGGAGCATGAGCAGCGGCCGCAGA
>JAULUH010000180.1:0-4896 GCA_032111745.1 Anaerolineae bacterium | reverse complement strand
CTGAGGTCCTGGCTCCCGAGGCGGGAGCCGAGGTCTATGACGAGTACGCCGAGGTCCCAGACCTGGTGGAGGTCGACGAATACGCCGCGGTGGACGAGTATGCCGAGGTCGACGAGTACGCCGAGGTCGACGAGTACGCTGAGGTCGACGAGTACGCCGAGGTGGATGAGTACGCCGAGGTGGACGAATATGGCGAGGTCGACGAGTACGACGAATATGCGGAGTACGAGGCCGTCGCCGACGCCGAGGACTCTGCGCCGGAGGCCACGGGCGAAGGCGAGCCTGCCTACCGATCCGCAACCGGCACCGCGCCCGCTAAGGGCAAGAAGAAGGCGGAGCTGCAGAAGGAAAAGGAAAAGAAGCGCCGGCTGGTCTACGACGAGGACCTGGGCGAGGTCATTTCGGTGCGCAAGCGCAAGCGCGGGCAGGCCGGCTGGTACGGCGACGAGGACGAGTAGGCCACCTGGCCTTCGCAGGCCCGTGTCAAAGGCCCAGCAACCAACCCGCCGCCGGCATGTGCCGCAGCGCACGTGCATCGCCTGCCGGCAGGTGGGCGACAAGCGGCAGCTAATCCGTGTGGTGCGCACCCCTACGATGGACGTGCGCATCGATCCCAGCGGCAAGCTCAACGGCCGGGGCGCGTACCTGTGCCAGGCGGGGCCCTGCTGGCACAAGGCCCTGCGCAGCGGTGCGCTGGCGAGGGCGCTGAAGACGATTATCTCGGAGGAGGACCTGGCAGCGCTGCAAGCCTACGCCGCCAGCCTCCCCAGTGCACAGGAGGACGCGCCAGGGCCGCTGGCCCGTCCCGAGCAAGACAGTTCAGACTGAACCGGCGCTGTTTGGTGCCTAGGACGCAACATCCATGGTCGTGGAGCCACACTGGTGTGCGGCGTCGCCCTTCAGGGTTATCATAGAGCGGGATGAGTGGGAAACGAGGAGCGGATATGCACGTTAAGTGAGTCCGTTGCCTCCTCTTTTCCCCGCAGGTGCCTTTCCCTCCTCTCGACCCGGGCGATCCGACGCCTCGCCACACCAAGCTTCTCGCTTCACACGCCGCTTGCCGATGCGACCACCAGGCGCATGGACAGGGGATGCCCTGCCCATAGCGTCCGCCTGCCGACGCTGAGCCATATCTCATACTGGCCCGGCGCTGGCGCCCTGGATCCCGGCCTGCACCCGGCCCGCACTCATATCCGGTCGAGGTCACTGGAGGTGACTCATGACAGAAAAAAGCACACAAAAGGTTAACCAGCCTCCGTCCAGAAGTTCCAGCCAGCCGCAGGGCGGCTCCAAGCCGCGGCCCAGCGGCAGCTCCCAGCCGGGATCCCGGCCCCCGTCCGGCGCGCCCTCTGGCGGCTCGGCATCCTTCAGCAACCGCCCACCTCGACCGCGGCCTGCTGGCTCGCGCCAGCCCCACCGGCCCCAGGGGCCGCGGCCAGGCTCCCCATCTTCCAGCCGGCCCCCGCAGGCCAAGCCCCCGCGGCCGCCGCGTGAGGAGGCTCCCAGCCGTCCGATCGAGATCGAGGTTCCCACGTCGATCACGGTGCGCGATCTGGCCGAGATGATGCAGCGCAGCCCTATCGACGTGATCAAGGTGCTGATGAACTACGGCATCATGGCGCCGATTACGCAGAGTATCGACTATGATACGGCCGCCATTATCGCCGAGGACCTGGGCATTGCCACCAGGCGCAAGGAAGAGCCCCGGCCCGCCGCGGATGCCGTGGCGGAGGAGAAGCAGACCAAGACCCTGCGCCAGCGCCTGCTGGAGCTCACCCCGGAGGACCGGCTGGCCATCCGGCCGCCCGTGGTGACCGTCCTCGGTCATGTCGATCACGGCAAGACCACCCTGCTGGACGCCATTCGCAAGACCGACGTGGTCTCCGGCGAGTCCGGTGGCATCACGCAGCACATCGGCGCCTACCAGATCGAGTACGGTGGCCGCAAGGTGACCTTCCTCGATACCCCGGGCCACCAGGCCTTCACCGCCATGCGGGCCCGCGGGGCCCAGGTCACCGATATCGCCGTGCTTGTGGTAGCCGCGGACGACGGCGTCATGCCCCAAACCAAGGAGGCCATCGCCCATGCCCGCGCCGCGGGCGTGCCCATCGTGGTGGCCCTCAACAAGGTCGACAAGGTCAACGCCAACCCCGATCGCGTTAAGCAGGAACTGGCCGACCAGCAGCTGGTGGTGGAGGACTGGGGTGGCGACGTGATCATGGTTCCCGTCTCCGCCAAGCTCGGCAAGGGCATCGACGACCTCCTGGAGAACCTGCTGATCCTCGCCGACGTCGAGGGCTTCAAGGCCGATGCCGGCGGCGACGCCATCGGCACCGTCATCGAGAGCCGTATGGACAAGAGCCGCGGGGCCACGGCCACCCTGCTGGTGCAGAAGGGCACCCTGCGCGTGGGCGACAACGTCGTCACCGGCAGCACCCACGGCCGCGTGCGGGCTATGTTCGACGACAAAGGCCAGCCCGTGACCGAGGCCGGCCCGTCGACCCCCGTGGCTATCATCGGCCTGCCTGATGTGCCCACGGCCGGCGATGTCTTCCGCGTCGTGCCCGACGAGCGCACGGCCCGCGACATGGCCGGCGAGCAGGCCGACCGCGCGCGGGCGACGATGGAATCCGCCGTCCGCCGGCCCATGAGCCTGGAGGACGTGTACGCCCAAATGCAGGCCGGCAAGGTCAAGGAGCTGCGCCTGATCATCAAGGTGGACGTGGACGGCTCCCTGGAGCCCATCGTGAACTCCCTGAACCAGCTGAGCTCCGACGACCTGCGGGTCAGGATCCTGCACACGGGCACGGGCGAGATCACCGAGAGCGACCTGATGCTGGCGACGGCGTCCGATGCCATCGTCATCGGCTTCCACGTGCAGCTTAGCCCCACCATCCAGAAGTCGGACCTGGCCCAACAGGTAGAGGTGCGCACCTACAGCGTGATCTACGAGCTGATCGCGGATGTGGACAAGGCCCTGAAGGGGCTGCTGGAGCCGGTGTACGTGGACAAGCAGGTGGGCCGCGCCGAGGTGCGGGCGGTATTCAAGATCCCCCGCCGCGGGAACATCGCCGGCTGCATGGTGCAGGAAGGGCAGATCAACCGCAACGCGCTGGCCCGGGTGCGGCGCAACGACAAGATCATCGCCGAGGGCAAGATTCACTCGCTGAAGCGCTTCACCGAGGACGTCACCGAGGTCAAGACCGGCTTTGAGTGTGGCATCGGCCTGGAGAACTTCGACGACTTCCAGAACGGCGATACCATCGAGACCTATCAAAAGGTCCGCGAGGTGCGGGTCTGATGAATTCCCGTCGGCAAAGCCGGGTTGCGGAGCTGCTGCAGCGCGAGCTGGCGCAGATGATCACCTACGAGCTCCGCGACCCGCGGCTGGCGTCCGTGACCGTGAACCGGGTGGAGGTCACCCCTGACCTCCGCCTGGCGCGCGTCTATGTCAGCACCCTGGATGACGATATCTCCAGCCGCGATGTAGTCGCCGGCCTGGAGCACGCCTCGGGCTACCTGCGCCGCCAGCTGGGCCAGCGCACCGACCTGCGCTTCCTGCCGGAGCTGCGCTTCGTCTACGACACCAGCGTCGTGTACAGCCAGCACATGAACACCCTGCTGGACGAGCTTATGGACACACCAGCCACCGGCGAGGAGCCCGGCTGAACGCCTGAGGCTGTCGATGGCCCCACACCGCGGCGAGCACCTCTCCGCCAGCCCCGCCCCTTCAGCCAATGCGGCCGGCGTGCTGAACCTCGATAAGCCCGGGGGATGGACATCCCACGACGTGGTGGCGCGGGTGCGCCGGCTAACCGGCGTGCGCCAGGTGGGCCATGCCGGGACCCTCGACCCCATGGCCACGGGTGTGCTGGTGGTGTGCGTCGGCGCGGCCACGCGGCTGGCCGAGTACCTGGCGGCCCAGCCCAAGACCTACCTGGCGGAGATCACCCTCGGCACGGCCACCGACACCTACGACGCTACCGGCCGCCCGATGGCCGAGCTGCCCGTGCCCGCGCTTGGCGAGCACGATATCGACCAGGCCCTTTCGGTGTTTCGCGGGGAGATCATGCAGGCCCCACCGGCGTATTCAGCCGTGAAGCAGGGCGGCGAGGCCCTGTATAAACTGGCGCGCCGCGGGGAGGCCGTGGCTGCGGCGCCGCGGCCGGTCACGGTGTATGCGCTGGACATCCTGGCCTTCGACGGCACTGTGCTGCAGGCCCGGGTCAGCTGCAGCGCCGGCACTTACGTGCGCTCCCTGGCCCATGACCTCGGCCAGGCCCTCGGCTGCGGCGCTCACCTGAGCGCGTTGCGCCGCAGCGCGGTGGGCCGCTTTGCCGTGCAGGATGCGATCACCCTCGAGGGGCTGGCCGCGGCCGCGGGGCGCTGGCCGGCCCTATTGGTTTCCCCGGCCGCGGCGGTGGCCCACCTGCCGGCGATCACGGTGCCGGCGGCCGAGGCCGCCCGGCTGCAACACGGCCAGGTGGTGCCCGGCCAGCCCGCAGCGCCGGCGGGGCCGGCGGCGGCGCTGGACGAGTCCGGGCGGCTGCTGGCCATCGTCGACTACGACCAGGACCGCCGTGCCTGGCGCCCCGTGAAGGTATTTCCCACGCCCGACTGAGCCCTATGGTCGTCTTTCGCCAGCTTCCCAACCCACCCCTGGCCCAGCCCTCGGCCCTGACCATCGGCAACTTCGACGGCGTGCACCTGGGCCACCAGGCCCTGATCCGCCGGATGCAGGACCACGCCCGGCAGCACGGCTGGCTGGCCGGCCTGCTGACCTTCGATCCCCACCCGGTGTCTGTGCTGCGGCCGGACGTGCCCCAGGCCTACCTCACCACCCCCGGCGAGCGCGTGGAGCTGCTGCGGGGCCTCGGGCTGGACTACACCGTGGTG
>JAULUH010000179.1:0-2948 GCA_032111745.1 Anaerolineae bacterium | reverse complement strand
CGATCATAATCTGCTCCAGGTCCGGTCGTAGAGACGCAAAATCTTGCGTCTCTACGTGGCGGCTTGTCATCCTGAGCGGGTCCTGCGGCCAATAGGCATTTCCGCGAGTCGCCAGCGAAGGATCTCTCCGGGCTGTCGCGCTCTGCTCGGTGCATCATGCCTTCATCGCCTCAGCGGCTCAGCCTTCTCCTGCTTCTTCCGGTACTTCTCCGCACCGCGCGAGATACGGTTCCACACCCCGGTCAGCCCCATGGCCTTCTTCACCTCCAGCAACGTCTCATCCCCGATCTGCGACGCCCGCCGCGTGCCCTCGTACAGGAGCTCGTCCACGTAGCCGGTCTGGGCCTCGTAGAAGGCCCGGCGCTCGCGCATGGGGTCGAGGAAGGCGTTGATCGCCGCGGCCAGCTTCTCCTTGACCTCCACGTCGCCCACTTGCCCCGTGCGATAGCGGGCCTTGAGGTCCTCCACCTCCACCGCGTTGGGGTTGAACGTATCGTGGTAGATGAACACCGGGTTGCCCTCCACCGTGCCCGGGATGTCCGCCCGCACCCGGTTGGGGTCGGTGTACATGCTGAACACCCGCCGGCGCACCGTGGCCGCGTCGTCGCCGAGGAAGATGGCGTTGTCGAGGCTCTTGCTCATCTTGGCCTGGCCGTCGGTGCCCACCAGGGTGCCGCCGACCACGAAGGCCTCCGGCAAGGGGAACACCTCCCCATACTGGTTGTTGAAGCGCCGGGCGATTTGCCGCGACAGCTCCACGTGGCTTTCGTTGTCCTTGCCTACCGGCACCAGGTGGGCCTTGGGCATCAAGATGTCGGCTGCCTGCAAAACCGGGTAACCCAGCAGATTGTAGGGGATCTGCTCGAGCCCTGCCGCATCCGCCATGTCCTTGATGGTCGGCAGCTGCTGTAGCCGCTCCACCGTGATCAGCCCGCTCAGCAACAGCTGCAGCTCATATACCGCGTGCACCGCAGACTGCAGGTAGAAGGTCGCCTTCGCCGGGTCGATGCCGATGGCCAGGTGGTCCAGGATGATCGCCCGCGCGTTGTCGGCGATGGCCAGGATATCCTCCTTGCTGTTCTTGGTGGTCAGCATGTGCAGGTCCGCGATCAGGAAGAAGCATTCGTACTTGTCCTGTAGCGCCAGCCGGTGCCGGTGGCTGCCGATATAGTGGCCCAGGTGTAGCTTGCCGGTGGGCCGGTCGCCGGTGAGGATTCGCTTCACAGGTGTGGTCATGGGTCGGTCCTTGCTAGCATGAGTAGAAAATACCTCGCGGGACAGAATGTCGTTGCCCTGTCCCACCAGCTTCCGGTGTCATCCCTCCGCCAGGCCGCGCTCCGCCAGCTCGACCGCCACGGCCAGGGCGCGGGCCTTGTTGAGGGTCTCGTTCCATTCGTAGGTCGGGTCGCTGTCGGCCACGTTACCGCCGCCGGCCTGCAACGTGCAGGTCTTGCCACGCATGGTGATGGTGCGGATGGTGATGCAGGTGTCCATGGTGCCGTCGTAACCGATGTAGCCCACGCAGCCGGCATAGGGGCCACGGCGGGTCTGCTCCAGCTCCTCGATGATCTCCATGGCCCGCACCTTGGGCGCCCCGCTCACCGTGCCGGCGGGGAAGGTGGCTCGCAGCAGGTCGAAGGCGTCGAACTCCGGCCGTAGCTGGCCCTGCACATCGCTGACGATATGCATCACGTGGCTGTAGCGCTCCACGGCCATCAGGGTGGGCACATGCACGCTGCCGTACTCGCACACCCGCCCCAGGTCATTGCGACCGAGGTCTACCAGCATCACGTGTTCAGCCCGCTCCTTGGGGTCGGCCAGCAGGTCCTCGGCCAGGGCGGCGTCCTCCTCGGCGTTGGCGCCCCGCCAGCGGGTGCCGGCAATGGGATGGAGGTGCGCCTTGCCGTCCTGCAGCCGCACGTGCATCTCCGGGCTGGAGCCGATCAGCCGCAGCGGCTCGGCGCCCTGCCCATTCCCCGGCAGCTCCAGGAAGAACATGTAGGGGCTGGGGTTGGTCATGCGCAAGGCCCGGTAGATGGTGAAGGGGTCGGCCTCGGTGCGGCGGGTCAAACGCTGGCTGAGCACCACCTGGAAGATGTCGCCGGCTGCAATATACTCCTTGGCCCGCAGCACCATGCCCTCGAAGCGTTCCTCGGTGAAGTTGCTCTGCCAGGGGTCAGCGCTGAGCACGTTGGGCGTCTCCGGCAGCACCAGGGGCCGGCGCAGCCGGGCGACGATCTGGTCGATGCGGGCGATGGCGTCGGCGTAGGCTGCGGTCAGGTCGCCCTCCAGCCGGCAGTTGGCCAGCACGATCAGGCGATGGCGCACGTGGTCGAAGATCACCAGGTTGTCGGCCAGCAGGAAGATGGTGTCCGGCAGCCCCAGTTCATCCTGCGCCGTCGCCGGCAGCTGCTCCACGAAGCGTACCCAGTCATAGCCCACGTACCCCACCGCGCCGCCCGTGAAGCGCGGCAGCCCCTCCATGTGGATGGGGCGCCGCCGCTGCAGCACGTCCTTCAGCACATCCAGCGGGTCGCCGGCCTCCATCTCCTCCAGCACCGCGCCGCCCGCGCCGTGCATCGTCACCCGACGGCCATGGGCGGTTAGCGACAGGGGGGCCTGGACCCCGATGAAGGAATACCGGCCGAGCTGCTCGCCCTTCTCCACGGACTCCAACAGGAAGGATGGTCCCTGGTCTCGCAGCTTCAGATACACCGACACCGGGGTTTCCAGGTCGGCCGGCAGCTCCCGCGTGACCGGGATCAGATTGCCCCGATCGTTCAGGCCACGCACTTGCTCGAGGGTCGGTTTGACCATGTCTACTCCATCCTTCCCAAACAAAGACGCCTCTCATCCCGCGCAACTCACTTTGCGCTACAGGGACGAGAGGCGTCTCGTGGTGCCACCCTGGTTAGGCCGGAAAAACAAGCCCTGCGGTGTGGCGCAGG
>JAULUH010000178.1:0-1881 GCA_032111745.1 Anaerolineae bacterium | reverse complement strand
CGGGTTGAGCCGGCTGCCCAATCGTGGCCACAGTTTTCTCCAGCTGCGCCACGCCAGCTGGATTCGCCGGCAGGCGCTCGCCGCCCTTGGTCAGGGCGGCCACCAGGTAGGGGGCGATCTGATCGTACTCAAAGCCTGCCCCGGTCGTGACCACGATGGCGTTCAAGGGCGGCACCACGCGCACGGACTGGCCACCCCGGCCCAAGGCGTAGTACTCATCGCCCGATATCCACCAACCATAGCCGTAGCCGTCTTCTCCAACCCCTGTGCTGCTATGAGGTGTCACCGCATCCTGTACCCAGGCGGATGAGACGACCTGTTTGCCGTCCCACACCCCATCGTTGAGCCACAGGTAGCCCAGCTTGGCCGCATCGCGCGGCTTCAGATGCAGGTCGCCCCAGCCACGAGTGTACCCTTGCGGGTCTGTGTCCCAGATCACGTCGGTGATGCCCAGGGGCCCAAAGAGATTCTCCTGGGCGAACTCCAGCGCCGTCATGCCGGTGGCCTTCTGCAGGATGGCGGAGAGCAGGTGCATGCCCGGGCTGTCGTAGCAGAAGGCCGTGCCTGGCTCCCGTACCATCTTGCGGTCGAGCGCGGCCTGCACCCAGTCCGGCTTGGCCCGCATCGCGTCGAGAGTTGACTCATCTCCGGCCAGGCAACCTGATGCGAACCCATTCATATTGCTCACCAGATGCCGGACGGTGACCTTTTCCTTGCGGGCATCCCGGTTGGCGATGGTCCGGTCAGGGAAGAACGACAGCACGGGCTGGTCCAGCTGTAGTTTGCCTTGGTCCACCGCAATGCCAATCAACGTGGTCATGAAGCTCTTGGTCACTGAGGCCAGGTCATGGGGAAAGGTGCCGTCGTAGGGCTCGAAGTAGGCATCCAGCACTACCGCGCCATCGCGCGCCACCAGCAGGCTGTCGATGGCGATGTCCCCGTCCTCTATGGCCCGCAACCCTTCCGCTACCTTAACCGAGTCCAGGCCTTGCGCCTCCGGGGTGCTGGTCCGCCACTCCTTCGTAGGCCAGTACGGTTGCGTGGCGGCCGGTTCTGACTCCGGCGATGGGGGAAAGCAGGCCACTGCCAGGACTGCCACTAGCGTCACGGCCAGAAGCCCGCCACCTGCTTTGTGGGTACGCATGGTTCCTCCTTGTTGCCTATCTGCAGGCCAACCTCCACCCAAGCACATGGCTTGGGTGGTTTCGAGACGAGTCGGCGTGCAGGGGCGAGGTCGCCTCGCCCTTACACGCCACGCGACCTCTGCTGATCATACCCTGACGACCGTCCTTCAACATCTCTGTTAGGGATTCACTTGCTGGCCCTCAAACTCAATACCCAGTTTCGGCGAGCTGAACTCCACGCGATCATCCTTGAAGTGGACCTGGTAGGACTCCTGTCCGATCTCGAAGATCTCGAAGGCGAAAGTATCGGCATCGGGCCAACGGCCGCGCAACGCCCGCCCGTCAGATGAGAGGCGGTGCTTCCCATCCAGGCCAATGGGCCAGTCTAGGGTCTTGGCGTATTCCTGAAGCTTGATGTGCAGGACGGCCTGCGCCGGGTCGTCGAAATCGAGGCTCAAGCTTTCCAACCCGATTGAGTTGGGCTCAAACCCATAGACCTTGCCCGACACCATCGCGGCGGTTTCGGGGAGGGGGCCAGCAGGCAGAGCAGCAGGCGGCTGCGCCATCTGGGCCACGGTTTCCTTCAGCTGCGCAACGCCCGCCGGGTTCGCCGGCAAGGGCGCGCCGCCCTTGGTCAGCGCGGCCATTACGTACGGGGCTACCTTATCGTACTCGAAGCCCCCTCCGGTCGTGACTACGATTGTGTTCAGGGATGGAACGACACTGATGTACTGGCCACCCCGGCCCCTGGCCTGGT
>JAULUH010000177.1:0-16169 GCA_032111745.1 Anaerolineae bacterium | reverse complement strand
AGACCGCGGCCGTGGCCGCCCAGAAGGACGGGCGCGTCCACATGGTCTGGAGCGCCTGGATTGGAGCCACCCAAAACGATGTGTTCCACAGCCTCGGCCAGGCTGCCCTGTCCCACCAGGTGTTCATACCGGGCGCGCCGGTAACCCGCTAAGCCCCCACCAAGCCAGCCGCAGATCTCATGCGCCCCAGGACTCGACTCAGGTGATTACCATCGAGTTATCGCTGCCATGGATGTTGGGCACGTAGCCGTCGGCGTGCCAATCGTTGTGCCAGACTTCCTGGTTGACCAGGTACCGGAACTGGTACTGGGCGCCGCGATCCAGCTCCAACCTGACCTGCCATACCTGCCTGCTGTTCACGACGTTCATGGGGATGTCGCGTTCATCCCACTGGTTGAAGTCTCCAGCCAGGTGCACGGCGCTGACCCACGATGCTGCCGGGAATTCGAAGGTGACGTACACTTTGTTATGGTTAGGGGAGGGGATTTTGGTTAGCATGACCTATCATCCATGAAGCGTTGCCGCTGTCGACGGCATCGCTAGGTTATAGCACAGCCGGCCGGTCAAGGCAAACAGGAGCAGGCTAACTTGACGAATCGGGTTGCCGAACGTAGAATGCAGGCGCGATTGAGCCACCTGAAGACCCAAGGCGAGGATGATGTTCGAGTCTCTGACCGAAAAGCTGCAAGCAGTCTTTGACAACCTGTCTAGCCGGGGCAAGCTGACCGAGGAGGATGTCAACAAGGCCATGCGCGAGGTGCGCCTGGCCCTGTTGGAGGCCGACGTCAACTACAAGGTCGTCAAGGACTTTGTCGAGCGCGTCAAGGAGCGGGCGATCGGAGCGGAGGTCATGCGTAGCCTGACCCCCGCCCAGCAGGTGGTGAAGATCGTCAATGAGGAGCTGATCCACATCCTGGGCGAGCCCGCGCGCCTGGACCTTTCCGGACCCACCCCTCACGTGGTCATGCTGGTGGGCCTGCAGGGCTCGGGCAAGACGACGACTGCGGCCAAGCTGGCCCTGACCTTGCGCAAGGCCGGCCAGAGGCCATTGCTGGTAGCTGCGGATACCTATCGCCCGGCGGCGATTCACCAACTGGAGGTGTTGGGTAAGCAGTTGGACATCCCGGTGCATAGCGATAGCGACAAGGTCCCGCCGCCGCAGATTTGCATCGACGCCGTGCGCCGGGCCAAGGAAGCGGCTTACACGGTGGTAATCCTCGATACCGCCGGCCGCCTGCAGATCAACGACGACATGATGCAGGAGCTGGAGCGCATCAAGGAGCGCACCAAGCCCCAGGAGGTCCTGCTGGTAGCCGATTCTATGACCGGCCAGCAGGCCGTTAACGTGGCGCAGACCTTCCACGAGCGCATCGGCCTGACCGGGCTGATCCTCACCAAGGTCGACGGCGACGCCCGCGGCGGTGCTGCCATCTCCATGCGCCAGGTCACCAACGTGCCGATCAAATACCTGGGAGTTGGCGAGAAGACCGACGCGCTGGAGGTCTTCCATCCTGACCGCATGGCCAGCCGGATCTTGGGCATGGGTGATATGCTCTCCCTCATCGAGCGCGCCCAGGCTACCATGGACGAGGAGAAGACGCGGTCCACAGCCAAACGCCTGATGAAGGGGGAGTTCGACCTGGAGGATTTCCTGGACCAGATGCGTCAGGTGCGCAAAATGGGCCCTCTGGGCCAGCTGATGGACATGATCCCCGGGTTCGGCAAGATGAGCAAGGACATGGCCCCCGAGGTTACCGACAAGCAGGTGAAGCAGTTGGAGGCGATTATTAGCTCCATGACCCGCGAGGAGCGCCGCCATCCGGACATCATCAACGCCAGCCGCAAGCGTCGCATTGCTCGCGGCTCTGGCACCACGGTACAGGACGTCAACGAACTGCTATCGCAGTTCAAGCAGATTCAGCGGGTCATGAAGCAGTTCGCGGCTTCCGGCAAGCAACGTCGAGGGAGGTTCCCGTCGTTTCCCGGCTTTCCGCCGGGCTGATAGGGCTGGATCCGCGGTTGCCGATGGTCCAGAGGCCAGCCCCCAGGCTTGTTGAGCGGGCTGGCCTCTTTTTGCGGGAACAAGGGGAATAGCAAGGATGCCTAGTCTACCGTCGTCGCTGCTGCAGCGACTCTACGAGCGGAATAGTCTGCGTAACACGGAAAATGGATGTGAGCTGGTGGTTCGCAACAAGGTAGCGCCAACCACGCTGGTTGGGGTGGGGCCGCTGGTCATTGGCGACCAATCCTTTGACCCCGAACGCCTGGAGTGCCGGCTAGAGCGGCCGGCGGTGCGCCCTGGCCGGCAGCCTGAGCCGCTGGTGCGGGCGGGCCATGACATCTCTCCAGCCAAGGCGCTGCGCTTCGATCTGGATGTGGCCTTGCGTGTGGTGGTGTACGGCCAGCACCTGCCGCCCGGGCTGCATAGCTTTGCCTTGCATCTGAAAACCAAGGAAGTAGGAGATATCGTCGTCGAGGCCTCGGACCAGCTGGCTGGGGACCGCGCTCCCAATGGGTCGGTGCACTAGCGACCTTCACACCATTGAGGCACGGCAGCATAGTACCGCGCTAGAAACTGTGGTATAGTACAGCCGGCGTCGATGCTGGTGACCTCTGGAGCGGAACCCGGCATCGCACCACCTCTGCGACCAACACGCTGGGTTCCGCTCCTTTTTCCCGCTATGGAGCACATCATGGCACAGGAGCTGCATCGGACAGCGTTGTACGATGAACACCTGCGGCTCAACGGCCGCATGGTGCCCTTTGCCGGCTGGGAGCTGCCGGTCCAGTACGATGGCCTGGGCCCCACCGTCGAACACCAGGCCGTGCGCACCCGGGCCGGGCTATTTGACATCGACCACATGGGCCAGGTAGAGGTCAGCGGGCCTGACGCCCTGGCCTATCTCCAGGCCCTGCAGGTGGCGGACCTGCGCGGCATGGCGGACGGTGATGCGCGCTACAGCCTGATGTGCTATGCCGACGGCGGCGTCATAGATGATATCTTCGTCTACCGGTTGGGCGCCCAGCGCTGGTGGATCATCGTCAACGCCTCCAACCGGTTGAAGGACGTCACCTGGATGCAGGCCCACGCCGCGGATTACCAGGTGCAGGTGGCCGACCTCTCTGATGCCACCTACATGCTGGCCCTGCAAGGGCCCGCGGCGCAGGCTGTGTTACAGAAGCTAACCACCCTCGACCTCGGCGCTATGCCCTTCCACACCTGTGCCGAGGCCGAAGTCGCCGGCATGCCAACCCTGGTCGGCGCCACCGGCTACACCGGTGAATACGGGTATGAGTTGTTCTTCTCCACTGCCAGGGCCGTCTCGGTTTGGCGGGCGCTGCTGGAGGCCGGCGAGGCCGAGGGCCTGCTGCCCTGCGGGCTGGCTGCACGCGACTCTCTCCGCTTCGAGCCCTGCCTGCCCCTCTATGGCCATGAGATCCACCAGGACGTCGATCCCCTCAGTGCCCGCCTGGGCTGGGCGATCAGTTTCGGCAAGGGCGGCTTCATCGGCCGGGATGCCCTGCTGCGCATCAAGCTGGAAGGCCCCCGCCAGCTGCTGGTGGGCTTTGAGATGGTGGACAAAGGGGTGCCCCGGGGTGACTATCCTGTGGCCGTCGACGGCCAGGTGGTGGGCCGGGTGACCACGGGCATGCGCGCGCCCACCAGCGGCCGTTTTGTCGGGCTGGCCTTTGTGCCGTCCTCTCACGCTGCCATCGGCAGCGAGCTGGACATCGTGATTCGCGACCAGCCCAAACGGGCCGTGGTCGTCAAACGCCCATTTTATGTGCCTGCCTATCGCAGGTGAACCCTGATCCCTGACCCGACAGGAGGATTTCCCACCATGGCCTACAAGGTTGATTCCAACGCCCGTTTCGCCAAGACCCACGACTGGGCCCGCATGGAGGACGGCATGGCTGTCTGTGGCATCAGCGACTACGCCCAGCACGCCCTGTCCGACGTCGTCTACGTCGAGCTACCGGAGGTAGGAGCAACCTACCAGCAGGGTGACGTCTACGCCACCGTCGAGTCGGTCAAGGCCGCCGAGGAGGTGTATGCCCCGGTCACCGGCGAGGTTGTCGCCGTGAACGAGCTCCTGGTGGACACGCCGGAGCTTCTGAACACCGACCCCTACGGGGAGGCCTGGATCATCAAGGTGCGGCCAGCCGACCTGGCGGAGCTGGAGAGCCTGATGGAGGCCTCGGCTTATGAGGCCTTTGTGCAGGACCTGGAAGAGAAAGGAGCCCACTGATGCCCTTCATTGCCAACACCGATGCCGATCGCGCGGCGATGCTGGCAACGGTGGGCGTGGCGACGATCGAGGACCTGTTCCACGATGTGCCGGCAGGCTACCGCTTCCCGCCCCTGAACCTGCCTCCGGCCCTCAGCGAGCTGGAGGTGCTGCGCGAGCTGGCAGCCATGGCCGAGGAGAACGATAACCTCGACCAGATGTCGAGCTTCCTCGGCGCCGGCGCCTACCGCCACTTCATCCCCAGCGTCGTCGACTTCGTCTCCGGTCGCTCGGAGTTCTACTCGGCCTACACCCCGTACCAGCCCGAGGTTAGCCAGGGCACCCTGCAGGCGATCTTCGAGTATCAGAGCATGATCACCGCGCTGACCGGCATGGAGGCCGCCAATGCCAGCCACTACGACGGCGCGACGGCGACGGCCGAGGCCGTGATCATGGCCTTGAACTCCGTCAGGGGACAGCGCCAGCGCGTGGTCCTATCGCCGACGCTGCATCCCCAGTACCGCGAGGTCGTCCGCACCTATACCCAGGGCATGGGCCTCGACATCGTCGGCGACTCGGAGGCCGAGAGCGACTTTCACGCCTTGCTAAGCCTGTGCGACGAGAGCACGGCCTGCGTGGTCGTGCAGAACCCCGATTTCCTGGGCCAGCTCCACAGCCCCGCCGAGCTACAGGACCTGAGCGAAGCCGTCCATGCCCGGGGCGCGCTGCTGGTGGTGGCCGTGGATCCTATCAGCCTCGGCCTGTTCACCCCGCCCGGCGAATACGGCGCTGACATCGTGCTGGGCGAGGGCCACAGCCTTGGTGTCCCCCTGAGCTTCGGGGGGCCATACCTGGGGTTCTTCGGCATGCGCACTACCCACGTGCGCAAGTCAGCCGGCCGTATCGCCGGCGAGACCGTAGACGTGGACGGGCAGACCGGCTACGTGCTTACCCTGAGCACCCGTGAGCAACACATTCGCCGGGGCCGCGCCACCAGCAACATCTGCACCAACCAGGCCCTGATGGCCCTGCGGGCGGCGATCTACCTGTCTGTCATGGGCAAGCATGGCCTGCGCGCGGTGGCCGAGCAATGCTTTCACAAGGCCCAGTACGCGGCCAGCCGCATCGCCGAACTGCCAGGCTACGAGCTCATCGGTGGCAGGCCCTTCTTCAAGGAGTTCGTAGTGCGCTGCCCGGTGCCGGTCGCCGAGATCAAGGAGCGCCTGCTCACCGAATGGGGCATCCTGCCCGGCTACGATCTGACCGCGGACTACCCGTCCCTGGGCGAATGCCTGCTGGTGTGCGTCACCGAGATGAATACCCGGCAGGAGATCGACGACCTGGTGGAGGCTCTGGCCGAGGCCGCGGGCGTCAAAGCCCCGTTGACCCTGATGGTGGAGGTGGCGTGATGATCGAACCAACGGTCTACGAGCTGTCCTCGCCGGGCCGTCGCGGCCCGCAGCTGCCGCAGCTGGACGTGCCCGAGGCCCCCTTGCCGGCGGGCTACGTGCGCAGCGCGGAGAGCGTGCCCCTGCCGGAGCTGAGCGAGCTGGACGTCGTGCGCCACTTCGTGCGCTTGAGCCAGAAGAACATGGCTATCGACACCAACTTCTACCCGCTGGGCTCGTGTACGATGAAGTACAACCCCAAGGTGAACGAGAAGGTGGCCGCGCTGTCCGGCTTCACGTCGCTGCACCCGTTGCAGGATGTGGACAGCGTCCAGGGGGCGATGCAGCTGATGCTCGAGCTGCAGGTCTACCTGGCCGAGATCACCGGCTTCGACGCCGTGACCCTGCAGCCGGCGGCTGGAGCCCACGGCGAGCTGACCGGCGTGCTGATCATGCGCAAGTACCAGTACGACCGGGGTGAGACCCAGCGCAACAAGATCCTGGTGCCCGACTCGGCCCACGGCACCAACCCGGCCACGACCACGATGTCTGGCCTGCAGGTGGTGGAGCTCCCGTCGGACGATCGCGGCAACGTGGACCTCCAGGCCTTGAGGGCCAACCTGGACGACACGGTGGTGGGCCTGATGCTGACCAATCCCAACACCCTCGGCCTGTTCGAGGAGCATGTCCTGGAGGTGACCCGCCTGGTCCACGAGGCTGGCGGCCTGGTCTATGGCGATGGTGCCAACCTGAACGCCATCGTCGGCATCTGCCGGCCGGCCGAGCTGGGCTTCGACGTGATGCATTTCAACCTGCACAAGACCTTCAGCACTCCCCATGGCGGCGGCGGCCCCGGGGCAGGGCCGGTCGGCGTGGTGGCCAAGCTAGCACCTTTCCTGCCCGGCCCGCTGGTGACCGTCTCGGGGGACGAGGCGGACGAGGACGACCTGGAGCTGCGGCTGGAGTGGACCATGCCCGCCAAGTCTATTGGCCGGGTGCGTGCGTTCTACGGCAACTTCGGCGTGCTGGTGCGCGCGTACACCTACATCCGCATGCATGGCGCCGAGGGGTTGCGCCGCGTGGCCGAAAACGCCGTGCTCAACGCGAATTACCTCAAGGCCCTATTGCAGGCGGAGGGCTCGTATCCGGTGGCGTTCGGCGAGCGCACCTGCATGCACGAGTTTGTGGCCCAGGGGATTCTCGACGGCGCGCCCGACGTCCACACCATGGATGTAGCCAAGCGCCTGATGGACTACGGCTTCCATCCACCGACGGTATACTTTCCCTTGATCGTCAAAGAGGCTTTGATGATCGAGCCCACCGAGACCGAGAGCAAGGATACCCTGGATGCCTTTGCCCGGGCCCTGATCCGCATCGCGCAGGAGGCCCGGGAGGATCCCGAGCTGCTGCACAGCGCACCCCACTCGGCGCCTGTGAAGCGCCTCGACGAGGTGCGCGCAGCGCGCGAGCTGATCCTCTGTCGCTGCTGAGCCAGCCGCCAGGATCAGCGATAGTCCAATCCCTGTCCGAGCCGCAGCGCCGGCACTCTTGCCGGCGCTGCGTGACTCCGGGACCCGGGTCAGGCGCTTGCTGCCTCCCAGCGTCCCTCCAGCTTCTGCATCACCTCCGGCAGGGTCGTGTACTCCATCTCGTCCATAGACAGGCGATGGGGCTCGAAGGGCCCGTGCCGGCGGTAATAGTTGGCCACAAGATTGGCCTCACGCCGAGCCTCGTCAAAAGCCGGGTCGTCGAACATATCGCGAGGGCCGATCAACCTGCCCTCCGCCAGCTGGAAGCCCAGGGCAATCACCCGCGGCGGTCCGTCGAAACGAGTGGGGGTCGCTGCATGCACCGCCACTGGCATCAGCGGTCCGTGGTGAGATCCCCGCATCCAGCCCTCCACCGTGAACGCGGTGGCAAAGGGCTCCAGGATCTCACCCACGGCCGGGAACTCCCCCTGGGAGCGTACTACGCACACAGGGTCATCCTTCCCCACATACTTGCCGGCGATCAGAGCCAGGCGCTGTGTGGAGGACACAGCGGCGATCTCCCCGCGCTTGGTGCGGACCGAGCGCACCATGAAGCGTCCGGGTGCTCCAATGAAGAGCAGCAGGTCATAGATCTCCTCCGGCGTACCGAACTCAATGGTGCGACTTTCCAGGACATCCTGCACTTCGAAGCGGAACCCGCTGTGCATGGTAGGGGAAATCACCAGGCCGATGGTGTTGAAGGGGTCGGCGAAGATCCTGTATAGGGGCAGATTCCATGCTCCAGCCGACGTTTTGTCCGCCATGAAGATGAGCACCGGCTCGGCCTTGCGCTCCTGAAAAGCCATCTCGGCCACGCCAGGGCCCATGCCGCGCACGTTACCGGAGAATGCGTCGGCCAAGAGGTCCTGGCCAGCCCCGTAGAGCTTGAGCTGCCGCGCTTTTTCGGTGCATGCTGTAAAGACGTCCCAGGCCATCCCGTGGATGGCCGGGCTGTCGGTGCCCCGGCGGTGGGTCATGATTAGCTCCAGGTCATCGCCGCAGGCCGTGACATGGTAATCGACCAGCAGGCCGGTCACCTGGGCCTTGTCCAGGTGTTCGCTGGCCTGCGCAATCAGGTCCTCGTGCATGCCGGAGTGCCCCACCAACCCGCCCACATCAGCCTTGATCACGCTCAGAGTAATTGGTTCTGCCATGGTTTTGTCCCTCCTCTCTGGGCAACCACAGGAAAACCTCCCAACCCCATTCTATCACGATTTGGCGCGCGAATCAACGGGATTTGGGGATTTTTCCGCGCGGGCAAGGAGTGGTATAGGGCAGGGAGGCGTTTGGATCACGAAGACATATCATCCCGGGAGGGACGAAGGGCCGCGAAGGTCGCAGAGCACGAAGGGCACGAAGGCACGAAGGGGGCGGCCACGGAGGGGGCGGCCACGGAGGGCCGCCCCTACGATGGGATGAATTGGACGGGTGGGGATTTCACCATGGGATCTGCAATACGGGTTTGTGCAATGCTTTTGACATTTGATTGTCCGTGTGATAGAATTCCCAAGTTGTTGGCCGGAACCACCAGCCCATCGCCGGGGCTGCGGTCAACCTGTTTCCACGCACACTCCCCATCAGTAACCGGAGACGACAGTGCCAGGTGACTACATCCCCATCCTCGTTCTGATCGGTCTGGCGACGGTCTTTGCGATCATTGCCATGATCGTTCCCGCCCTGTTTGGCCCCAAACGCACCCCCAAGGCCCGGTTGGAGCCGTATGAGTCGGGCATGTTGCCCTATAGCGATGCGCGCCGGCGCTTTCCCGTGCAGTACTACGTGATCGCGGTGCTGTTCATCGTGTTCGACATCGAGGTGGTCTTCCTGTATCCGTGGGCGGTCGTGCTGCGCCAGCTGAAGCTCTTTGGCCTGATCCAGATGGCGGTGTTCCTGGCTATCCTGCTGGTAGGCTATGTTTACGTGTGGCGCAAGGGGGCCCTGGACTGGTAGCCATGCCAGTTTGCAGTGACGCCTGCGTCTGCGTCATGCGGTGTGGATGACGACGGAAACGACGAATACTGAGGT
The DNA here is from genome assembly GCA_032111745.1 of Anaerolineae bacterium. Taxonomy (GTDB): domain Bacteria; phylum Chloroflexota; class Anaerolineae; order JAAEKA01; family JAAEKA01; genus JAULUH01. The sequence goes on along the minus strand of JAULUH010000177.1, from coordinate 6,998 downwards.
ACGCGATGGGTTTAGAGAACAAGCTTGGTAACGACGGTGTATTGGTAACCTCCCTGGAGGGAATGGTCAACTGGAGCCGCAAGAACTCGGTCTGGCCCTTGCTCTTTGGCCTGGCCTGCTGTGCCATCGAGATGATCACCAGCGGCACGGCCCGGCATGATATTGCCCGCTTTGGCTCGGAGCTGTTCCGGGCCTCACCCCGCCAGGCCGACCTGATGATTGTCTCTGGCCGGGTCAGCAACAAGATGGCGCCGGTGATCAAGCGCCTGTACGACCAGATGCCGGAGCCCAAGTGGGTGATCGCCATGGGCATCTGCGCCAGCGCGGGTGGGCCCTTCAACAACTACGCGATCGTCCAGGGCGTAGACAAGATCATCCCCGTCGACGTCTACGTTCCCGGCTGTCCCCCGCGGCCGGAAGCCCTCTTCCAGGGGCTGCTGCTGCTCCAGAAGAAGATCCAGGGCGAGAAGTTCAGCGACTACGAGCTGGAGATCATGGAGTCGGCCAAGAGCCGCCAGATGGCCTAGGCCGGCCGCCCGGCTCTGCCCACGCCGCCTGGAACACACACTATGGACGCGACAACAACCGACGCTGCCCTCGCCGTGGTGGAGACCCCCCAGACCGATTGGCGGGTGGACCTTACCGCCCAGCTGCAAGCTCGCTTTCCCGGCGCCATCGCGGACGTGGAGCGCTTCCGCGATGAGATCGATCTGACTGTGAAGCCCGGCAGCCTCCTGGAGATGGCGCGCTTCCTGCGCGACGACCCGGGTCTGCAGTTCAACCACCTGGCCGATGTCACCGGCGTCGACCGCAGCGCCCTACCTCAGCGCCAGCGCCGCCCGGCGGACCAGGCCCGTTTTGCCTCGATCTATCACCTGTTCTCGATCCCCAACCGGCGCCGGGTGCGCCTCACGGTGCCGGCCCAGGGGCCGGATGATCGCCCGGCCGTGCCCAGCCTGCACCCGCTGTGGAAGGCAGCGTTCTGCCTGGAGCGGGAAGCCTACGACCTGATGGGCATCGTCTACGAGGGACATCCCGACCTGCGCCGCATCATGATGCCCTGGGATTGGACCGGCCATCCCCTGCGCAAGGACGAGCCGCTGGGGGGCGAGGAAGTGCCCTTCAGCATGACCTGGAACGATCCCGACTTTGCCACCCTGGGCCAGCAGGTCCGGGAGGCGCCGCCGGTCCAGGCGCCCATGCCCAAGGGCGTCGATCCCCGCAGCCACATGATCCTGAACATGGGCCCGCAGCACCCCGCCACCCATGGCGTGTTGCGCCTGGCCGTGGAGCTGGATGGCGAGACCCTGATCAGCGTGCACCCGGACACCGGCTACCTGCACAGCGGCTTCGAGAAGCAGGGCGAGGCCATCCGCTACAAGGACTTCGTGCCCTACACCGACCGCATGGATTACCTCTCGGCCATGTGCAACAACCTGGGCTATTGCCTGGCCGTGGAGAAGCTCCTGGACGTCGAGATTCCCCCCCGCGCCCAGGCCATCCGGGTGGTGGTCGCCGAGCTGCAGCGCATTGCGTCCCACCTGGTGTGGCTGGCGACCCACCTGCTGGACATCAGCGGCACCGGCATGAGTCTGCTGATGTACGCCTTCCGCGAGCGGGAGATGATCATCGACATCTTCGAGATGATCTGCGGGGCCCGGCTGACCTACTCCTACGTTCGCCTGGGCGGGGTGTGGCGCGACGTGCCCCCGGCCTTTGCCGGCAAGGTCGAGGAGTTCTGTCAGCTCTTTCCGGCGCGTCTGGACGACTACGAGCGCATGCTCACCGGCAGCGTGATCATGCGCAAGCGGCTGGAAGGGATCGGCAAGCTGACGGCGGAGCAGGCGCTCAGCCTGGGCCTGACCGGCCCCCTGTTGCGGGCCAGCGGGGTATATTATGACCTGCGCAAGCTGGCGCCCTACAGCGGCTACGACCGCTACGACTTCGAAGTGCCGCTGGCCACGGAGGGCGACTCCATGGCCCGCTACCTGGTGCGCATGGCCGAGATGCGCCAGAGCCTGCGCATCGTCGAGCAGGCCCTGGAGGATGTGAAGGCCACCGAAGGCCAGCCGTGGAAGACAACAGACCGCAAGGTGGCCCTGCCCCCACGGTCGGAGCTGGACACCAGTATGGAGGCTTTGATCCACCACTTCAAGCTGGTCACCGAAGGCATCAAGCCGCCGCCGGGCGAGGTTTATTTCGGCCACGAAAACCCGAAGGGCGAGTTGGGCTACTATGTCATGTCTGATGGCGGGCCTCATCCCTATCGGCTGCGGGTGCGCGGTCCCAGCTTCGTCAATATCTTTGCCACGGACGCCATGGCTCGCGGCCACATGCTGTCGGACCTGGTGGCGATCATCGGCTCGATCGACATTGTGCTGGGCGAGGTCGACAGGTAGAGATAGACCATGATGCTAACAGAAGCAACCCAGACCAAGATTCGTGAGTTGATGGCGCGCTATCCGGAGTCCCGCTCGGCCCTGGGGCCAGCGCTGGACGCGGCCCAGCAGCAACTGGGCTACCTGCCCGACGAGGTCATGGCCGAGGTGGCGGAGATGTTCGGCATCGACGCCGCCGAGGTGCGGGCCTTTGTCGGCTTCTACCACATGCTGCACCAGGAACCGCCCGGCACCTTCCATGTGGAGGTGTGCACCAACGTGCCGTGCCTGCTGCGCGGGGCAGGGGAGTGCGCCAGCCAGCTGCAGGAGCAGATGGGCCTGCGCTGGGGCGAGACCTCGGTCGACGGCCTGTTCACCCTTGGCCACATGGAGTGCCTGGGCTCCTGCGGCACGGCGCCCATGGTGGCGGTCACCCGGCGCCAGGCCAACTGGTCGCGCTACTACGAGGGGTTGGACAGCCCCGAGCGCATCGAGGCCATGCTGGCGGAGCTACGCAGCCTGGCCGATGTACCGCCGGAGGCCCTACCGGTGCCGGAGCGCAGCGTGCCGGCAGAGGGCTCTGATGGCGCCAATCCTGCGACCGGCCCTTATCACCACGACCACCATCCCGCTACTAACACCATCCTGTGCCGCATAGACCAGCTGGATTCCCACACGCTGGAGAGCTACGAGGCCGACGGCGGGTACAGCACGGCGCGGCAGGCCCTGGCGGCCAAGACCGCGGCCGAGGTACAGGGGATCGTCAAGAACGCCGGCCTACGGGGCCGCGGCGGCGCCGGGTTCCCGGCGGGGGTCAAGTGGGGCTTCCTGCCGGCCGGGGTTTACCCGCGCTACCTGGTGGTCAATGCGGACGAGAGCGAGCCGGGCACCTTCAAGGACCGGCTGATCATCGAGTACGACCCCCACCAGCTGATCGAGGGCATCATCCTGGCGGCCTATGCCTGTGAAGCCAGCCATGCCTTCATCTACATCCGCGGCGAGTATTTCTTTGGCGCCCAACGGCTGGAGCAGGCCCTGGCCGAAGCCCGGGCCAAGGGCTATATCGGCAAGAAGGTGTTCGGATCCAAGTTCGACCTGGAGATCACCGTCCACCGTGGGGCCGGCGCCTATATCTGTGGCGAAGAGACCGCGTTGCTGACCTCGCTGGAGGGCTACCGCGGCCACCCGCGGCTCAAGCCGCCGTTCCCTGCTGTGGAGGGGCTCTACAGCAAGCCCACCATCGTGAACAACGTGGAGACCATCGCCCAGGTGGTTCACATCGTGAAGAACGGCGCCGACTGGTATCGCCAGTGGGGCACGGAGAAGAGCCCCGGCTTCGCCCTGTATTGCCTGAGCGGCCAGGTGAAGAAGGCGGGCGTTTATGAGCTGCCGTACGACACCACCTTGCGGGAGCTGATCTACGACTATGCCGGCGGCATGATCGACGACCGGCCTATCAAATCCATCATCCCCGGCGGCCTCTCCATGCCGCACATCGGGCCGGACAAGCTCGACACCCCGATGACCTTCGAGGAGATCCAGGCCGCAGGCTCGATGTTGGGCTCTTGCGGTATCATCGTGGTAGGGGAGGGCGAGAACGTGGTGGAGATTGCCCGGCGCACCATGGGCTTCTATCGCGAGGAGAGCTGCGGCAAGTGCACGCCCTGCCGCGAGGGCGGCGGCTGGATCGAGAAGATCCTTTTGCGCATCGAGCAGGGGCAGGGCCAGAGCTCGGACCTGGACCTCATCGAGCGCCTGACCTGGCCCATCGAGCGGCAGAGCTTCTGCCCCTTCGGCCCGGCGTCGGTGTGGGGTGTACGCAGCATGCTGAAGCTGTTCCGGGCGGACTTCGAGGCCTACATCGCCCAGACCAACCCCACGGGGGAGGAGCCGCAGCTGCCTGTACGCCCCATCTACCGGCCGGATACCGGAGAGGTGGCACCCGCAGTGCGCGTCTAGCGCTCACGTCGCCCATTAGCCCTTGGATCGACCAAGAGGCCAACCATTAAGATACATGGCCGGTTCCCATGCCTGATCTAGTCACCATCACCATCGACGACGTCGAGTATCAAGTCCCCGCCGGCATGCTGCTGACCGACGCCGCTCAGCAGGCTGCGGGCATCGACATCCCGGTGTTCTGCTCCCACCCTAAGCTCGATCCCCTGGGGGCCTGCCGCATGTGCCTGGTGGAGCAGGATATGCGCGGCCGCTGGGCCATCGTCACCGCCTGTACCACCCGCGTGGCCGACGGGATGAAGTTCCGCTACGACAGTGAGGCCGCCCGCCAGGCGCGCGAGGATACCCTCGAGTTCATCCTGATCAACCACCCCCTGGACTGTCCCATCTGCGACAAGGGTGGCGAGTGCCCGCTGCAGGATCAGACCCTCAAGCATGGCCCCGGCGCGTCCGAGTTCCAGGAGCTCAAGGTCCATAAGGAGAAGCGCTACCCCATCAGCGACTTGATCCTGCTGGACCAGGAGCGCTGCATCATCTGCTGGCGCTGTATCCGCTACCTGGAGGAGTGGGAGGACAAGCCCCAGCTGGGCCTGTTCCACCGCGGCGGCGACACGGTCGTCGACTTCTTCCCCGGGCAGCCGGTGGACGCCAAGACCAGCGGCAATATCATCGACCTCTGCCCCGTGGGCGCGCTGACCAACCGGGTGAGCCGCTTCCGCTACCGGCCGTGGGAGCTGAAGCGCACCAACAGCATCTGCACCCACTGCTCCCAGGGCTGCAATGTACGCCTGGACGCCCGCATCCACGAGCTGCGACGTATCGTGGCCCGGGAGAACATGGCGGTCAACGACGAGTGGATCTGCGACAAGGGTCGCTTCATCCATGCCTTCGTCGACAGCCCGGAACGCCTCACCAGCCCCCTGGTGCGCGACGCAGGCAGCGGCCAGCTGCGGCAGGCCTCCTGGGACGAGGCCCTCAGCCTGGTAGCCAGCAGGTTCACCGGCGCTGCGGCTACGCACGGCCCGGCGGCCGTGGCTGCCATCGGCTCGGCCAGGCTGAGCAACGAAGCAGCCTACCTGTTGCAGAAGCTCATGCGCAGCCTGGTGGGCACCAACAACGTCGACCACCGGGGCGGCAGCGCGGTGCTGGCCGACCCCCGGGGCGTGGCCAATATCCGGGATGTGGAGAAGGCGGACCTGATCGTGCTGGTTGGCGTCGACCTGGCCGAGGAACAGCCGGTGATGGACCTGTTCGTGCGCCGGGCGGCCCGGCGCCAGGGTACCCGGCTGTTGATCCTTAACCCGCGGCAGATCGAGGACACTCGCTACCCCGGCGCATTTGTCCCCTGCCTGCCGGGGGAGGAAGCCGCCCTGTTCGACAGCCTCAGCCAGGCCCTGCTCAAGGACAGGCGGATCGCCGAGCGCGCGGCCAAGATGCCCGGCTTCGGCGAAGCATCCGCGGCCTGGCCCTCCGGTGGCAAACCGGAGCCAGCCATAGCTAAGGCCGCCCGGCTATTGGCCGGAGCGGAGCGGGCCATGGTCCTGTATGGCGCGGCCGTGGTCAGTGGCCCCAATGCGGCAGCCAACCGGGCTGCCCTGTGGAATCTGGCCCTGCTGGCCGGCTGTGCCGAGCGCACCTATTACCTGGCCCCCGAGGCCAACAGCACGGGCGCCCGGGATATGGGCCTGGTACCCAACCGGCTACCCGGACATGCCGCCCTGTCCGATGCGCCCGCACGCGAGCGCCTGCTGCGCATGTGGGGCGGCAGCCTGCCCACCGAGGCCGGGCTATCCTACCACGAGTTGCTGGAGGCCGCGGCCGGTGGCCGGCTCAAGGCGCTCTACCTGGTGGGCAGCGATCCGGCGGCGCAGGGCCCGGGCGGCCGCAACGCGCTGGAGCAGGTGGACTTCCTGGTGGTGCAGGACTTGTTCCTGACCGAGTCCGCCGGCCTCGCCGACGTAGTGCTGCCGGCGGTGAGCTGGGCCGAGGCCGATGGCACGTACACCAACCTGGAGCGTCGGGTGCAACGCGCACCCAAGGCCCTGGCCAAGCCGCACAGCAAGGCGGCGCCCGACTGGATGATCCTGGCCCATCTGGCCCAGCACTGGCCAACCGCTGAGGCGGCCGAACCAGCCCGGATCGAGGGCAAGCGCAAGAAGGGCAAGGCCAGCCCTGCGCCCAAGCCCTGGGCCTACGCCAATGCCCAGGCGGTGCTGGACGAGATTTCCCGGGCCGTGCCCATGTACGCCGGGCTGCATTGGGCCGCGCTGGGCGACCAGGGCCAGCAGTGGCCGTGGGACGCGGTGCCCGCACCGCAGCGGCGCTTCTCCGCCCCCGCCAGGCGGGCCGCCGTCATCGGAGACGCTACCCAATACCCCTATACCCTGGTTACCGGCCATGTGCTCTTCGATGGCGGCACCTTGCTGCGGGCCACGGAGCTGGCCGAGGGCGTGGTGGCGCGGGCCGCAGTGGGGGTCAACCCCACGGACGCGGCGGCCGCCAGGCTGGTCCAGGGCGACCTGGTGTGGGTGGAGTCTGCGGCTGGTCGTTTGACCTTGCCCGTGGCCCTGGACGAACGGGTCCAGCCCGGCACCCTGTGGATCCCGTACTCCCTGCCGGCGGCGCCGGTGGAGGCCCTGCTCGACATCCCCGGCGACGGCGCCG
>JAULUH010000176.1:0-8607 GCA_032111745.1 Anaerolineae bacterium | reverse complement strand
GTCCCAACGTGTATCGCTTCCTGCGGCCGACGCCGCTGGTCCACTATGCCGGCTTGAGCCGCCTGGTGGGCGCCGAGGTGTGGGTCAAGCACGAGAACCACCAGCCTGTGGGTGCGTTCAAGGTGCGGGGTGGGCTGAACCTGGTAGCCGGCCTTGGCGAGGCTGCGCGTGCGGCCGGGCTGTACACGGCGTCCACGGGCAACCATGGCCAGAGCATCGCGTTTGCGGCGCGGGCGTATGGGCTGCGGGCTACCATTGCCATGCCGGAGCGGGCGAATGCGGACAAGGTGGCGGCGATGCGCGGGCTTGGTGCGGCGGTGGTGTTTCACGGCCCGGACTTCGACACGGCGCGCGAGTGGATGATGGGGGTGGCGGCGGAGCGGGGCGGCTGCTTCGTAGGTCCTACGGACGAGCCGTTGATCTGCGGGGTAGGGACCTATGCGCTGGAGATCCTCGAGGAACTGCCGGATGTGGAGGCCATTATCGTGCCGGTGGGGGCGGGCAGTGGGGCCTGCGGCACCGGCATCGTGGCCAAGGGGAGCAGCCTGGCCATCGAGGTGATCGGTGCCCAGTCGGCCCAGGCGCCGGCCATGCAGTGGCGCTGGGCGGGCGCGGAGGCAACGAACCCACCTATGGCGACCTTTGCCGAGGGGGTGGCTACCCGGGTTCCCTTCGAGAACACCCAGCGCATCATGCGCCAGGTGCTGGACGACTTCGTGCTGGTGGACGATGCGCAGATAGAGGCGGCGATCCTGCTGCTGTTGGAGCACACCCACAACCTGGCCGAGGGGGCAGGCGCGGTGCCACTGGCTGCGGCCCTGCAGATGAAGGAGCGGCTGGCGGGCAAGAAAGTGGTCCTGGTGCTCAGTGGGGGCAACCTGTCCTTGAGGGAGCTGCAGCGGATCATGGCAGGACACCAGGACCGATTGTAGGCGAGCGGCAACACAGGGCATTTCACAAGTCCCGGCGCAGGGTTGCGATCTAGTGGGCCGGAACACGGACGAACACGGACTCCAGAAATGCACCGCAGAGGCGCAGAGGACGCAAAGGGGGAAACAGGATCAGAGGAGTCCAGAGGTGCACCGCAGAGGCGCAGAGGACGCAAAGGGGGAAACAGGATCAGAGGAGTCCAGAGGTGCACCGCAGAGGCGCAGAGAGGGGACTTTGGACCAGAGGAGACCAGAAGCTTAAGGTGGAGACGCTGAGAGACGGCGGAAGTGACCATAGAGGGACTTATGAGAAGCCAGTGGGCAACGCAAAACCTGTTGACTCGTGAATCATCTCGCGCTATACTGAGGGTGGACAGCCTGATTGGGAGGTAGATGAGACTGTGGGGTTCACGGCCATGGAGGCCATGGGAATTCACTCAGGGGAGGGGCGATGAGGTAGCCCGTCGCTTGAGGCAATCGGCCCATATGGGAAGGAGGACGATCATGTACGTGCGATCGGGGTTGGTTCGGGCAGTGGTGCGCGTGGTGATGGTAGGCGTTCTTTGCTTTGTAGGGACAACCTCTGTGCACGCTGGAGAGGGTGGGCAGGCATCCGGATCGGCGGCGGTCGTGTGGACGCGCTGGGATGCCCGCCAGAATGTCCTGGCCGATGACGGCGCGGCGATCTGGATTGGTACGGTGATGGGGGCTGTGCGTTGGGACAAGGCCACGAACGCCTATCACCGGTATACGCCCTATGACGACCTGCCGTCCTGGTCCGTCTACGCCGTGGCTGTGGATGCGATGGGTGGCAGGTGGTTTGGGGGGAGCGAGGGGCTGACCCTGCTGGATGCGGGCGGCACCTGGACGCACTTCGACAGCGCCAACAGCCAGTTGTTGCGGAGCCCCGTGGTGGGCATTGCGGCCGGTGATGGTGGCATCCTATGGGTAAGCTACCAGTTGCCCGACGGCCCGGTCAGCCGCCGGGATGCCGATGGGAGCTGGCAGCACTATCCCAGCCGTGAGGCAGCGGTGCTGGCGGACTACGGGGACATTCTGCTGACCAGGAACGATAACCCGCTATGGACCGTGGCGGGAAGCGACGTGTGGGTGGACTACTGGGTCTATGACGGTGCTGAATGGCAGGACCGGAACCCCGCTGGCGGGATGCGCAGCCTGGGTGAGGATGGGATGCCCAAGGCCGGGGGGCCTTATCCCGTGGACATGAACGTGGATAGCAGCGGCCGCGTGTGGGTGACCGATGGCCATACCATCATGGTTTGGTCAGAAGGCGGCTGGACGAAAGAAACCGGGTGGTGTGGCAACATCAATAATCTGGAATTAGGGCCTGATGATACGGTCTGGGTGGCGTACTACTTCAGCTGGTTGGGCAAGCCTCCGCCAGAAGATGGCCACTACATCTCGCCCCTGATTGACGATTGCCCTTCGCCTATACAGTACTGGATGGACCACATCGGCGTCCGGTCAGAGGCCAACGCCATGCTCGCCAGTAACGAGGGCCTGTGGGCTGCCGGGGCCGGATGGCTCCTCCGGCCAGATCGCCAGACTGCCGAGCTGGGCACTCCTGCCTTTTCCACTACTAACACGATATTGCGCGATGCTGGTGGCATGGTGTGGCTGCACAGCTCAGCTGGCCAAGGCCGGCTGCAGCAACTCGACGACCGGCGTACCGTGGAACTAAACGACGACGACTGGGCCGATCGAGGGCGCGCCGATGAACCAAGCATTTCATACCCGACCGGCTCCACCCTGGCCTGGGACCGCGTGCCCAACGGTGATGTCTGGGTGACATATCATGACGCCGACTATTATGGTTGGACCCGGGCCGAGCCACCCATGCGCTGGCACCAGGGAACCTGGCTAGCGCTGGATGGTGGGGCGTATGGCACGACCTTTCATGGCCAATACTCCGATGTGTTCGTGGAGGATAGCAGGCGCGTGTGGTTCGTGGCCCAACTGCGGTCGGCCAAAGATGGGGCAGCTGGTGTGATTGGATTGGACGACGGCGGCACACCTGCGGTAGACGGCGACGATGTGTGGCGCTTCTATCCTACCAAAGATATGGGTGGCTTGGGTGCTGTCGCGGTGGACGCCAACGGCCGGATATGGTACGGGAATGAAACAGGCCTTTACCGGTGGTCTGGTGAGGCATGGGAGCGGATCCTGTCGGGGCGCACGGTCTGTGATCTGACACCAGCGGCAGATGGAACGCTCTTTGTGCTATGGCCAGGCTCCGCGGATGGTTGCCGCGACATCTGGCCGGAGGTGACCATGATCCGGCCGGACGAAGGGTCGCAAGACATTCATATCCACAACCTGGCCACCAATCATCTCGACCTGCTGCGCACCGCTACGCACCGCAACAAGCTATGGTCAGTGGCCCCGGACGGCACCGTCTGGTATGTCGTGGCCAGCACGGATTACAGGCTGTGGGGGTACGGGGATGCCGGTGTGACCTCGGTGAACCTGCCGTTTTCCTACACGCCGGGCGGGTTTTCGGGCCTGGAGGCTGCCTCGAGCCAGCGCGTGTGGTTGGCAGCGCAGGGCTCCCTGTGGCGCATGGTACGGGTAATCGACTATGGTCACAGCGTGAGATTGCCGCTGGTACTGGCCGAGGCTCCTTAGGCACTGGACCGCGTCGCCCATGTAGTTGACAAGTCGATCCTCCGCAGCTACACTCGGGGCCAGAATCATCAACCCGTTATGGCCCTCCAGGGTGCGGCCGGAGGCTGGAGGGCCGTTGGCAAGGAGTTCTCGTGCGCATCTTGATCTTTTCCGACCTGCATGCCAATTGGGATGCGCTGGCAGCGCTGCAGCAGGCTGAGAGCAAGCCTGACGCCATCCTGTTTCTGGGGGACGTGGTCAATTTCGGCCCGGATCCGCAGCGTTGCCTGGATTGGGTGCGGGCCAATGCTACGGCTGCCGTACGCGGCAACCATGACCATGCCGTGGCCTTTGGCGGCGATGTGGGGGTCAATCCGGCTCTGTTGGAGGAGTCTCGGGCCATGCGTGACCACAGCCAACGGGTGCTGGGGGAGACGGACCGGGCGTGGCTGGGCGACCTTCCCCTCAGCCTCGACCTGACCCTGGATGGCAAGCGCTTTCACCTGGTGCATGCCATGCCCAGCGAGCCGCTGACGCGACGCCTTTCGCTAGTCACTGCGCGCCAGGCAGAGCTGGAGGCTGAGCTGGCGGGACTGGACGCTGATGTGCTGCTGGTGGGGCATACCCACATGCCGGGCATGCGCAAGGTCGGCGACACCTTCATCGTGAACCCGGGCAGCCTGGGGCAGCCGCGCAACGGGACGCCTGATGCCACCTACGCCGTGTGGCGCGATGGCGAGCTGCAGATCCACCATCTGCACTATCCCTACCAGAACACCCAGCGCAAGCTGATGATGCTGCCCCTGGACCCGGACGTGGTGGACCGGCTGCAAGGCATCCTGGAGACGGGCAGCGCTTAGGGTGGGACATTCGGAATGCCATCCTTTCTGTGGCGATCCGAGCGACGGAAGCCATGTCCGTGCGATGAGGTGCGGGTTCCTGGTGTAGCCAAGGGGGGGGTGGCTAGGTACGGGGCAAGGGCAGGTTCAGGGGGGTGGCAGGACCGGGGCGGGCACGGAGGCCCGCGCCCTACGAGGGTATAGGTCTGAGAGATTCTTACGGACCAAGGGGGGATGGTTGACTCTGCTGGCGACAGAGGAGGTCAGGGCTGGAGTAGTGATGGGAGGGCGAGGAGCGTAGATTCAGGGCAAAGGCTTAGGGCGATAGATCCAGTAGGGGAGGTGCCAGCGTTATAATGGTTGAAGTGCCGTGAGGTTTGGTATCGACGTCCGATCAACAATTGCAAGGAGAGACGATGATGAAGAAGCTGACAGTGATTAGCCTGGTAGTTCTGGTGGCCCTGCTGGCAACAGCGGCGGTCGTTGCGGCCGGTTCCAAGACGGTGTATCAGGCCAAGCTGGGCGATGAGACCGGCACAGGCAGCGATGCTCACGGCAATGCCGTGTTCCAGTTCGCCGACGACGGCAGCGGGATGAGCTATAAGCTGGTGGTCAACGGCCTGGACAACACCATCATGGCCCATATCCACGTGGCGTCTACGGCCGGGGCTAACGGCCCGGTGGTTCTCTGGCTCTATCCGGATGCGCCGCCCGCGCAGCTGATCCCCGGGATTTTCAACGGCCTGCTGGGCAGCCGCACCGTGACTTCGGCCGACCTGGTTGGCCCCCTGGCGGGCATGAGCCTCACCGACCTGGTCATGGCTATCGAGGAAGGCCGGGCGTACGTCAACGTCCACTCCCAGGCCTTCCCTGGCGGTGAGATTCGCGGAACGATCCAATAGCACACATCCTGGCACGGCGCTTCGCCACGGTTGGAGACAAGGGCCCAGGTGATCCTGGGCCCTTTGGTTTGGGTGCAGGTGAAGCTGGTTGAAGCCCCATCGTACCCGCAGCGGGGGTCGTCTGTCCATGAAGTGGTTGCCAGTTCATCGGGCACGGCATACCGCGCTGATGAACAATCTGGCATCACGAACGACCAGGGCATGCCGCCAGGTCTCATGTGCAAGCGCGGTATGAGGTTCTCGCGACCCTGGCGCCTGGCACCAGGGCAGGTGTGGTGGGAAGGCGACTTGCAGCTGGAAAGGCTTGAGGGTGGACGAACCGGGGCGGGCACGGAGGCCCGCACCCTACGGTGGGATAAGGGTTTTGGTGTGGCCGGGGGGTGGGATAGGGGTTTTGGTGTGGCCGGGGGGTGTTCTAAAGGATCAAGGAGAGGCTATTGAGGAGCCCTGGGGTAGGGGAGGGCCGCTTTGACAGGCCGCGGCGCAGGTCATACAATAGGACGGTGAGTGCGAATAGTCGGCCCAGCTACCGGGGTCAGAGCCCGGTGCCGCGTCGTGCCCGGGAGCCCGGGCGATCTCAGCAACCCCGGTAGCGACTGAGAGTAGCAAGCGCTTGCGGGAGTGTGATTCATGACCGATCTCACTGGTAAAGTTGCCATCATCACCGGGGCCTCGCGTGGGATTGGCGAGGCGATTGCGCGAGCCCTGGCGGAGGCTGGTGCGTCCGTTGTGGTCACCAGCCGGAAGCTGGAGAACGTGGGCCGGGTGGCCGAGGAGATCAGGGCGGCGGGCGGACGTGCCCTGGCCGTAGAGGCCCATGCCGGGCGAGCGGCCGACGCCAGCACGGTAGCCGAGGCTGCACTGGGCGAGTTTGGCCGGGTGGATATCCTGGTCAACAACGCCGGCACCAATCCCCACTTTGGCCCCGTGCTGACTGCTGAGGAGAGCCACTGGGACAAGATCTTCGAGGTCAACGTGAAGGGCCATGTTTTCATGGCCAAGGCCGTGGTGCCAGCCATGATCGGGCAGGGGGGCGGAAAGATCATCACCATCGCCAGCATCGCCGGCATCACGCCTGGGCCCGCTATGGGGGTGTATAGCACCAGCAAGGCGGCCGCGATCATGTTGACCAAGGTGCTGGCGGCCGAGCTGGCCGGCCACAACATCCAGGTCAACTGCATTGCGCCTGGCTTCGTGAAGACGCAGTTCTCAGCTGCGCTGTGGAGCAACCCCCAGCTCAGCACGGCGATCGAGCGGGCGACTCCGCAGCATCGCATGGCCGTCCCGGAGGAGGTGGCGGGGGCGGCACTTTACCTGGCATCGGACGCCTCGAGTTTCACCACGGGCAGCGTGTTGGTGGTGGACGGTGGCATTACGCTGGGGGTTGTGCCTATAGAGGGTTAGCTGGTGGCTCAGGCGTGGTGCGCCCGGTCCTGGGGCTGCTGGAGGTTGCGCCTGACTACGTCGGCGATGGTCAGGTGGTGCCGCAGCATGAGCTGCTCGTCGATCATCTGGACCTGTTTGCGGGGGTTGAAAAAGGCTTCAGCCCAGCCGTAACCGGCGCAGGCGGTGTCGGCGATGTAGTTTCCGGCCTCATCCTGGCCCCACCAGCGCCGGTATTGTTCCTCCAGGTCGGGCCTGATGTGGAATGCCGGCTCGGCGAAGTGGGCGGAGTAGTAGTAGTCGGGAGGCAGGGCGTTGAGCACGGTCTCGAAGATGTGGACCCGGATGCGAAAACGGGGAGAGCTGTAGAAAGCCAGGCGGGCGAGTCCTCGCAACGTGGCAAACGGCGCAATGATCTCGACCTGGTCGATGTTGTCGAAACGGCGCTGCACGTGAGTGAGCACGCCCAGCATGACGATGCCGCTGGCGATGCTGTCACCGATCACAGCCAGGCGCTTGCCCTCGCGCTGCCGGGGCGAGATGTCCTGATCCTTGAGGATGGTCGTCTCTACCCGGCGGCTATAGCGCGGCACCGTGGGATCGAACACGTGGTGCGAGTCGAGCAGGGCCTCGTCGCAGTAGTAGCCGTAGTTATCGTACAGGGCCTCGGCGACCTGGTACTTGGCACCTTCCCGCAGCACGGGCAGGATCACTATGGCGTCCTGGGAGGTACTGGTCACCACTGCTCGCATGGCCGGCGAGAGCAGGGCGCTGCGGATGGCGGTGCCGATCAGCTGCGCGCGCGGTGCGCCGAGGATGACCTGGCCCGGCAGCCAGATCTCCGGCTGGCCGGTGGGAGCATCCGCCAAGCCCAGGATTTCGAACAGGTGGGGCTCGGGCCGCATGCGGTGCAGGTACATGAAGCCGGCGGTGGCGGGGCTATGGGTTAGCTCGAGGGCAACGCTGCGGCCATCCTCCAGGGTGAGGCTGCCGGAGCGAAAACCAAGGTGATCAGGGATGGCTTCCGGGGAGGGGTCATCGAGAGCAAGGGTGCCCTGGATATGCTCGTGAGCGTCGTCGGAGAACTGAAACGAGTAGCGAACCATGGCGGTCCTTTCCAGCGGGCGCGTCAAGTGGCCCCATGGGGGCGCGGGACCACCGGCCGCCGGCGACCGGCGGGATAGTCCCCAGCCAGGCGGTCGGGTTAAGCGCTGCCGATTCTAAACGCCTGGCGGATGTGTGGTAGCAGCAGGTAAACGAAGATAATGATGGATAGGGGGGCGCTGGCAACGGCCTGGAAGATGCCAACGCCGCTCAAGATGTTGGCGATGACCCCGAGTACGGTGAGTCCGGTGGCGATCATGCCGAGCCACCAGGCCCACGGCTGCAGGTTCCAGGCGCCGAAGCCGACGGCAAACCACAGCAGCGGTCCCACCAGGAGCAGAAGGCCTCCGCAGGCCGCCACCAGCCCGACAGGGCCGGTGAAGAGCGTAGCTACACCGCCGCCAACCACCAGGATGAGGGGTCCGCACAGGCCGAGGAAGCCATTGATCACGGCCAGGATGGCGATGATGGTGATTCCTAGGGGACGATTTGGGGTGCCAATTTGCATCAGAGGGCTCCTTCCGTGATAGGTGGAAGTTGGCATGAACGGCACGATGCGCTGGTCGTTCCATCGTGGTCCAGCATGGGGGCTTAGGGGCTTCGCCGCGCGGGATAGCCGGTGATCTGGCGAATCTCCTCGTAGAGTGGCTTAAGGCGCTCGTACATTTGCCGGTAGACCCGGTGGTAGAGGGCATCGTAGATGGCGTGGCGTTGGGGGTCAGGATCGAAGACCTGGCCCATGTGGGTCATCTCGGCCACAGCCGTATCGAAGTTGCGATGCAGGCCCAGTCCAACTGCGGCATCGATGGCCGCGCCAAGGCCTGA
>JAULUH010000175.1:8770-13562 GCA_032111745.1 Anaerolineae bacterium | reverse complement strand
CTATCACGGCCGTTTCCAGGGCAACGTGGCGGAGGTGGAGCTCCTGTGCCTGCCCTATCCCACCGATTGGCCGGCCCGGCTGCAGCTGTACGACGAGGACCGTCTCGACCTGCTGGGCCTAGGCAGCTGGCCGCGCGAGGGCATCGAGGTTGCCTGCCGGCGCCACCCGGACGAGCTGTGCCGGCAGCCGGCTTTCCATACGATGGCCGTTTGTTTCAACGTGCGGCGGCCGCCCTTCGACGACGTGCGGGTGCGCCAGGCCATTATGCATGCGGGGGACGGACTGAGGACATTGCGTGAGGCACAGGGGGACGTGGTTGATCCGGCCACCGGTGGCCTCGTGCCCCCGGCCATGGCCGGGCACTCGCCACGAATCGCTCCGTCCCCTGATCCCGAGCGAGCGCAGCGCCTGCTGGCCGAGGCAGGCTATCCGGGCGGGCGGGGGTTTCCCGAGGTCGAGTACCTGGCGGCACTGACACCCAATGCGTCAATCACGACAGCCTTCTGGTTGGATCTCCTGAAAGAGGTATTGGGTGTTGCGGTCCGGGTCAAAGTCGTCGACTGGATGGAGTACTACCAGCGCCTTGAGGCTGAGCCGCCCCACATGGGGTACATCACCTGGGCGGCCGATACGCCTGACCCCGACAACTTCCTGCGCGTGGCCTATCGCCACATCCAGCGCTACTTCGGCTGGCGCCACGAGCGCTACGAGCAGCTGATCGAGGAGGCCAGGTGGCCGGCCGACCCTGCGGCGCGGCTGGCGCTCTATCGCCAGGCTGACCGCATCCTGGTACAGGAGGCGGCCATCATGCCCTACACGCACACCCCAATCCTCCACCTGCTCAAGCCGTGGGTGAAGCGCTGTCCCCTGTCGCCCTTGAGCACCCTTTCCATGTGGACGTCGTTGCGCGACACGGTGATGGTGCCCCATGGTGCGGAGGCAGCGGGCTGAGGCCGGCCGCGGCAGCCTCAGCGCATCGCCATGCGGTTGATATCGCTCAGGCCCTACGCAGTTGAGGTGTCACCCTGAGCGAAGCGAAGGGCCTCGGCGCTGGTCAGAGGAGGTTCTTCGGCCCTGCGGGCCTCAGAATGACACCTTTGTGGCTCAATGCGTATGTCCTGTCAATACTGAGATGAGGAGTCCCGTGAACCGAGTCGACCTGCTGCGCCAGACCACCCTCTTCGCCGAGCTGCCCGACGACGTGCTGCAAGCACTGGCGGCCAGCCTGCACAAGCGCACCTTCGCCAGGGGCATGGTGCTGTTTCACAAGGGCAGCCCCGGCCAGCGGCTCTACCTGATCGAGTCCGGCCAGGTGCGCATCTTCGTGCTGGGCGACGCCGGCACCGAGATCACCCTGAACATCCACGGGCCGGGCGAGTGCTTCGGCGAGCTGGCCCTGCTGGACGGCGGCCCTCGCTCGGCCGGCGCAGTGGCGATCGTGCCAGCCGTGACCTACACCCTGGAGCAGGAGGATTTCCTCGACCTGGTGGAGGCCCACCCCCGGCTGGCCCGGCGGGCGCTGGAGCTGGTCACTGAGCGCCTGCGCCACCTGACCGCGCACGTGGAAAGCATGGCCATGCTGGACATGCAGGGCCGCGTGGCGGCCTGCCTCCTGGACCTGGCCGAGCACCACGGCCAGGCCACCGAGGCAGGCGTGGTCCTGCAGGTGCCCTTGACCCAGGCCGAGCTGGCCAGCTACGTAGCGGCGACGCGGGAGAGCGTCAACAAGGCCCTGGGTGCCCTGCGGACGGAGGGCCTGATCCGCCACGAGGGGCATGTGCTAGCGGTTCTCGATATGGACGGGTTGAGGAGCAAGATCAGCTATTGAGGTCGTGAGGAGGTGAAGGCCGGCTAACCTGGCACGCCGAGGAAGGTCTACAGACACTCAATGGCAGCGGAGGCGCTCAGCCACCTCTCAATGCTCGCAGCTTCTCCTGCAATGGAGACGGATTGTCGCGCTGTAGCGCTTCAGCAAATGCAACATCCTCAGCGATCCGCTGGTCGATCTCGCTTCGATGGTCGTAGTAATAGGCCATGGCGGCATAGACCGCTGCCAAGGATAGCTGGTATGTGCCGGCGATCTCCTCCAGCGACTGGCCGAGCCGTAGGTGCATCAGCACGATGTCATCCACCGTAATTCGGGTATCGGCGATATGCGGCTTTCCCCCCCGCACCTGTGGAGCTTTCTCGATGTATCGATCCAGTGTGGCTTCCATGGACGTCCCGTCCTCCTGCGATCCGCTGTTCTGACCGGGTCTCTTCTCTTCTCCTGCGTCTGCGGCATTGTAGCATCCGCCCAGGACAACGACAACACGAGGAGGGCGCACCATGACCGTCACCACCATCCCCGCTCAGCCACTGCAGGCCGTGGCCACCCGCAGCCGCGGCTACCTGGCCTACCTGGCCATCTTCCTGGGTTCGGTCGCCATCATGGACGGCTACGTTTCCAGCATCAAGAGCTCAGCCATTCCCTACATCCTGAGCGCCTATGGCATCGACGCGCCCACCTTCTCCGCACTGGAGTCCCTGGTCCTGATCCCCACCTTCTTCATCGTCGCCTTCAACAGCCTGGCCGATCGCATCGGCCGGCGCTGGAGCCTGCTGCTGCTGCTGCTGGGCATGGGCCTGCCCTGCCTGGCGATCCTATTGTGGACGCCCACCCTGCCCTGGTTCATGGTCTTCTACGCCATGGCTACCTTCTTCACCGTCTCCAACCTGTGGCACGTGCCGGCCAACGAGGAGGCGCCGGCCGCGGTGCGGGCGCGCTACGTGGCGGTGATCTATGCCATCGGCCAGATGCCCTTGATAGCCCTCCTGCCGCCGCTGCTGGTGGAGCGACTTGGCCTGGACTGGCGCTGGATGTATGGCATCATGTTCCTGGCGATGCTGCCCCTGCTCGTGCTCTGGCTTCCCATGCGCGAGACAGGCCGCTACCGGGCTGTGGCGGCCGAGCGCCAGGCGAACCCGGGCCAGCGCCGGCGCCCCTTTGGCCTGGGTGCCATCGATCGTAGCGACGTGCGCTACATCGCCCTGACCGCGGCCATCGTGGCGTGCTTGCTGGTCTTCATGGTGCTGTACTTCTGGGCGGGGTACTTCTTCATGACCCTGCGGGGCTACACCTTGGTGGAGTGGTCGCGGGTAGTGCTGGTGATGCTAACCATGGTGCTGCTGGGCGGATTGACCGGCGGATGGGTCCTGGACTTCATCGGTCGCACGCGGGGATTGGTTCTGGGCTGCCTGGGCATTACCCTTAGCGTTGCCGGCGCCGGACTCCTGCCAGGCCAGGGGCCGGCGGTGGTCCTGATCCTGGCCGCTTTCTTCATTGGCCTCGTCTCGGCCTGGACCGCGACCTACGTGCCTGAGGTCTTCCCCACCGATCGCCGGGCCTCCTGCGCCGGCTGGGTGAGCAGCATCGCCCGCGTCGCCTATGTGTTGGGGCCGGCACTGGCAGCTGTGCTTTTGAAGGTCTTTCCCACCATGACCGGCTTTTGGGTCGCCGCCGGGCTGGTAATGCTCATCCCCATCGGCATCATCTGGCTGGCCGACCCCTTCGAGACCAAGACCCGCAGCCTGGAGGAGATCGAGCGCGAACGCTAGAGCCCCATGCACACGGCCATGCACCGGCCGCCATGCTCTCCCATGGTCCATTAACCGTTTCTGTGGGAAATTCGGTTAGTGGGAGCTCCGCGCGCTAACCTACCCCAACACAACTGTGAAACAGATCACACGTTTTGCGTGAAGTAGTTCATAGCGCCCGCCGTGCTCCAGGTGTATACTGAGATAGAATGATACGCGCAGGCCTGAGCAGGGATTGCGAGGATCCCGTATGTCACAGCAGGCGCTGGAAGCCATCATCGGACGGGCCATGCTCGACACGCATTTTCGAGAACTGTTGTTTGCCGACCCGGACCAGGCCCTGGCTGGCTACGACCTGACCCGGGAGGAGCGGGCAGTGCTGCTGTCGGTCGACGCGGAGACGCTGGATGCCCTCGCCGAGCGCCTGGGGATGCACATGGCCCGGAAGGGAGGCCGGTGAAGGCAGGGGGCGGCGTCTCGCCATGACGCGAGATGGCCTGTCCTGAAGGCCTGGCTAACGGCCAAATCCCCCGGGGGTGGGGAGGACAGCCGCGGCTGGAGGGGCAGGAGGCTCGGATGGTGGAGCCGTCTCGAAAAGCGAGGCGGCTCCACTGCTGCCTGGCCCTCAGGGCTCTACCCAAACCACAAAGGCTAGCTTGCTCCCTGCTGCCCTGGCTATCACCTCCCAACAACCCTCCGTCGGGAAGTATAGCCCCGTGGCCTGAAAGCGGGTAGGATAGCAGCATGGCACGTGGGCCTCCAGCGCTGGAGCCTGAGCATCGATACGTTGGCCGGTGATCTCCAGCGTCGCTCCTGTCGGCCGAAACCAGCTCACCTTGACCCCCTCTTCGCTCACTCTTAAGTGACTGTCTTCCTGTCCATGCCACCATGATGATGCCCACATCGAGCGGTCGTCGTTTACATAGTAGTAACCAGGCTCAGGCGATCCTCGCACCGCGGTATCCTCCGGAGGTGTGGCCCAGACGGGATCGGTGACCGGACAGGTATTGGCCGGCGTGACGACCAGTGGTGGCGCGCCGCCACAGGCAGCCAACACGAGCAGCAAGGCCGGCGCCAACATACGCGCAGTCGCAGTCATGGGAGTTCTCCAGGTACATGGTTGCAGCGAAAGTGCCGCAGCCCTGGCCGCGTTCAAGGCAGGAGCTCCCCAGGTGCACAGGTTGCAGGCTGGGTACCGTACCGGTCCTGGGTGGT
>JAULUH010000175.1:0-8760 GCA_032111745.1 Anaerolineae bacterium | reverse complement strand
CCGGACGGGGTCGCCGACGCGGACCATGCCCGGCTCCAGGACTTTCATGTAGATGCCCCGTAGATTGCGAGGCTTGTGCGCCGGCAACGACACGAAGCGATGCGCGTCCTGGCCAAAGCGGGCCCGGAACTTCAGGCACCCGGTATGCGGCAGGGGGGTGACCTCCAGGACGGCCTGCCCCACCTGGACCCGGCTCGCGGCCGGCAGGTTCGCCGTGGACAGGTCAAGGTCCAGGATGAGGCAGTCGCCAAACAGGGCCAGGGATTGCCCGTTGGCGATCAACCGGGCGATGCCGGCCTGCATCACCGCGATCTGGGCATCCAGCTTGCGCTCTGGCAACCGCTCCCAGGCGTCGCCGGGCACGCCAGCCTCTGGCGAGAGCTCGATCTCGTCCATCACCTCCCGGCGGCCTTGCTCCAACCGCCGCATCAGAAATACCACTTGCCCGCCATCCGAAGGCGCTGGCGGCATGCCGGCGAACCCCTCCTCCAGGCCGGCAATGCTCGCGTGGTACGCCCGGTCTCCCATCGAGTCGGAGTCGAGCCAAGCTTCGGTCATTAGGTATGGCCTCCATCCTTCTTGGTCTGGCCCACCGGCCCGCAAGGCGGGGAGGTGGGCCGGTATTATGCGCTGTTTGTCCCATAAATTCAAACGCAGGTGCACGGGGCTGGCGGGCAGCGGAAAAGTGCTGGACAGTTAGCTCTGGCCAGGGTATAATCACTATCTGGATCAGAGATGCCCAAGTGCTCTATTGGATCTGGCACGAATTGCCTTTCCTGAACACGATCTGGTCTCATGCCCCAGTAGCCGCTGAGCCGGAGGAAACACACAGCATGCAGACTCTCACGCTGAACTATCCTGATGACCTGGCAGAAGCCGTAAGTCTAACCCCGCAGGAACTGGAGTCGCAGATACGCCTGATGGCGGCGCTGAAGATGTTTGAACTGGGAAAGCTATCTTCGGGCAAGGCGGCAAAATTGGCAGGCATATCGCGAGTTGAGTTCCTGGAGATGTGTGGACGCTATCAGGTGTCGGTGTTCAACTATCCTCCGGATGAGTTCGAGCGTGAGCTACACGAGGAATCGGCTGTTTTCGGAGCTTCCGAGCCATGAGCCTTGTGGCGGACACAGGCCCGTTGATTGCACTCGCCAAGGTTGACAGGCTCGACCTGCTCGAGCAGTTGTTCGGTCAGGTGACCATAGCACCAAGTGTATACCGCGAGCTTCTGGCGAAGGCTGGCCCCGAGGCAGACAGGCTTGATCGTGCTCTGGCCACATTCATTGAGGTTTCTGGGGACCCCATGCCAACACCTGAGGTCATGGTAGCAACGGAGCGACTCGATCGAGGGGAAAGGGATGCCGTGGCATTGGCCGTCACCATGGGCTTGCCCCTACTCATGGATGATCAGCTGGGCCGTAGAGCCGGCCGGCAGCTTGGTGTCGGAGTGATTGGAGTGGCCGGTCTCGTGCTTCAGGGGAAGCGCCGTGGCCTTGTTCAGCAGGTTGGTCCGATCTTGGAGGAATTGCGTAGCCGAGGATACTGGCTCTCGGAAGAGCTCGTTGTCGTAGTAGCCAGATTGGCGGGAGAACTGTGATCTCGTCCTGACGCACCGTGGCAACCACGCGTCAGGGCCGTTTTTGGGCAGTGGTTGCCTGCCAGAAAGGAGCAGGACAATGAAAGGTCCCAGCAAGGTAAAGTGCTACGCAGTAGTTGGTGTCCTTCTTGCGGTGGTGGTGGCGTCGATACCAGCGCTGGCTGCGGCAAACTCGCCGGCGGATGACGGACCCATGCTCGACCCCAACACCCAATTCTACGTCCCCAAGCCCAACCACGGTGCGATCGCGCAGATCGCCGCTCTCACCTCCCGCGGTGACAAGGCCAACGCCAACCTCATCGAGCAGATGATCGAGCTGCCCCAGGCGGTGTGGTTCGAGGAAGGTACCCCGAAGCAGGTCCAGCAGGACGTCAAGAACACCGTCAAGCGCGCGGCCGGCAAGAAGTCCGTTCCCGTCCTGGTTGCCTACTACCTGCCGTTCCGGGACTGCTCCCAGTACTCAGCGGGCGGGGCCCAGAGCGTTGAGGAGTACCTGGCCTGGATCGACGGCTTCGCCGCCGGCATCGGTGACGAGAGGGCGGTGGTTATCCTGGAGCCCGATGGCCTGGGCATTATCCCCTACAATGTCGACATCAACGGCAATCTCGAATGGTGCCAGCCGCCAGAAGCGGATCCGGCCACGGCTGCATCCGACCGCTATGAGGCCCTCAACGGCGCCGTCGACCGCTTGATGGAGCAGCCGAACGTCTCGGTCTACCTCGATGCCACCCACAGCCGCTGGTTGGGCGTGGGCGACATCGCCCAGCGCCTGGTGCGAGCCGGCGTCCAGCGCGCGTCTGGCTTCTTCCTCAACGTGTCGAACTACCAGCCCACGGAGCACCTGGTCAAGTACGGCACCTGGATCTCCAAGTGCATCTGGTTTGCCACCGCTCCCGGCTCTTGGGGCAACGGCCACTACGATTGGTGCGCCAGCCAGTATTACCCTGCCAACGTGGACGACTTCTCGACCTGGGGTCTGACCGACCAATGGTATGCCGACAACGTCGAGAGCCAGGTCTGGGTGCCCTATCCCGGTGACGCCGGCCTGACCCGCTTCGTCGTCGACACCAGCCGTAACGGGCAGGGCCGCTGGATTCCACCGGCCGACCATCCGGCCGGCGATCCGCAGGACTGGTGCAACCCGCCCGATCGCGGCCTGGGCTACCGGACCACGGCCAACACCGGGCAGTCCCTGGTGGATGCCTACCTGTGGGTGAAGATCCCCGGCGAGTCCGATGGGCAGTGCTATCGCTGGACCGCCGGGCCGCTGGACCCGGTGCGGGGCATGGAGGATCCGCCCGCCGGGGAGTGGTTCCCCGAGATGGCCCTGGAGCTGGTGCAGAACGCCAACCCGCCCCTTCCGTAGAGCCTGTTATGCACTTTGACTAGTTGTGGTATGCTTGGGGCATGAGCCGCAAGACATACCCAAGTGATGTAAGTGACGACGAATGGGCGTTCGTAGCGCCCTACCTGACTCTGATGAAGGAAGATGCCCCGCAACGAGAGCATTCGCTGCGAGAAGTGTTCAACGGTCTGCGCTACATTGTGCGGACAGGCATGCAGTGGCGGATGATGCCCAACGACCTGCCGCCGTGGCACACGGTGTACCAGCAGACGCAGCGTTGGCTGAAAGCGGGCGTGTTTGAAGACATGGTACACGATCTGCGCAAGCTTATGCGAGAGATTGAGGGTCGGCCACCTCAGCCGAGAGCAGCCATTCTCGATAGCCGGACCCTGCAATCGAGCCCAGAGAGCGGTGATCGAGCCGGGTATGATGGTCACAAGCGGCGCAAGGGCTCGAAAGTACACCTGGCTGTCGATACGCTGGGCCAGTTGCTGGCCGTGATGGTGACCCCGGCTAACGAACAAGATCGAGCACAAGTGGCGAAGTTGGCCAAGGCCATTCAGGAAGCCACCGGCGATTCGGTCGAAATCGCCTTTGTGGATCAGGGTTACACCGGTGATCGGCCGGCCGACGACGCTCAGACCCATGGCATCCGGCTGGAAGTCGTCAAACTGCCCACTGCCAAGCGTGGCTTTGTCCTGCTGCCCCGTCGTTGGGTCGTTGAGCGCAGCTTCGCCTGGATGTCGCGCTTCCGCCGCCTGGCTCGTGACTATGAACGCCTGTCGGAAACCCTGGCCGGACTGCATTTTGTAGCCTTTGCCATGCTGCTGGTACATAGGTTCGTGAGCTTCATGGTCCAAAGTGCATAACAGCCTCTAGGCCTGGGCTGGCCCGCGACTAACCCCTCATGGAACCGGGGCACACGCCAGCGTGTGCCCCGGTTGCGCATCCGTAAGGATCGCCCACTGTTGCTGCTAGTACAAAGGCAATCGATGCCGGCCTACTGAGGCCCCCAGTTCTCGACGCGCAGGCCCGGCACGCGATTGAACTCCCGTACATTGGCAGTCACGAGGGTCAGGTTGAGGGCGATACAGGTGGCGGCGATCCACGAGTCGTGCACGCCAATCATGGCACCTTGTTGTGCAAGGTTGCTCCACAAGGCGGCATGGGCACGCACCACGTTCAGGTCGATCTCCAGGGCCGCGGGAGCCGGGCTAGTGTCGCTTCCACAAAGGCCAGGCGCCTGGCACGGACCGCAGGATCCGCCGCACGCTGGACCCCGTGCAGAAGCTAGGCTCAACACAGACACACATCGAATGGGGTTGAAGCGCTGATGGCTCCCGGGTTTGAGGTGGTGATCGATGAGATTCTCAACCGATCAAGCCATCACCATATACACCCACGGCCAAAGTGGGGATGCCTTCATCCAGTGCTTCATCAAGGTGCGCTAACTTAGGGTCTCTCTGCCCTGGTCATGTGGCCACAGGCTCTGCCGTCGACGCAGGAACACTGTCAAGATACAGCGTATCAGGGCAAAGATCCTGGCCGTTCTGCCACTGGATGCTACCCAGGAACGGCCGCACGGAGTTGAAATAGCGCTGATCCTTCAACTCCTGGAAGATGCCGCGGTCCAAGTATGGCTTGACGTCGAATATCCTGACTTCGCGGTTAGTGAACGTCAGTTCTAGGGTGTAGTCTGGTCTTGGCACAACAGCAACAACTCTGGGATTCATACTGTTCATCCAATCTTCTTCGACATCTACTTTAGGGGATCGATAGCAAATACGGTTTGTCCCTGGCTGGCCAGGAGCCAGTCTGCCATCAGCTCATCGCGGTGTATCTCGATCCACGCTTGCACTAGGCGCAGCTTGTCTCGCCTCAGATCGCCGCCCAACACTTCACCATCGGTGATTGAGAGCACGGCTTCCTGCTCCTGGTAACGCACGTGGATGTGTGGCAAGTGATGCTGGCGGGTGTCAAAGTAGTACATCGAGATGATGATGCCATAGAACATGGAAATGACGGCCATCTGCATTCACCTCTTGGGTCATGAGGCAGATACCGACCAACTAAGTCATGCGCAGACCAGTGTAGCACGAAGGGCAGTGAAGGTCAACCCAATCGCGTTCGCTGAACTTGCTTGGTAGCACCGCGATACACTCGGGTTTCTGCCAATTCGACCAGGTGCTGCGGATCGGCGGATCGTGGGCTGTCGTTTCGACGCCGATTTCTACGGGCTCATGCAGCAACTGGGTGCGATCCCCATGGCTTAGGCGGCTGAGATCCGTGCCGGCCCCCATATCTAGGATCGATCGGTGCCAGCCGTATCCAAGGCCAACTGTGCCAGCCTGACCGCTCCAACGGCCGGCTCGGGGACGTTGATGATGGGCATTAAGGCCAGACCCAGCCGCGTCGCCGCGGCCTCGAATTCCCGCCTCACCAACCTGCCCTGCACGATGACGCTGCCGGCCAGCGCGCAGGGCACCGGGCCATCCAGCTCCAGCCGCTGGACCACAGCCCGCGCGGCCAGGCCCAGCTCGCGGCCGGCCGCGGCCAGGATCGCCTGCGCCACGGCGTCCCCCTCCGCCGCCACGTCCTCCACGATGGCGGCCAGCGCGGCAATCTCCTGCTTGCCCTGCAATTCCCGGTATACGCGAGACACCAGGTCGGGTGGCGCACCCAGTGCCCAGTGGGCCAGGATCGCACCTGTCAATGCCGTGGCCGGGCCGCGGCCGTCGTAAGCCCGCACGACGGCCCGCAGGCCGGCCAGGCCGATGGCGTAGCCGCTGCCCTCGTCCCCCAGCAGGTGGCCCCAGCCGCCGGCCCGCATCAGGCGACCGGCGGGGCTGCGGCCGTAGACGATGGAGCCGGTGCCGCAGATCAGGGCCAGGCCCCAGCCCGCTGGCGTGCCGGCCGCCAGCACCAGCTCGGCGTCGTTGGCGATCACGATCCGCGCCTGGTGATGGCCTTTCCTGGCCCAACCCGCAAAAAGCTCCCGCTCGCCGGGCCGGTCCACGCCGGCCAGGCCGATGCAGAGTCCGCCCAGGGGCTCCGGCACCAGGCCGGCAGCGACCCACGCTGCGGCCATGGCCGCCTGCAGGGCTGCCTCTGCCGCCTGATGGCCAATGACCTGGAAATTGGAGGCGCCCGCCGTGCCCCGGCCTAGCACGCGGCCTTCGTGGTCAGCCAGCAGCGCCGTGGTCTTGCTGCCCCCGCCGTCGATTCCCATCAGAAAATGCACGTTGCTCATGCCTGAGGTTCGCCTGCCTCCAGGGCCGCGCGGACGACGCCGCTGGCGCGGGCCAGCCGCTGGCGGGCCTTATCTGGCGACAGGCCGCCCCGCTGCGCCACGATAGCGGTCTTGACCTCATAGTTGCAGGCTGCCAGCGCAGCCTCGGCGGCCGCGGGCGACAGGTCGCAGGCCAGCTCGACGATGCGCCGGGCCCGGTCTCGCAGCTTGATATTGCTGGGCTGCACATCCACCATCAGGTTGCCGTAGGTCTTGCCCAGGCGGATCATCACGCCGGTGGAAAGCATGTTGAGCACCATCTTCTGTGCCGTGCCGGCCTTGAGCCGCGTCGAGCCTGCCAGCACCTCGGGCCCGACGATGGGGGCAATCCAGATATCGGCCAGCTCCGCCATGGGCGATGGATGGTGGCAGGCCAGGCTGACCACCAGGCAGCCCCGGCGCCGGGCCTCGGCCATGCCTCCTAACACGTAGAGGGTGCGGCCGCTGGCCGCGATGCCGACGACGCTGTCCAGCGCCGTCGCCTGCAGCCCGGCCACGTCGCGCGCCCCGGCTTCCCCGTCGTCCTCCGCGCCCTCCACCGGAAAGCGAATGGCAGCCTCCCCGCCCGCGATGAGGGCCACCACTTGCCCTGGGGACGTGCCAAAGGTCGGCGGGCACTCGGCCGCGTCCAGCACGGCCAGCCGGCCCGAGGTGCCGGCGCCGATGTAGATCAGCCGGCCACCCTGCGCCATGCGCGGGGCGATGGCGTCGATGGCCGCGGCGATGTGCTCCAGCTCGGCGGCCACGGCCACCGTTACCCGGCTATCCTCGGCATTGATGAGGCGGACCATCTCCAGGGTGGGCAGGGTGTCGATGGCCTCGGTGGCCGGATGCCGCGCCTCGGTGACGGGCAACGAGCGGACGTGATGGCTCATGGAGGCGTTCCTTGGAGGTCCTTGAGCAGGACGCGATACGCTCGGAAGGGCTTGAACCCAAACCGGTCGTAGAAATCCAACAGGGCGGTCCAGTCGACGACGCAGCCTCGCACCCCGTACGAGCGCAGGCGCCGCAGCCCGAAATCCAGCAGCGCAGCTCCCAGCCCCTGGCCACGGCTGGCCTGGCCGACGCCGATGGGTCCCAGCTGGCCCCAGGGGGTGGGCAGGCGGTGCATGAAGTAGCGATCGAGGGGATCGACCCCGTAGCGCCAGCGCCGCCTGATGCGGCAGAAGCCGTCGACGAAGGCGCCCTGGCCGGGCTCCCGCCGCCACAGAAGATTGACCTCAGACATCCTGCCGCCTGCCCGCCGGAACTCCTGGAACTCGAAGCGCCAGCGGCCGGGGAACTCCCGCTGCAGGAAGTCCAACAAGGCCGCCTCATCGCTGGTGCGCGCAACGGCGATGCGCCCGGAGCTAGCCGGCAAGGCTGCGGCAGCACGGGAATCCTCCGGGTATCCTGCCAGGTCGCGCGCCACATCCCAGACCGTGCTGGCGCTGGCCCGTGGCCGATATCCTCTGGCCAGGAAGAAGGCCTCGCCGGCCAGCTCCAGGGGCAGGCCGGCGGCGAAGGGCCGCAGGCTGCCGCCCAGCCGGGCCGTCGTGCAGCCCTGTGCCGCCAGCCACGCCTCGGCCCAGGCCAACAAGGCGGCTCCGATACCCCGGCATCGAAAGGAGGGTGTCACGGCCACGGCGTCGATCCAACCCAACTCCGGTGGTGCCGTGGCTGGATCCGCCGGCAGGGCGCTGGCCAGGATGAAGCCGGCCACTGCGTCGCCCACCGGGGCTAGCCGGCCGGCCTGCACGCCACCCGTGGCCGGCCGGCTGTTGAAGGCCACGAAATCGCGGCCAATGGCCAGTTCAGGACCACAGGCCTGGTTCCAGGCCGCGGCTACGGCCTCGACGTGGTGTGCCTGTTGAGGATCAAAGGGCTGGAGGCGCATGGCGGTGGCGGGCTACAGGAGGCCAAAGCGCCTTTTGGTGGCCAGGATACGCTGCACGGCCTCGTCCAGTCGCTCAGGGCTGAGCTTGCCCTCCTCGACCCAACGAAGCAGCTTCGCCTGGGTCTCCCGGAGCACGGCCGGCTCGCAGTTGAAGAGCAAGACATCTGCGCCGGCCGCCAGGGCGTGCGCAGCGGCCTCGGGCACCGGGTAGCCGCTGGTCGCCAGCGCACCCATCTCCAGCGAGTCGGTCAGCAGCAGGCCGTCGTAGCCCATCTCGTGCCGCAGCAGGCCCGTCATGACCCGTTGGGATAGGGTGGCCGCTAGGTTCGGCATCGGCTCGATGGCCGGGAAGTGCACGTGGGCCGACATGATCCCGGCCACCCCGGCCGCCATGGCCGCCCGGAAGGGCAGGAACTCCACCGCCTCCAGCCTCTCCCGCTGGTGCGCTACCACGGGCAGCGCCACGTGGGAGTCGGTAGTCGTGTCCCCGTGGCCGGGGAAGTGCTTGCCCACTGCCATGATGCCGGCCCCCTGCAGGCCCTCGACCAGTGCTACCCCGCACGCCGCCACCAGCCCGGCATCGCTGCCAAACGACCGGGTGTTGATCACGGGATTTCGAGGGTTGCTGTTGACGTCCAGGACCGGGGCCAGGTTCA
>JAULUH010000174.1:4981-10642 GCA_032111745.1 Anaerolineae bacterium | reverse complement strand
GTACCGGCTGCCGGGGTCCCTGGAGAAGATCGACCAGTTCCTGCAGGGGCAGGGCTATGAGGCCGAGGTGCTGGTGGTGGAGAACGGCAGCACAGACCGGACGACGGCGGTGGCCGAGGCGTTTGCGGTGGAGCATCGCTACGTGCGGGTGCTGCACAGTGCGAAGGGCAAGGGAGCGGCGGTGCGGCTGGGGATGCTGGAGGCGCGGGGGATGTATCGGTTCATGTGCGATGCGGACCTGTCGATGCCGATCGAGGAGGTGGCGAAGTTCCTGCCGCCGGCGGCCGAGGGCTATGGGGTGGCGATGGCGTCACGGGAGGCGCCGGGCGCGCGGCGCTACGATGAGCCGGAGTACCGGCACCTGATGGGGCGGGTGTTCAACCAGATCGTGCGGTGGCTGGCCATACCGCAGTTTCAGGACACGCAGTGCGGGTTCAAGTGTTTCACGGCGGAGGCGGCTGAGGAGGTGTTCAGCCGGCAGAGCATGGACGGGATGGGGTTCGACGTGGAGGCGGTGGCGATTGCGCTGGCGCGGGGGTACCAGGTGATCGAGGTGCCGATCAACTGGTACTTCGACGCGGACAGCCGGGTGCGGCCGGTGCACGACACGGTGCGGATGCTGCAGGAGGTACTGCAGGTGCGGCGGAACCTGCGCGCAGGGGTCTATACAACACCCTCGAGAGATCCGGCAAGCAGCCGGACGCCGGCCCCCGGGATCGAGTAGAGCCCCTTTTACCGGGAAGCCTGGGGGAAATGTTGGCGGAAAACCGATGTTTTACATAAAAGAAGTCCGCGACAGGTCTTGATTTTTCCCGTTTCTTCCGCTATAATATAACAAATCAAAAATCGCCTACCAACACAGACGCCGGTTTGAGCGCCACAGCGTTGCCATCGTCATGACCCAAAGGCGCTTTTGATTCAGTGGCTGCCGTCGAAGTGCCCCAGTCATCGTAGCCCTCATCGCCGTCCGGGCCGCTTCCCGGAACAAGGAGCACATTATGCAGAAGAAAGCCACGCTTAAGGGCAGGGGCCCTGAACTCCTCGGCAGGGGGGTTGGCCTCCTTTTCGGGGACGAGATCCCGCCTGCAACCAGGTCGGTGGAGGTCGCTGCCGGCGAGATGGTGCCCGAGGATGCGATCCTCGAAACGGTGCTGGACGCCATGCTGGCCCAGGAGGTGGTGTCGGCCGTCAGCGCGGAGGATCTCGCCGCGGTGTCGCCAGCCGGCAACTCTCGCACCGCAGCCGGATACAACGGCACCACAGCCGTAGCCGCGCCGTTAGGGGAAGCTCTGGCGGAGGAGACCGCGGTCGTGGAAGCCCCGGCCGCGCTCGGTGGCCCTGATCTGGCCGTGGAGTCCGGGCTTACGCTCGACGTGCCGCCGCTTCCGGAGGCAGAGACCCTGCAGCCAGCGCCGGCGCCTGAGTGGCCGGCGGCGGTGGAGTCGCCCGAGCCGCCAGCCCCCTACGAACCGCCCGAGTCCACCTACGTGCCGCCCGAGCCGCCGGCCGCCTATGAGCTGCCCGAGCCCTCCCCGGTGGCCGAGGCACCGGAGTTACCCCCCATGGTCGAGCCATCACCGCCTATCCCAGAGGTCGAGCCGGAGCCGGTCCCCGTGGCCGAGGTTGACACCCGGCCTGAGCCACCTGCCGCCGTCGAGGACGTCACGGCCACTGTCCCTCCAGCCCTCCAGACGGAGCCCCCCGCCATGCCACCGCCTTCCCCCAGCCCCGAAGCTTCCGGCAACGGCGCGGCCGCAGCCGAAGTGCCGCCCGTCGAGTCCCGGCCACAACCGCCAGCCCAGGCCGAGACCGAGCTAAAACCTCGCAAGGTGGGTGCGCCCGGTGTGGTAGTGGGCGGCCCCTCCGACGGCACGGCCGCGGACGAGTACGCCAAGTTCCTCGAGCGCATGAAGGAAGTGATCAGCCAGGAGCAGGCCGAGGAGATCCAGAGCCGGATCAAGGACAGCGACCTCAAGCGGCTGGACCGGGAAATCGACGAGCTCTACAAGGAGACCGTGGCCAGCCTCAGCGGCGAGGACGAGGCCCAGGCGGCCTTCGAGGGGCTGCGCCGGGCGCGCATGATGCTTCTGCTGGAGCCCGAGCAGTTCGCCGAGATCGAGTACCTGGTGAACCAGATCAAGGCCATGCTGAACCGGGTGCAGCAATCCGCCGAGTGGGGACCGCACTACGGGCCCCGCATCCTCGCCTACGAGGTGCTGTGGCTGGCGTTCCTGGGATTCTTCGCCGTGATCACCCTGATCCCCAACACTGGCCTCAGCCGTTGGGTGGCCTATCTGCTCGGCACCACGGGCACCAGCGAGGAGCTGAACTGGGTGATGATGCTGATCAGCACCGTCTGTTGGGGCGGCATCGGCGGCGTGACCGGCGCGCTGTGGTCGCTGCACTACCACGTGTCGGTGCGGCGGGACTTCGACCGGGCCGAGAACCTGTGGTACTTCGTGCAGCCGATCATGGGCATGGTGCTGGGCGCCATGGTCTACCTGATCATCGGCGCTGGCTTCCTGGTGGTGCAGGTGGACATGTCGGCGGCCGACGCGGCCTTCGGTGCCCGGCTGCTGCCGGCCACCATCGCCCTGGTGGTGGGCTTCCGCCAGAACGTGGTGCTGGACATGATCGACCGCATCGTCAACCTGGTAACGCCAGGCGCCAGCACGGATACGCCGCGAACTCCCGAGATCTGACCCCGCGATCGCCGGCGATTTGACGGAACCTCCGGGCAAAGGTATAATGCCCGGGCTGAATAAGACATGAAAAGCGGGCGAGGAGCGCGTTAAGGCCTCCCCCGCTTTTTAGTGTTAGCCACAGATCAACGCAGGGGTGAGCCCTGTTTCCGGCGAAAGGAGAAGATGAGTTAGCATGCCGAAGAGGACGTATCAGCCCAAGGCCAGGCGGCGGCTGCGGGTGCATGGCTTTCGCAGCCGCATGAGCACCAGCGACGGCCGCACGGTGATCAAGCGGCGGCGCCTGAAGGGACGCCACAAACTGGTGACCGCCTTGACCTATCGCAAGCGGGATTGGTAGTGCGGGGTAGCGTGCCGGCGTGAAGCGCATCCAGCGGGTGCGGGAGCGCAGCCGTTTTCAGCAGGTGCGACGCGAGGGCAAGTGCTGGCCCGACGAGTTACTGGTGGTGTGTGCCCTGCCCAACGGCCTGACCCGCAGCCGCTTCGGCTTTTCCGTGAGCAAACAGGTCGGCAAGGCCGTGGTACGCAACCGGGTGCGCCGGCGGATGCGGGAGGCGGTGCGCCTGCAGCTGCCCGCCATTGCAGCGGGATGGGATGTGGTGTTCATCGCCCGCCGTCCCAGCGCAGGGGCCACCTATGGGCAGATTGCGCAGGCCTGCCATCTTGCACTCTCCAGGGCCCAGTTGTTGGCGCCGGCCTCCGTTAGCGCCGAGGGGATAACGCCCGAGGTATCACAGCGATGAAGCGGATTGTCCTGACCCTCATCCGGTTCTATCAGCGGTTTATCTCGCCGGGGCTGCCTTCAGCGTGCATCTACCATCCGACCTGTTCCAACTACATGCTGCAGGCGGTGGATAAGTACGGCGTGCCCAAGGGCGTGTGGATGGGGATCAAGCGCATCGGCCGCTGCCACCCCTTTGCCAAGGGTGGCTACGACCCGGTGCCGTGAGGGCGATACAACCGGCTTGGTGGCCTGGCCGGCTGCGCCCAAGCCGGGCCCGGGCACGGACCATGGAGTAAACACGAAGAGACATGTCGAAAAAACGGGCATTAGCCCTGGTGGTCCTGCTGGTGCTGGCGGCGATGCTGCTCAGTAGCTGCGGCATGACCTATGATGCCGACGGCACGCTCCAGACACCGGCCTGGATCGCATGGCTGGCAACGCCGCTGGCCCTGCTCATCACCTTTGTCAACGACAACATCCTGACCCCCCTGGGGCTGGCATCGTACGGCCTGGCCATCATCCTGGTCACTATTCTCCTGCGCCTGCTGCTCTATCCCTTGACGCGCAAGCAGATGCAGTCGATGAAGAAGATGCAGGAAATCCAGCCCCAGATGAAGGAGCTGCAGGAGAAGTACGGCAAGGACCGGGAGAAGCTGGCCCAGAAGCAGATGGAGCTATACAAGGAGGCCGGAGTCAACCCGGCCATGGGCTGCCTGCCGCTCCTGTTGCAGATGCCGGTGCTGTTCGCCTTCTACTACGCTCTGCTAAGCCTCGGGCCGGCGCTGCAGGAACCCTTCCTGTGGATCCCTGACCTATCGTTTCCCACGTTCCAGCAGGGCATGGGCTGGTTGCAGCCCCTGACGCCTGCCCATCTGTTCTCGCCCGCAGTGTGGCCCTATCTGATCCTGCCCATCATCTACGTGGTGTCCCAGCTGATCATGCAGCGCATGAGCCAGGCGGCCACGCCCTCGGCCACGCCGGGCTCCACCAATACCATGATGATGCTGATGCCGTTGATGTTCGGCTACATCACGCTGATCACGCCGGCCGCGTTGACCCTCTACTGGGTCACCTCCAACGTTCTGCAAATCATCCAGCAGGGGTTCAGCACGGGGTGGTCGGGGCTATGGCCCTTCTCCAAGCCTGCGACGGCGGCGACGGCCACGGCTGGCGCCAAGGCTGGAAAGCCTGCTACCGCCACGACGGCTGCGGTCAGCACCAGCACGGCGGTCGGCGCAAACGGCAGCACTGCGGCGCCCGTGGTGATGGTGGAGGATGGGGAGTCGTCTGAATTAAGCGCCGGGCGGCGGCGCAAGATGCGCAAAAAGAAGAGGTAAGCTATGACGTCTGCCAAGGGAGGGGAGTATCATGGGAAGACAGTCGACGAGGCCATCGAGGCTGGCCTGGCCGCGCTGGGACTGAAGCGCGAGCAGGCGACTATCGAGGTGCTGAGCAAGGGCAGCCGCGGCCTGCTGGGCTTTGGCGCCGAGGATGCCCGGGTCTTCATCCAGGCTGTGGAGCAGGCCCTACCCGCCACACCGGCGCCCAAACCAGCCGCCCCGGCAAAGGTGGAGCCCCGGCCAGCGCCGGCCCCGAAAGCCGAGCCCCGGCCAGCGCCCAAACCGGCGCCAGCCCCCCGGGCTGAGTCCAAGCCGGCCCCGGCCCCGCGGACTGAGCCCAAGCCCCGGCCGGCAGCACCGGCCGAGGGCGGCGAGGAGGATGTGCCGGCGGTGGCCGCGGAGCTGCTGCAAGGTCTGCTGGACCACATGGATCTCAAGGCTACGGTCGAGGTGGTGGATTACACCGGCATGGTGGATGAGGACGAGGAGCGGCCCCTGATGTTGAACATCGTGGGCGACGACCTGGGCGTGTTGATCGGCCGCCGGGGCGAGACGTTGGCCGCCATCCAGTACCTGCTGCGGCTGATGGTGAACCACCGGGTGCACAAGTGGACCAACCTGGAGGTGGATGTGGAGGGCTACAAGGCGCGGCGCGAGGAGCAGCTGCGCAGCCTGGCCCTGCGCATGGCCGAGCGGGCCATCAGCTCCGGGCGGGCCGTCACCCTGGAGGCGATGCCCCCCCGCGAGCGCCGCATTATTCACATGACCCTGCGGGATAGCCCCCAGGTCACCACCCAGAGCTTCGGCGAGGACGAGCACCGCAAGGTGAGCATCATCCCGAAATAGCCCGCTGGTGCCGCGCGATTGTAGGGGCATGAATGACGGGGTGGTTTTG
>JAULUH010000174.1:0-4971 GCA_032111745.1 Anaerolineae bacterium | reverse complement strand
GTACTTGCGGTGCGCCAGCGCCAGCCGGCCCACGCCGGCCTCGGCGGCCAGCTGCCCCACCTGCGCTGCGGTGGAGTGGCTATCGTAGCCGTCGGTGGGTGGCTCCAGGTAGAAGGCGTCGTGGACCAGCAGGTCTGTGCCCGCAGCCAGCTGTCCCATAGGCGGGGCCTCGCCGGTGTCCGCGCTGTACACCAGGCTGTGGCCCGAGGGCAGGTTCAGGCGCAGGCCCCAGGTCGGCACCGAGTGCTTGCCCGGCGCCGTGGCATAGGTGATGCCCGTCGCCCCGGGTAGGGCATGCCCCTCCAGCCCTTCCTGGAGGGGCAGGAACTGGATGCAGCTCTCGAAACGGGTGTGCAGGTCGGGGTAGACCAGGAGGGTCAGGCGCTGCAGCACATCCAGCACCGGCGGCATGGCCAGCACCACCAGGGGGCGCTCGGGCCAGAACAGCACCCGGTTGAGCAGGAGCATGGGCAGGCCCAGGGCGTGGTCGCCGTGCTGGTGCGACACCATGATGTGGGTGATGTCTTCGGCGGTCAAGCCGGCCCGCTCGAGCTGGACCATGATCGTCGGCCCGCAGTCCAGCAGGACGGTTATAGCTCCCTCGGCCACTACCAGAGCAGTATGGTTATCGGCCGGTCCGGTGGCCATGGCGCCACCGACGCCGAGAAAGGTGATCTTGGTCACGGGCAGTTCCTGGCTTTCTCTATCGGTGCTGGTATTATACTGCGGGGAGTCACACGGCACAAACGCGCCAGGCGACGGTAGTCGATGGCCTGGGAGCCTGGCGGTGGTGGCGGCTCAGGCCCGCGCGTTGCTCCGTGTTGATATCGGTGCTGTGGTATAATGCAGCCATGACACCAACCTCCAGCGCCCCGACCGTGCAGGTCGAGGGGGTCAAGAAATCCTTCGGCCGGGTACAGGCTGTGGCGGACGTTTCCTTCGAGGTCTTCCCAGGGGAGATCTTCGGCATGCTGGGCCCCAACGGCGCGGGCAAGACCACCACCATCCGCATGATGCTGGATATCTTCAAGCCCGACGCCGGCCACGTGTCGGTGCTGGGCGGGCCCATGGACGAGGCCAAGAAGCGGCGCATCGGCTATATGCCCGAGGAGCGCGGCCTGTACCGGGACCAGAAGCTGGAGTCCACCCTGGTCTACCTGGCCACCCTGAAGGGGCTGGACCGGGACACGGCGCGCAGCCGGCTGGACGGCTGGCTGCAGCGGCTGGACCTTTATGAGCACCGCAGCAAGCGTGTCCAGGACCTCAGCAAGGGCATGCAGCAGAAGGCCCAGATCATCGCCACGCTGATCCACGAGCCCGACCTGATCGTGGTGGATGAGCCCTTCTCCGGGCTGGACCCGGTGAACACGCGGCTGATCGAGGAGATCATGCAGGAGCAGCGCCGGGCCGGCCGCACGATCCTGATGTCCACCCACCAGATGCACCAGGTCGAGGCCCTATGCAACCGCATCGTGCTGATCGACCAGGGAACCTCCGTGCTCTACGGGGAGGTGGACGAGATCAGGCGCAACTTTGCTGGCCACGCCGTGGTGGTGGAAGGGGAGGGGGATTTCAGCGGCGTGCCGGACGTGCTGGAGGCGCGGCAGGAGAACGGCGCCTGGCACCTGGCCCTGGCACCGGGGGTCGATCCCCACGACATCCTGCGCACCCTGGTGGTGCGGCAGGACCTGCGAGTGGAGCGTTTTGAGATCGCCGAGGCCTCGCTGGACGACATCTTCGTGGCCGTGGTCGAGCAGGGGCGCAACGGCGCCTTCCCCCAGGCTTAGGCGCTATCCTGGCCTATCCTTCCCATATGCCATGCGCAACCTGCTCCTGATCGCCCGCCACGAGTACATCACCATGGCCGTCCGCCGGTCCTTCGTCCTCTCCACGCTGGCGGTGCCAGTGGTCATCGCCGCCATCATCGGCCTGGGTATTCTATTCAGCGGCCAGGAGCAGGATCGCCGGCCCGTGGCTATCGTAGACCAGGCCGGGGTGATCACGCCTGAGGCAGCGGCCGCGGCAGCCGGCCGCGGGCGGGTGGCCCTGGTCCTCGGCCAGGACGAGGCCACGGCCCGGGCCGCGCTGGGGGCCGGGGAGATCCAGGCCTTCTACGTACTGCCGCCGGACTACCGGGAGGGCGGGCAGGTGCAGCTGCACTACGCGGGGGATGCGCCCGGCGGCGATGTGCGCAGCCAGCTGGACGACCTGCTGCGGGAGAGCCTGGCCGCGGGGCTGCCCCCGGCGGTGCAGCAGCGGCTGGAGGAGGGCCTGCGCGTGACCGTGCGCTCGGCCGACGGCCGCCAGGAGTTCGACGAGGAGAGCTTCGTCAACATCCTGCTGCCCTTCCTGGCCGGGTTCTTCTTCACCTTTGCTGTGCTCAACTCCACGGGCTACCTGCTGCAGGCAGTGACGGCGGAGAAGGAGAATCGCACGGTGGAGATCATGGCGACCTCGGTGGCGCCCTGGCAGCTGATGGGCGGCAAGGCCGTGGGGCTGCTGGCGGTGGCGCTGAGCCAGATCGCGCTGTGGGTGGCCGTAGTGGGGCTGGCCGTGGTCATCGGGGCGCGGGTGCAGCCCGTGCTGCAGGGGGTGCGGCTGTCGTGGTCGCTGCTGGCGATCATCGTGTTGTATTTCGTGCCGGCGTTCGCCCTGCTGGGGGGCATCATGATGGCCATCGGCGCCGCGGTGACGGAGTCGCAGCAGGGGCAGCAGATCGCGGGCATCCTCAACCTGTTGTTCTTATTGCCCTTCTTCTTCATCGTGATCTTCTTCGTTAACCCCGACGGCCCGCTGGCCGTAGCGCTGACGCTGTTTCCGACCACGTCGTTCCTGACCATCGCCTTTCGCTGGGGATTGACCACCGTGCCGGCGTGGCAGATCGTGGTGAGCTGGCTACTACTGGTAGCGTCCGCCGTCGTGGCGGTGTGGGTGGCCTCCCGGGTCTTTCGCACGGGGATGCTGCGGTATGGGCAGCGGATGGATCTGGCATCGATCATGGCCACGCTGCGGCAGAACGGCGCGTAGGGGACTGCGTAGCGCGGTGCCCCTAGGTTCCCCGCCATGGAGAGTCGCCCTTACGATTGGAGGAGGATCCTGGAACGGCTAAGCGGGGGGAAAAAGGAGGTTTGACAGAACTATGCCCTAAACATACACTGTAAGGTGACGTCTTGCGGCTATCGAGCGAGGGTAAATATGAGTGAAACTACCGTGACTATTGAGGTGCCGTCGCATCTATATACCCAGTTGCAGGAGCTAGCCGACGAGCAGCATACCGACGTAGTCAAACTACTCAGCAAGCTAGTAACTTCAGCGGGCACCCCGCGCACCCAGTATCAGCCGTCCACGCCGGCCCTCCAGCGCATTCTGGACCGGGCAGTTGATCTAGGTGTGCCTGATCTATCTCAGCGGCACGACCACTATCTATATGGTGATGACAAAGGATGAGATCTCCCGTATTCATCGACACTAGCTATGTGTTGGCACTGGTCAACCTTGGCGATGAATATCATGTTCGAGCCGCCCAAGCATCGGAGGTGGTGCAGCCACCGTTTCTGACCACAGAAGCGGTACTGGTGGAGATTGGCAATGCCCTTGCCCGCGCTCGGTGGCGGGATTTGGCAGTAGCGACTATCCACGATCTGCGCAGTGACGCCAGCGTGGAGGTAGTGTCCGTAGATACGGCGCTACTCGAGCGCGCCTTGGCTCTATTTGAGGCTCGTTACGACAAGGAGTGGGGCTTGACCGACTGCATCTCATTTGTCGTCATGCAAGAGCGCGACCTGACCTACGCGCTGACGACAGATCGCCATTTCGTGCAGGCAGGATTTCACAGCGCGCTTGCGGACACTCGGGGGACCTAGGCCCTTCTAAGCTTTGCTGCCTGGTCTTGACCGGCCTATTGAAGCGCTCTAGTGCGGCATGTGGACGGGCATGTGTTCGGAGTGGATTGACCGATGGCAAGGCATACCTTCGATCTACCAACCCAACTGAAGCAGGAAGCCGAGACTCTGGCGGCGCAGCAGGGCATTTCGCTCGACCACTTCATCTTATGGGCTGTGGCAGAAAAGGTTGGCAGCCTGCGCCAGCGGCTGGACGATCCGGCGTTTGGGCACGTGAGCTATCGTCGTGGGGCCAGCGGGATGCCTGTGCCGGTGGTGCGCAGCACCGGTGTGCGGGTGCAGACACTGGCCATTGCCAGGCAACACTGGGGCCTGACGGTGGAACAGATTGCGAATGAATGGGGTCTGGGCGCGGCTGAGGTGCGCGACGCCCTGGCCTTCTACGAGGCCCACCGGCCGGAGATGGAGGCAGCGATCGCTGCCGAACAGAGTCTGGAGGAAGCTGCCCGTGGGTAGGGGCTATCGCGCTAAACGCGCCCATTAACAAGAGCTTTCCCATTGAAACAATTAACGGGTTAATGGGAAAGTGGCGCGCTGAAGCGCGCACTACGAACGCACTGCGAACGGACTGGCCAAGCATGAATCTGAATCACACCTACCTGGTCGCCAAACATGAGATCCGCACGACGCTGGCCAAGCGGTCGTTCTGGTTCACGACCTTCGTGTTCCCGGTGATGATCCTGGGCTTCACGCTGTTGCCGCAGATCATGGCGGGGCAGGCCCTGGGCGGCACGGATGCGGCGGCGGTGCTGGGGGTCGCACCCGATGCGCCGCGGGCGTCGGGCTATGTGGACCGGTCGGGCCTGGTGCAGCGGCTGCCGGCGGGGGTGACGGCGGACGCGCTGCGGGCCTACGCGGACGAGGGTGCGGCCGCAGCGGCGCTGGCCGGCGGCGAGATTGGGCGCTATTTCGTGGTGCCGGCGGACTTCATGGACACCGGGGAGCTGGTGCTGGTGGGGGGGCAGTTCTCGCCGGCCGCGGTGGACGCGGGCGGGCTGATGGAGTACGTGCTGACCGCCAACCTGGTGGGGGAGGACCGGCTGGCCGGCCTGTTGATCAACCCCACGGC
>JAULUH010000173.1:0-2346 GCA_032111745.1 Anaerolineae bacterium | reverse complement strand
GATAGCTTGGCCATTTGGCAAGACCGGCGTCTACGTTGCGCTGGCGGTGATCAACCTTCCCATAGAATTGTAACACAGCTACGAAGCGCTCACAAGGGATCGACTCGCCGGGCGCGATTATGGTAGGATTTCCGTTGAATGGGAAGTGAGGGCCGGTGCCGGAAGGCCCGGCCAGGGTAGCCAGGGCGCCAGGAAAGGCTGGGTATGGTGGCGACACATGAGCATCGGTGGAAGTGGACGAGGTGGCTGAGATGACGGACCCGCAGGCGTATGTGCTGGAGACACCACGGCTGCTATTCCGGCAGCTGGCCATGGACGACCTGGACGCGCTGGCGGCGCTGTATCGCGACCCGGAGGTGCGGCGATATTTTCCCGAGGGCACCCTGACCTACGACGAGACCAGGGAGGAGCTGGAGTGGATCATCGACGTCTACTACGGCCGCTATGGGTTCGGGCTGTGGGCAACCATCCACAAGGAGACCGGGGAGTTCATCGGCCGCTGCGGGCTGCTCCCGTGGACCATCGAAGGCCGCGCCGAGGTGGAGGTGGCCTATCTCCTGGCCAAAGCCTACTGGGGCCAGGGCCTGGCGACCGAGGCGGCGCAGGCCATCATGCGGTACGGCTTCGAGGAGCTGCAGCTGCCGCGGCTAATCTGCATGATGGACCCGGAGAACCTGGCCTCGCAGCGGGTGGCCCAGAAGATGGGCAT
Source organism: Anaerolineae bacterium (assembly GCA_032111745.1). Classification (GTDB taxonomy): domain Bacteria; phylum Chloroflexota; class Anaerolineae; order JAAEKA01; family JAAEKA01; genus JAULUH01. Next base: position 1,637 of record JAULUH010000173.1, on the reverse strand, counting down.
GGTCCTCGAGCGCAGGGATCTACGCGACGAGCACGGCGTCAGCTACCTCTACGCCCGGCAACGCGAGCAGTAGGCACCGGCCGGAACCAGCCGGCGGGCTCGCTGGCTTTGCGCGCCAGAGGCCTGGCGCATCGTTCTATCACTGGCTATAGAGGAGGGAACTCATGTCCGTCTCACGGCTCACTCACATCACCAAGATCGGCGTCGAGCAGATGGGCGACCTGGCCGACAGCCTCCGGGACCCCGAGGTGCTGCGCCTGGAGAACCTGGACACCGACCTGCGCCCGCCTGCGGCCGCGCTGGAGTTCACCAGGCGCGCCGTGGATGACGATGCCGCCAACAGCTACCTGCCCTTCTTCGGCCTCGACGTCATGCGCCAGGCCGCAACCAACCTGGTGGCACGGCAGTCGGGCCAGGCCTACGACTGGAAGACCGAGTGCGTCATCAGCGCGGGCGGGCTGTCGGGCATTCTCAACGTGCTGCTGGCAACCCTGGAGCCCGGCGATGAGGTCTTGCTCGCCGACCCCATCTACGTCGGCCTGACCAATCGGGTGCGCCTGGCCGGCGGGGTGCCGCGCTTCGTGCCCCTGATCCCCTCGGCGGAGGGCTGGCGGCTGGACGTCGCCGCACTGGCCGCGATCGATCCCCGGCCGGTCAGGGCGGCCCTGCTGATGAGCCCGGCCATGCCCGCCGGCGCGGTGTTCGACCGGACCGAGTGGCAGGCCCTGGTCGACTTCTGCCGGCGCGCCGATTGCTGGCTGATCGACGACACGGCCATGGAGCGCATCCTCTACGACGGGCGCAAGGTCATCCACCCGGCATCGTTTCCGGGGATGCGCGACAAGGTGATCACGGTGGGCTCGGCCTCCAAGGAGTACCGCATGATCGGCTGGCGGGTGGGCTGGGTGGTCGGCCCCAGCGCCATCGTGGCCGATGTGGCCCGGGTCAGCATCAGCAACGTGGTATGCCAGACCGGCATCGCCATGGGCGCGGTGGCCGCGGCCATCGACGCGGCCGACGACGGCATCGCGGCCTGCGTGGCCGAATGGCAGCGCCGTCGCGACGTATTGCTGGAGGAGCTGCGCGAGTTTCGCGCCATCCCGCCCCACGGGGGCTGGTCGCTGCTGCTGGACGTGTCTGAGCTCGGGCTGGACGGCCCCACCGCGTCGCAGCGCCTGCTGGCCGGGGCCAAGATCGCGGCGACGCCGATGGTCAACTGGGGCAGCGCCAACAGCGCGCGCTACGTGCGCTTTGTGTTTGCCAACGAGCCGGTGGAGCGGCTGCGCGGGGTCGGCGAGCGGGTCAAGGACGCGCTGGCGTGATGGGGCCACGGATCCAGAGGTGAACCGCAAAGGCGCAAAGAACGCAAAGGGGAACAGGGCCGGAGAAGTCGGAGCAGAAGAGAGCACCGCAAAGGCGCAAAGGAGCGCCAGGGCCGGAGGAGCCGGAGCGCGGAGGCTGGAAGAGAACCGACAGGACTCTTGAGAAAAGGTGGGCAAAACCCTTGACTCAAGGCCGCGGTTGTAGTATTATAGAACGTACGTTCTGTAGGGATAGATGCCGGCGGCGGCCTGTCCTGATTGGCGGCCATGCCTGCGGCGGCATCTATCAGGTCTGGATCAGCTTATTGAGGAGGT
>JAULUH010000172.1:0-1920 GCA_032111745.1 Anaerolineae bacterium | reverse complement strand
GGACTGCAACTTGGCCAGGTAGCTTTTCCTGCCGAGGGTGAACCAGCTGGCCTGGGGACGCTCCGGCCAGAGCACCTCAGCGTCTTCCGGAATGACCGCCCGCCATGCGGCCAGGGTCGCCGCGTCGGCCGCCGCAAACTCTGGTCGCGATAATTGCGTGGCGGCTGTCGGTATGACGGCGGCAACGAAACATAAGCCTGCAGCGATGCTCGGGGCGGCAAACAGTGGCTGCCGTGCAGCCCAGTACCCCAGCGCCACCAGCGAAGTTGCCGTCACGGCGCTGGTGAGCAGCGCGCCGAGCCCCTGACCATGTGACAGGTCGTACAGCCAGAGCACGCCACAGAGCCCAAAAGTGGCCATGCAGGGCAGTCGCAGTACCCTTGCAAGGCGCTCGGGGAAACGGTCCTTAAGCAGCCACAGCAGCAGGGCCGTGCACAGCAGGGCGAGGCCAAGCCAGCCCGGCAGTAGCCAACCTGCCAGGCCAAGCCAGACCGGGTTGGCCGCGGCCGGCCCGCGACGGATCATCGGTATCAAGCCGCCGGCTGCGGCGATACCCAGCAGTGCCTGCGGCAGCCACAGCCACCGTGATGCTTCTACCGTAAAGAGCGAGCTACCCGGAGCGATCCATGAGACGAGTCCGGTAGCGGTCACACCCAGCAGGCCGCAGCCGACCGCAGACCGGAGCAGGCGGGCCGCGCCGTCCGACGCCAATCCGTGGGAGAGGAGCCAGGTCGGCACCAACGCGGCCGCAGCGGCCCACCAGGTCGCGCCGCTCCATTCACTCGGGAACCGGATCCCCTCTCGGGAGCGCACCCATTGGACCCATTGCTCTTGCGCAAGCCCGGCGTCCGCTGGCCCGGAGCCGGCTTGCAGCACTGCCACGACCAGGACGAGGGTCAGCATGGCCATGCCAATTTCCAGCGACCTGCGAGGCGACAGTCGCGCGCCCAACCAGGTCAGCAGACCGGAGGCCCCGATCAAGGGATGCAGCCAGGTGGCCAGCGCCAGGGCGATGGCGGCGGGCGCCTGGCGATTCCTCATGTGCATCGCCAGGCCCATCAGCACCAGGGCCCCTGCGGGGAGGCGCGCCGTCAGGCTGTTGCCCAGGTAGTCAGCCAGTGCATAGGGTGCGACGCTGGCTCCGAGCGTGACGGCGAGGGCCAAGGCCAGCATGGCACGGTCGACGGGAAGGGCCTGCCTGGCCAGCAGGTAGAAGGCCACCAGCCACAGCAGCGAGGCCACCAGCGAGGAAAATCTGGCTGACTGCTCGACGCCAAGTACAGGGGATACTGGCGCATAAGCAGGTCCGATGGCGCTCCAGGCGCCATGCCCTCCAGCGAGCAGGTAGACGTCGCCCGCCAGTGCTGGCTCGCTTCCATGCGAGAGTACCGCCAGCGCGTTCAGCGCAGCGTCGCCGGTCAGTCCTTGGTAAGGGTGCAGCAGCAACCAGAACGACGCCGCCAGCAGTGCAAGCGTCGAGGTGACGGCCAGTCGTGTCCTGAAAATAGTGGCCCCTTGCGGGCTTACCAGACCTTCCACCAGGCGCGGTCCTCGCGCACGGGCCGACCTTCGGGGTAGTTAAGCGCGTAGGTGGCCCGCGACTGTTCGGCGAGGTCCGTGAGCCCCAGCCCGTCGTAGGAGGCGATCATCACGTCCAGCGCCTGGCTGACGGCCGGTGCGCCGTCGTAGTTTTCGATGCAGAAGCGGGCGCGGTTGAGTGCGGCCACGTAGGCCCGGCGCCGGAGGTAGTAGTCCGCCACGTGCACCTCGTAGGCGGCGAGGCGATTGCGCAGGTAGATCATGCGCTCGCGGGCGTCGTGCACGTAGTCGCTCGTGGGGTAGCGCTCGATCAGCTGCTGGAAGGCCAGGAACGAGGCCCGGGCGTCCTGCGGGGGGCGCTCGGTCAGGTCGGTCTTGAAC
>JAULUH010000171.1:0-6184 GCA_032111745.1 Anaerolineae bacterium | reverse complement strand
CAGCCAGCAGGTGTGCCCCGGCAGCACCACCACCTATACCCTAAGGGTGGTGCGCACTGACGGTAGCCAGGAGACGCGCCAAGTGACGGTGAACGTAAACAGTGCGCCACCCCCACCGCCTGGCCCGATCATCGACGGCTTCTCCGTCAGCTCGAACCAGATCCCTGTCGGGCAGTGTGTCAACATTAACTGGAACACCCGGTATACCGACTACGTCAACGTGTCCCGCAGCGGCCAGACCATCATGCCCGGCGGTGCCGCAGCCGGCAGCATCGAGGACTGCCCCAGCAGCCCGGGCCTGTACGACTACCGCCTGGACGCCTTCGGCAACGGCCAGACCTCTCAGACCGTTACCGTAGAGGTCACCGGCTCCTAGCCCAGGTAGATTGCGATTGATCACGCTGGCAGGCAGGCCTATCGGAGCAACCCGTAGGCCCGCCTGCCAGGCAGTTCGCCGGGTTGGCGCATGGGGGACAAGGTCAGCCAGGACACATAGTCTCCCCCGTCACTGCCTCAGCGCCGCGCAATCGCCCGCACCGCCAGGGCGATCCAGAACACATTCCATGCCCCCAGTACGATGCCCGCCAACCCCAGCCGGTTGACGTCGATCACGGGCTCGTACACCACCCCAACTGGCGTGATCTTAATGAACCCCCGCGGCTTCGTACCGCCCCACGCACCACCGCCCGCACCGCTGCCGGTGCCCATCCGTCCGGCCTCTCCGTCACCCACTCCCCCGGCCTCCACGGGCCCCTCGCCCGAGCCGAAACCATAGCCAAAGGCGATGCCGTGCTCCGCCACGGGGATGACGATGGTGTCACCCTCCCGCACCGGCTCCCCATAGACTCGGCTGGCATCCATGCGCTCGATCGCCTGCTGTATGAGCTCAAACGCCCGGTCAGGATAGTCCATCGGTTGCTCTCTCCTCATGATCCAAGAACCCTCAGCCTCGACGACGCAGCCTCATCACGATGCTGAACACAATGCTCGCGGCCATCACACCGGCACCAGCTGCCAGCATCGCCCGATAGGCCCTGCCCTGCATATCACCTACCGCAATCCGCTGCTCCGGTTGCCCGTCCCGCCTCACAATAACCTCGACCGGCCGCAGCCGTAGCCGCCCTCCACCGCCGCCACCAGCCCGGCCCACCCGGCCGCCCTGGTCAAACTCCAGCCGCGCCACCGGTTCCACGCTGATGTCGCCGGCCAGCACCGGCTCGCCGGTGAGCTCCCGATCAACCTTGGGGAGACGCCACTCAGGATTCGCCACGATGTCTCTCCTGTCGCCAGTAGAAAAACGCCATCGCCAGCGTAAAGGCCACGGCCATCGCACCATACCCGCGGCTGGGCATGCGCGCGAAATCGAACTCAGGCCTGAACACCACCAGCGTCACGCTCACCGCCACCCCAAAGAGGATCGCCAGTGCGCCAGCCAGCCGCACCTCGTCCCAATCCCGGGCCAAAACCATGGTGCCTGCCCACACCGCCCAACCCATGAACCAGGCCGCAATGATCCGGGCGTCGAATTCGTTCAGATCCCACGGCCAGCGCAGGTCCAGCCACTCGGGATTGATGATCAGGAAGGCTCCAAACAGGAACAGGATGCCCACGGCTAGGATCAGGAAGCGCCGGAACCAGGGCCGGATGGGCCCGCCGGTACTCAGGTGCAGCCGCCGCACGTCCTCACTCATCGGCGCGGCGAAGATCATGGTCACGGGCTCGAAAGTATAGAAGATAATCCACACGTGGGCCACCAGGAAACGCCAGTTCATCTCGTCGGCGTGCCACAACGTGGCCAGCAGCAACGTGCCGGTGAAGGCCAGGTTACCCCAGAAAGTCCACCGGATGTGCAGCCAATTCCTCACAAAGACAAATTGGAGAAAAAAGGCGGTGCGGAAGACGTATCCGGCGCCGATGAAGGCCTGGGCCAGCCGCGGCTCCGCCACCCAGGCAAAGTGTGATGGGATGAGGCTGGGGAAGAAGAACATCCAGAGCGCAAACAGGGCAGCCACGGCCGCGCCGATGGCACCCCACAGGCGCATGGAACGCGGCACCGGCACAAAGGGTTGCATGGGCAGGTCCTCCTGGGCCATCAGCCAGAGCCCAGGGCCACCGGCCCGCCGCCGGTGACGAGAATCGTGCCGGCGACGCTGGCCGTGCTCGATCGCCCAACTACCAGCCACTCGCCCGGCTCACCGCCGTGCTCTGCGGAGCCGGCCAGGATCGATAGGCTCGCGCCGCCGCCCGACGGCAGGACCTCAGCATCAACCCATGATCCGGCATGCTCCCAACGGAATCCGTGCAAGTGCACTGACACCGGACCGAGGGTCGCGTTGAGACAGCGCACCGCCATGCGGGTGCCGGCGCCCGCCACCAGGGTCGGCGTGTTTCCCAACAGCTGCCGGCCGTTAAGACACAGCCCCACGCCCGGCAGTTCGTGGAAGACCAGGATGTATTCCCCCCGCTTGGGGGGCTGGGGCACGGCCGCGAAGCGTAGAGCTGTATCCTGCGGCTGGCGCAGCGGGGTTGCCGGCCCGTCTGGCTCCTGCTCACCCGGTGCCCGTATGATCAGCACCGCGAACGCGCCCAACCCCGTGCCCTTGATCCCGGCCACCGCCGCATCGTGGACCAGCCAGGCCCCTGCCGCCGCCCGCTGCGGGCAGGTCCAGCGATAGGTGAACGTGTCGCCGGGCGCCACCCGGTCGCCGCGGCGATTGCCCTGGGCCGGGTCGGCCACAGCCAGGGGGAAGGTGCCATCGTAGATCGTCGTCCGTTGGGCGCCATGAGGATGCAGGCTGTGCCGTCGCTCGGCCTCCGTGACTCCCGCCCGTCGGTCCATGTTGCGAAAGTGCACCACAACCTCGTCGGCTACCTTGGCCACCAAGACCGCTCCCGGCAGCGTGCCGGAGCTCCCTCCCGGGTCAGGCTCGGTCAGATCCCAGGGATTGACCGGCTCCACCACCGGCTGCCCCCAGCTTGGAGTGTAGCGCCGCAGCACCAGCACCTCCTGCGGCACCGGCCTGAAGGCGCCGCCGGGCTGAGGATTGAAGCTCCGCCCGGTCAGGCGGTCGATGCCCCACGGGCAGCTATCCCAGGGATGGTTCTCCAGTTGCAGCCAGTACTCGCGCACACGAGCCATGCATTCCTCCTATTGGTCCAGGGTGGGCAACGCCCGGCGGATCTGCTCCGCCGCGCCCGAAGCCAGGGGCTCCCCATGGCCGACACACAGGATCTCGCTATCCAGCTCGGCCAGGCGGCGCACCGAGGCCTTGTGTTGTCTCAGATTGAGCGTGAAGCCGCGCCAGCCCAGCATCAGGTTGGGCCAGGTGCAAATCGCATCGCCCGCAATCAGCAGCCGCCGCTCTTCCCATGTGAAGGCCAGGTGCCCGGGCGAGTGGCCAGGGCAGTAGACCACCCGCAACGGACCGATGCGGTCGCCCTCGTGGACGTAGTGGTCCACTGCTACCCCCGGGTGCTTGGCAATACCCAGGTTCAGGGCTATCTGCAACGGCCAGACCCGCACCGGCCGGTGGGGCAGCCAGGACACGGCCTGCTGATTGCGGTCACCGGCGATCAGGTCGGCCTCCCATTCATGAGCGTAGACCGGGGCGCCGCTCAACTCCTTCAGCCGGGCCAGGCCGCCCAGGTGGGAGCGGTGGGCATGGGTCATGATGATGTGCTTGATGTCCTGGGCCTTCCTGCCCATGGCCTCGAGCTCGGCCAGGATCCGATGGGCATCTGTGTCGTAGAGGCTGTCGACCAGGGTCAGGCCATCGCCGTCGTCCAGCAGGAAAGCGTGCACATAGGCGCCATTGCGCTGCCACATGCTGTGGATGCCGGGAGCTACTTGCATGGCATTTGGTGTCTCCACGAAAAAGGGTAACGTCTACCTATCTTGAACGTGGAAAGGGTACGTTTTCGTGCAAGAGCCCGGAGTCGAGCAGCGGATCAGGCCGGCCGCCGCGCCACCCAGACCTGGCGCGGCGATTGAGGCGTGAAGGCTCCCCGCTGGAAGTCGCCGTACATGGCTTCGATCTCGTAACCAGTCTCCTCCAGGAGCGCCTGCGCCTGCTTAGGGTGGATCCAGCTGAAGCCCACCCGGCGGTAGCGGCGCCGCAACAGGGCGCCATCATCATCCAGCTCGTCGGTGAAGGCGACAATGCGAATCGACTGCACGTCCATGTCATACTTATTAACGGTCCAGAGCAGCACGTCTCGCCCGGTAGCGGGATCGGTGGTCTCGGCGCGCAGGGATAGGAGGCTGTGCCGGCGCAGGGTCTCGGGGTCGAAGATGAAGTGGTCGAAGATTAGGCGGCCGCCCGGGGCCAGCTGGCTGAAGATATGGTGCAGGCCATCGCGCTTGTCGTCCAGGCTGACCAGGTGGCCGATGGTGTGGAAGGGGATGGTAATCAGCTCGGCTGGCTCGAGCAGTGCGAAATCTCGGAAATCGGCCTGGATGAGGGTCAGGCGGGACAGCACGCCCGCTGAGGCAGCATGCTGCCGGCACAGCTCCAGCATATTGGCCGAGTAGTCGACGCCGATCATGGCCTTGCCCTGCCGCGCGGCCGCCACCAAGATGCGGCCGTTGCCGACGCCCAACTCCACCGCCGGGCCCGGGGTGTTCAGGTACTCCTGCACATAGAAGGACAGATTCTCCCTGGTGACCGGCGCCGACTCGACCCAGACGTCGTAGATGTCGGCCCAATCGTCATAGTCCACTTTGCCAGGCATAGGCAGTTCCTTCTGAATAGGGTGCATTTGCATCTGATTGGCCCCGTCGTTGCGAGCTGCATAGAGACGCGAGATTTTGCGTCTCTACGCCCGATCCTACAGGGTTTCAACCGGTTTCAAACACACCCTTCTGAATTCTATTGAGAACGGCTCTTGCCGCTCTTGAGCCCGGTTGCCAGCTTATTCTGCACCTCGCGCAGCACATGACTCGGTAGCGCGGTCCGGTTGTCGTCCAGGTAAGCCGCTACCCGGTCCGGATCGCTCTTGCTCAGCTCCCGCAGCGCCCACGACACGGCCTTGGTGATCATCGGCTCCCGCTCGTGTTTGACCCGGTCAACCAGCTCCAGAGTCAAGTCCGGAACTGCGGTGGTAGCGCGGCGGTTGAGGGGCACCGTGGCTACCAGGGCCAGCCGCCGGCTCCACAGGTCCTCGTCGGCAATCAGCGTCTCCAGGTGGTGAAGCCTGTCGCCAGGATTGGCCAGCAGCCAGGGCCCAAACACCGTGGTGGCCAGCGCGTCGCCCACCCCCCAGTTGTCCACCAGGCGCCGCCAGCAGTCGAAGACATCCCAGGGCAGGCCCGCCACGACCTTCGGATAGGATGCCAGCAGCAGGTTGGCCAGCGTGCGTTCCTCCAGCGACTCGCCGGTCCAGAGCAACTCCGCTACGGCCAGCACGTCATCCCGTCCGGCCTGCTTATGGTCTGCCTTCCAGCTGGCCGCAATCTGGCGCAGGTCCGGCACCCGCACGCCGTGCACCAGCAGCCGGGTCTTCATGACCATCTCGGAACCGGCCCTGTATTCCGCGTCAGTCTTCTCGTGCAGCTGTGCCAACAGAGTCTCGTGTTCTGGCCTCGGGTCTAGCACGCTGGATCTACTCCCTCCGTAAACAGAATATCCATCGGGCCACTGGTGCAGTCCATACTACATCATTCTACCACGCGGTAGGACATGCGAACAAGCGCCGCTCGTTTCCGTTCCCCTCCGCTCCGGCTCCTCCGGTCCAAAGTCCCCTTTGCGATCTCTGCGTCTTTGCGGTAAGCCTCTGGAGTCCGTGTTCGTCCGTGTCCCGCTCCCCCCGCCAGGGAAGTTGTCCAAAGTCCGCGTCTGATGTACAATGTCGCCATCTTGCGGCGGAGTGAGCGTGTGAGCGAGTTTTACTACGGCGGACAAGCGGTGATGGAGGGGGTCATGATGCGCGGGCGCAAGTATGCGGCCGTGGCGGTGCGCAATCCCAAGGGCGAGATCGTCCTCCATGAGGAGCCTCTGACTGCAGCCGTGTACACCAAGCCGTGGGCCAAGTGGCCCTTCGTGCGCGGGATCGGCATGCTGTGGGATGCCCTGGTGTTGGGCACGCGGTCGCTCTTGTGGTCCGCGGACGTGGCGTTGAGCGAGGAAGAGGACGTGCAGTTCACCGGGCCGCTAGCCTGGACCACGGTAGCGGTCTCGCTGGCTAT
>JAULUH010000170.1:0-2544 GCA_032111745.1 Anaerolineae bacterium | reverse complement strand
GCTTCTCGCCAGTGGCAATGACCATCGCCAGCAACACCGCAGCCGGAGCGTTGATGGTCATGCTGATGCTGACCCGTTCCAGCGGGATGCCCTCCAGCAGCATCTCCATGTCGGCCAGGGAGTCGATGGCTACCCCAGCCTGCCCCACCTCGCCCGCCGCCATGGAATCGTCGCTGTCATAGCCGATCTGCGTCGCCAGGTCGAACGCCACGCTCAGGCCGGTCTGGCCCTGGCTCAACAGGTACTTGAAGCGTTCGTTGGCCTCGGCCGCCGTGCCGTAGCCGGCGTACTGGCGCATGGTCCAGAACCGGCTGCGGTACATGGTGGGCTGCACTCCGCGGGTGAAGGGATACTGCCCCGGAAATCCCAGCTGCTCCAGGTACCACGCCTCCACGGCCTCCGGTGACGGCTCCGGCCCCGCATCTAGCGGGGTATACAGGCGCTGGAAGCCCTGGGCCTCCGGGCGCTCCGGCAGCCGCTGCACCGCACCCGCCACCTCCATCTCTTCCCATTGGGCCAGCGCCTGCGCCAGGTGAGTTGATTCGTGGCTGTCCATCTTGCTGATCCATCCTCCATCCGGCGCCTTCAGCCAGGGAGCTGCAACCACATTCGGACTAACCGCGGAGAACGCAGAGCGCAAAAACTCCCCCTTTTATTTCTCTGCGCTCTTTGCGTTCTCCGCGGTTTCCTCCGGTGCTTGGAGCTACGCAGTCTTCTGGTAGGCCCGGTTCTGCACGATCTTGACGAAGGATCGCCCATGTAGCTCGTCCAGGGTGATGCCGGTGGCCATGGCCTCATCCTCGGTGATCGCGCCACAGGCGATGCCCCGGAGGTAAAAGTTGAGCAGGCCCTGCCCGGTGGCCGCGTCGTCGAACATGTTGCCGCTCAGCGTAGCCTGGGCCGCAGCGTCGATGAAGCGGTTCAGCCGCCGGTTGGCGTCATCCAGGCTCTCCAGGAAGAAGGTGTATACCGCCGCGTAGCGCACCGGTAGCTGCGCGGGGTTGAGGTCCCAGCCCTGGTAGTAAGCATGGCGCAGCGAATGCCGGATGTTGTCGTAGTGCAGCTTCCAGGCCGCATGCACCATGGCCAGGTTCTCCGCCTCCTGCTGCGGCGTCAGCGGGGTCTCCTTGGTCGCACGGTGCGGGCCGATGGGCATCACTGTCGTGGCCCCATCGCAGATGCTCACGCCGGTGCCGGCCAGGCTGACCTGTAACACGTGCCTCGCAAAGTCGGCCGCCGGGTGGGTGTGGGTCTGGTAGTGGGCGGTGATGTTGACCAGGGCGGTGTAGTCGTACGTGCCGAAAGCGCAGAAGCGCACGCGGCCGTCGCCGGCCCGCACCAGGTGGTTCACCGTGTTCTCACCCAGGTGGTTGATGATCGCCTGGGGCGTCTCGATCATCAGGTCCAGGCCAACCCCGCCGGCTGGCAAGCCGGCCTTCTGCTCCAGCATCTTCACCAGCTCCGCCAGCGCCTGCACCTGCTCCGGCATGGTCACCTTGGGCAGGGTCACGACGAAGTTGGCGGGCACCCGGCCGCCGCCGGCCTCCGCCAGCGCAGTCAGGCCCAGGTCCAGCGTGCGCACCGCCCGCCTGTAGCTTTCGAGGGTGAACGGCTTGATGCGGATGCCGATGAACGGGGGCAGGGTCCCGGCCGCCATTCCCGCCGCCAGCTGCTGGCCCACTTTCACCGCGTCGGCGTCCTCTTCCTCGTCGGGCCGGTTGCCATAGCCATCCTCGAAGTCGACGCGGTAATCCTCCACCGGCTCGGCCAGCAGCTTATCGCGCACGCGCTTGTAGACCGTGTAGGCCATCCAGGCCGGCTCATGAGTGAAGCTGGCGGCCTGTGGATCCTTCTCGATGATGGCTGCCAGGTGTTCGACGTCGGCCGCGCTGTCCGGCAGGGATGCCGCGCCGGGCAGGCCCAGGGCCCTGGCGAATACGACGAAGTTCGGCGCATAGGCGTCCATGTTGCGCAGGGCGATGCCGCCCAGCTTGGTCGCCGTATCCGCCTTGAAGAGGTTCGCGCCGCCGTAGACTGTATGCACCGGCTGCCGTGCAGTTACGTCGCCCGGATAACTCTGCTTGAAGTTCTCATTGGCCGTTTCGATCCCTTGCACGATCTCGGCAATGGAGTCGGGGGTGAAAGTCTGGTTCATGGGATGCTCCGTGGGGACGGTGATCGGTAATCGGTGATCAGTGATCGGTAATCCGTAATCAGTCTCGCCGGATCACCGATCACCGATCACCGATCACCGATTACCGATAACCGATCACCGATCACCGATCACTTCTTCTCCGGCAACAGCCGCTTGGCAATGACCTCAGCCTGGATCTCGCTGGTGCCCTCGAAGATCTTGAAGATCCGCCCGTCCCGCCAGAAGCGATGGGCCGGGTACTCCATGGCGTAACCATAGCCACCGAAGACCTGTAGGGCATCGCTGGTGACCCGCTCTACCATGTCCGCGGCGAAGAGCTTGGCCATACCGGCCTCCAGGTCCGAGCGCTGGCCCGAGTCCTTCATCTGCGCCGCGTAGTAGGTGAGCTG
>JAULUH010000169.1:0-6486 GCA_032111745.1 Anaerolineae bacterium | reverse complement strand
CGGATGCTGGCGCAAAGCGGGCCGCGCAGGGAACTGGCCTGCCTACCCGCCGCCTCGTATCCCAGCAACACCGCCCCGGCTACCGGTGGCGTCTCCAGCCGCACCAGGCGGGCCACCGGCGCGGTGGCCTGCACCACCTCCCGCATCGGCTCGATCAGCATGGGGCCACCGCTGTACAGGCTGCCCACCAGCACCACCTCGAAGCTGCGCTCCTCCAGGCCAATCTGGCGGATCACGCCTGCGGCCAGGTCGCCCAGGCTCGTGCCGGCCCAGCGCACCAGGTCGTGGGCCACGGCATCGCCTGCCTCGGCGATCTCGAAGACCAGGGGCGCAGCCTCGGCTCCGATGCCGCATTGGTCCTGGCTCAGCCACTCCAGCAGCTCGGCGTCCGAGCTGGCTCCCACCAGCCGGGCAAAGGCCTCGCTGAGGGCCGTCGCCGGGCCGCGGCGGGACCAGGCCCGGGACACCGCGCGCACGGCCTCCTCCACCAGCTCGCTGGCACCGCCGTTCTCGCCGAAGCGGGAGCCGTTGCCGGTCACCCGGCCAATGCGGCGCTGCTCGTCCCACCCCCAGCAGTTGGTGCCGGTGCCGGCCACCACGGCCACGCCCCAGCCTGCCGCCGCGCCCGCCACCAGGCCGATGATGGTGTCGTTCACCACCTCCAGCGGGCAGTGCAGGCCGAGGGTGGCGATGGCCTCCAGGGTGGGCGCCAGCTCCGACGGCCAATCATAGCCCGCCACGCCGAAGCCGGCGCCGGCCACCTGGCTGCGGTTGATCCCGGCCATGGCCAGGGCCTGCGCGGTGACCTGCTGCAGGGCGTCTGCCAGGCCCGCGTAGCCGACGCGCTCGTGGTTGCCGGGCCCGCCGCGGCCAAAGCCGGCCACCCGGCCATCCGCGCTGGCGATCAGCGCGTGGCTCTTGGTGGCGCCGACGTCAATGCCCAGGAAGTACTCGGTCGCGGTCATGGCTCAGCCCGTTCGCTGGAACTGGCGCCAAAGAACTGGGGCAGGTGGGGCCGGTTGGTCTCCAGCATGTCCTCCAGCACTGCGCTCACTTGGCCGGCCGCCGGGCCCAGGGGGTGGGCCAGCAGGGCTTCATAGGCTGCCTTGCGGTCGCCATGCACGGCCGCCTCGACCGTGAGCAGCTCGTACGCCTTGACGTGGGCCAGGAGACCGAAGCATACCGGCGGCAACGGCTCGATCGGGAGAGGCATGATGCCGTCACGGCCGACCCGGGCCGGTAACTCCAGCACCCAATCGGCCGGCCAGCCGGGCACCGCACCGTCATGGCGTACGTTCACAATATGCGTCTCGTCCAATTCGTTGTGGTGGGCATTGAGCAGCTGGGTGGCCACGGTGGAGTAGTAGGCGCCGCCCCGCTGCATCAGGCCGGGCGGGGGCTCGGATTGGCCAGGGTCGGCATAGTAGGCCAGCAGCTCGGCTTCCACGGCCATCACAGCCTCGGCGCGTGAGGGCGGCCATGTCGCCTGGGCCGCCAGCTTCCTGGCGGTGTCGTAATAATAGGCCAGGTAGTAGTTGGGCAGCATCTGCAGGGTGGCCACCAGCTCCGGATCCCACTCCGGGTGCTCGGCGGCCCGCAGCTCGGCCAGGGTGCCCTCCAGCACCGCCGGCCATACATCCTCGCCGTCGACGGTGAAGCCGCGATGCCAGGACAGGTGGTTGAGCCCCAGCGTGGCCAGCTCGGCCCGTTCCGCGGCGATCGCCTGCCCCGTGCGCCGCTGCAGGAGCTCCAGGATGCGCATCTTGGCCGTGATGGGCACGTTGCAGACGCCGACGCTGGGCACCTCGGGCGCATAGCGGGCCAGGGCCTCGGTGACCAGGCCGGCGGGGTTGGTGAAGTTCACCAGCAGCGCGCCGGGGGCCAGCACGCGCATGTCCGCGGCGATGCCGAGGATCACGGGGATGGTGCGCAGAGCCTTGGCCATCCCTCCTACGCCGGTGGTCTCCTGGCCAATCAGGTCGTGGCGCTGGCCCAGGTACTCGTCCGCCTTGCGGGCCTGCATGCCGCCGACGCGCAACTGCGTGGTCACGTAGCTGGCCCCGGCCACGGCCAGGCCGCGGTCGGTGGTCAGGTGCACGCCGAAGGGCGCGCCATGCGCAGCCACCATGCGCTGGGCGAAGCCGCCCACGATCGCCAGCCGCGCCGGGTCGACGTCCATCAGCCAGAGCTCAGTCAGCGGGAAGGTCGCCACCCGCTGCAGGAACCCGTTGACCAGCTCCGGGGTGTAGCTGGAGCCGCCGCCGATCACGGCCACCTTCATGGTCGATCTCGTCATCCCTTGACCGAGCCGGCCAGCAGGCCGCGCACGAAATAGCGCTGCAGCGAGAGGAAGACGACGAGGGGCACGAACATGCTGACGAAGGCGCCCGCCGTCAGCAGATGCCAGTCCTGGCCTTTGGATCCCACCAGCTGGGTCAGGCGCACGGTCAGCACGATAGTTTGCTTGCTCACACCCAAGAAGGTCAGGTTGATCAGCAGGTCGTTCCAGATCCACAGGAACTGGAAGATGGCGAACGAGGCCAGGGCCGGCACGGACAGGGGCAGCACCAGGCGCGTGAAGGTGGTGAAGTGCGAGGCCCCGTCGATCGCCGCCGACTCGAACAGGTCCCTGGGCAGCTGCGAGATGTAGTTATATAAGAGATAGGTCGCCATGGGCAGCCCGAACGCCGTGTGGGCCAGCCAGATGCCCAGGAAGGTGCTGGTCAGGTCGCGGGTGTTGTACAGCGTCAGCAGCGGGATCAGCGTCATCTGCAGCGGCACCACCAGCAGCCCGACCACGATGGCGAAGAAGACCTCCCGGCCTGGGAACTCCATCCAGGCGAAGGCATAGGCCGCGAAGGCCGCAATTGTGATGGGGATGGCCGTGGCCGGGACCGACACGATGAGGCTGTTGATAAAGGCTGTCCCCATGTCGTCGGCGGTGATCACGTTGCGGTAGTTGGACAGGGTGTACTGCGTGAAGTCAAAGGGATGCATGAACACCGTCCACCATCCGCTAGTCCTGATGTCAACCGGCTCGCGGAAGGAGGTGACAAAGGTGCCCAGAGTGGGCATGGTCCAGAGCACCGCAATGATGATGACCGCGGCCGGGACGATGAAGTGGCTGAAGGTGTGCCAGAAGCCGCGGCTGCCGGCCGGTGATGTGGTCATAGCACCCTCCTTTGCTCCCGCAGGTTGCGCACGTTGATGATCATGACGGGCAATACGGCGAGCAGCAGGATCACGGCCAGGGCGCTGGCCCGGCCGTACTGGATGTTCTTGAAGTCCTGGTACATGGCATTGGCGATGACCTGGGTGTGGAAATTGCCGCCGGTCATGGTGTAGACGATGTCGAAGACCTTGAGCACGGCCACGACGATGGTGGTGGTCACCGTGAAGATCGTGCCGCGGATGGAGGGGATCAGGACCCTGAAGAAGATCTGTACCTCGCTGGCGCCGTCGATGCGCGCCGCCTCCACGATCTCAGCCGGCACGCCCTTGAGCGCCGCCGAGAAGATGACCATGCAGAAGCCGGTCTGCATCCAGATGAAGATGGCAATCAGGGCCAGGTTGTTCCAGGGCTCTTCGATGAGCCACGCCACAGGATCGCCGCCCAGCGCGGTGACTACGGCGTTGAACAGGCCAATCTGTGGCCGGTTGGGCGGCGCGTAGGCGTACATGAACCTCCAGGTCACACTGGCGCCGACGGCCGAAATGGCCAGGGGCAGGAAGATCCACGTCTTCCAGAACGCCTCGCGGCTCACCCGGTCCACCAGGGCCGCGATCACCAGGCCGAGGGTGACGCAGAACAGCGTGCCCACCACCAGCCACAGGAGATTGTTGCGCAGGACGGTCAAGAACTCCGGGGTGGTAAAGACGTCGACGTAGTTCTGCAGGCCGACGAACTCGACCGATTTGGCGTCGTAGAAGCTGAGCCGGATTGTGTTGGCCGCCGGGTAGACCAGGTAGACCAACAGCAGCAGCAGCGCCGGCCCCACGAAGGCGTAGGCGAGTGATACGTTGCGGGCCCGCCCGGCCGGCAGCCGCATCACCAGGTCGTTGAGCACCCAGTAGATCGCCCACACCCCCACCACCCCGGTCAGCAGGCCGACGATCAGCAGGGCGATCTTCGACGCCTCGGTGTCGCGCATGAAGCCGGTACCCCAGCGCAGCGCCAAGAGCGTGATCACGGCGATGGCAAAGGACAAGAGCAGCCGCAGCAGGCTTTGCGTCCTCCCTGCGCCTGCTCCCCTATCCTCGGGGACCGCGGTTGTTGTCATAGCTGTCTCCTATGCCGCGATGGTAGGGGCATGAACGGCTGCGCAATGCAGCCGTTCATGCCCTGGTCGTTCATGATACGAGATTGTTCATGGTCGCGGTATTCAGCGCCCGATGAACTGGCGGCCAGTTCATGACCATGAGGCTCGGCGATCACGCAGCATCCTGGAAGGACGAAGCAATCTCAGGCGATGCTTGGCTTGAGATTGCTTCGCCGCAGCCTTTTCAGGGCGCCGCGCGAACGGCTCGCCGCGTCGGGTCAGGGCGAACGGCTCGCCATGGCAGGGTCACACGGTCTCAGGTGCACTCGTGTCCTACTACTGGGCGGGCCAGCTCGCGTCGATGGTCTGCAGGATCGCATTGAGATCCCCGCCGTTGATGAAGTCGACTTCACCCTTCCAGAACGTCCCGCTGCCGACCTCCTTGGGCATGGCATCCGAGGCGTCGAAGCGCAGCACGGTGGCCTCGTCGAGGATCTTGGCCTGTCCAGCATCGATCGGGTTGGCGTACGCGTCCAGGGCGACGTTCTTGTTGGCGGAGACGAAGCCACCCTGCTCGATCCAGGGCATGAACGCTTCCGGGGTGGCGAGGTACTGCATGGCGGCGCGCACCTCGGGCCGGTCGCCGAACATCACCGCCACGTCGCCGCTGCCCTCCACCGGCTTGCCGTACTGGGGATCGATAGGCGGCAGGTAGAAGAAGTCGGCGTCCACGCCTGGGGTGTACAGCGGCTGGTCATTCTCCTTCGGCCAGAAGTCGGTGATCCAGCCGGCCTGCACGTGGAAGTAGCAGCTGGGCGGTGTGTCGAACATGGGGTTCATGGCCTCGCCCACGAAGGTGGTGAGGATGGTCGGCCGGCCGCCGTAGACGTAGTCGTCGTTGAGCCAGACCTCGGCCATCTTCTCATGCGCGGCCTTGATGGCCGGGTCCGTGAACTTGACTTCGCCCTTGATCCACTGGTCGTACAGCTCGGGCGGGGCCGTGCGCAGCAGGATATTCTCGACCCAGTCGGTGGCGGCCCAGCCGGTGTTCGCGCCGTGCTCGATGCCGATGCACCACGGCGCGGTGCCGTCGGCCACCATCTGGTCCATCAGGGCGATCATCTCGTCCCAGGTCTGCGGGACTTCGTAGCCCGCCTCCTGGAAGGCCTTCACCGGGTACCACACGATGCTCTTGGTAGCGCCGCGCACGGGCAGGCCGTACTGCATGCCCTCAGCCCTGCCGAGATCGAGCCAGTACGAGGCGAAGTTGTCGGACAGCGTTTGGGCATCGAACACCTGGCCCAGGTCCACCAGGTTGCCACCCTCGGCCAGGCTGGCCATCAGGGCCGGCTGGAACAGCACGGCGATGTCCGGCGGGTTGCCGGCCTGCGCGCGCACCGCCACCTGGGTTTCGAAGTCCGGGGTGCCCTGGTATTCGACCTCGATGCCTGTGGCTTCTGTGAACGCCTGCCAGACCGTTTCGAACTT
The DNA here is from genome assembly GCA_032111745.1 of Anaerolineae bacterium. Lineage (GTDB taxonomy): Bacteria > Chloroflexota > Anaerolineae > JAAEKA01 > JAAEKA01 > JAULUH01. Next base: position 739 of record JAULUH010000169.1, on the reverse strand, counting down.
GGCCGCCTCGGTCTCCTGCCAGCCGCCCGCCACTACGATCTTCGTGCCCGTGTAGGCGCCGTTCATGGCTTCCTGCAGCTCCTGGCCGGCAGCCATGGGTTCTGCGGCGGGTGCGGCCGTGGCCTCGGGCTCCGCGGCCGGGGCGGCGACCTCGGTGGCCTTCTCCTTGACGACTTCGACCACCGTGGGCGCAGCCTCCTTAACGACCTCGGCCACGGTGGGCGCTACTTCCTGGACCTGCTCAGCGCTGGGGCAGGCGGTCAGGATGATGCTGGTCACGACCAGCAGGGCGAGTAGGACAAACAGTCCCTTGTGTCGCATGGTGTCGCTCCTCTTCTCGAACAGATAGTATCGGGGTTGAACGCGCCGTTCAACGCAATGCAACCGGATCTGGATGGTAAGCCTCTTGAATGGTAGCTTCTGCCAACGCCTTTGAACCACCTCCTCTCCACAACCTGGTTCGAAGTCCCGCGCGGCTCGCCCAGGGCTTCGCCAAAGTCACACCTGCACGTCAGTGCAGTCCGTATCCGTTCGTGTTCTGCTCCGGCTCCTCCGGTGCAAGGTTCCCTTTGCGTTCTTTGCGTCTCTGCGGTTCACCTCTGGTATCCGCGTTCGTCTACCAGGCTCATCACGGGCACCCGCAGGACTGGCGCACTACCATCTCCGCCGGCAGAAGGGTCACCGGCTCCACCGGCCGGCCATGGATGAGATCGATCAGGTTGCGCGCGGCCGTCATGCC
>JAULUH010000168.1:0-1957 GCA_032111745.1 Anaerolineae bacterium | reverse complement strand
GAAGAGGGTGACCAGGTAGAAGGCATAGAGGCTGGGGGTCTCGAACCAGCCGGTGCCGAAGGGGCTATCGGGCCGGCCCTCCATGATGCGGATGGCGTCGAGGGCGGCGTTGGTCTCGTCGACAAAGATGCCGGGCGGCATCTGGCGCAGGTGATAGAGGCGCAGGAAGAAGGCCAGGGCCATGAGCAGGGCGAAGCCTGCCAGCTCCAGGGCGAGCTGGCGGCGGTCCGCGCTGGGGACTGGTGGAACCGGGGTGGGGTCGCCGCGCAGGGCCCCGAAGAAGTAACTGCCGGCGAGCAGCAGCACGAGGCTGGCCAGCCAGGTCCAGCGCAGAATGTCGTGGCCCGCGCCGAGGGCGAGGCCGGCGGCGGTGACCACGGCCAGCACGAGGCCCGCTGCCAGCAAAAGCAGGGCGACGCGGCGCCGGGCGGGCAGGGCAGGATAGGCGGGGTTGGCAGGAGAAAGGGCTTCGGGCTGGCGGCGCTGCAGGTTGATGAACGCGTAGGCGGCCAGGATCGCGGCCCCCAGGCCCCACAGCCAGCCCGTGCCGCTGTAGCCGGGGGGATAGAGCAGGGAGACGGCGACGAGGGCCAGCAGAAAGGCGATGCCCAAGGCCACGGCAGCAGGGAGGGGAGCAGCCAGCCAGGCCGGCAACGCGGGCAGACGGCGGGTGGTCATACGCTGCTATTCTAGCCCGACTGGTAGCTGGCGGCAAATGGGGAGTCCTGGGGTTGGCACACCTCTGCGTCCTCTGCGCCTTTGCGGTAAGCTCCGGAGTCCGTGTCTGTCCGTGTTCGCCCGTGTTCGTCCGTGTTCCGGTCCGTGTCCGCTCGGGCTCCTCCGGTCCTTTTTCCCTCTGCGTCCTCTGCGCCTTTGCGGTAAGCTCCGGAGTCCGTGTCTGTCCGTGTTCGTCCGTGTTCCGGCCCGCCTGGTCACAGCGCCATAGCTCGGCCTCCGAAACGCCCTGACGCCAGGGATGGCATGCCTTGACAAGGTACCAGCAGGTGGGCCATAATCGCCGTGGCGCGAGAGATCCTTCGCTTTGCTCAGGATGACATGACATGATTGTGGTTCGCATGGCGGTGTTTGCCTTGGGTGTGGCGATCGTGCTGTACACCGTGATCTCGGCGGTGCGCACGGTGGTGTTGCCACGGGGGGCGCGGGATGAGCTGGCCGGGTTCGTGTTCCAGGGCCTGCGGTGGTGCTTCGCGCAGGGGCTGCGCTTCACCAGCACCTACGAGCAGCGCGACCGCATCATGGCCTTCTTCGCGCCGATCAGCCTGTTGTTGCTGCTGCCCACCTGGCTGATCGCGGTGGCGTTCGGCTATGTCCTGATGTACTGGGCCACGGGCACGGAGGAGACGCTGCTCCAGGACATCCTGATCAGCGGCTCGTCGCTGCTGACCCTGGGCTTCGCCCGCGGCGACACGCTGGTGCAGACGCTGCTGGAGTTTTCGGAGGCCACCATCGGCCTGATGCTGGTGGCCCTCTTGATCGCCTACCTGCCGTCCATGTACGGCGCGTTTCAGCGCCGGGAGCTGGCGGTGACGATGTTGGAGGTGCGGGCCGGCGCGCCGCCGTCGGCCGTGGAGATGCTGCAGCGCTTCCAACGGCTGCACAAGCTGGAGGACCTGCACGAGATGTGGCTGAGCTGGGAATCCTGGTTTGCGGAGATCGAGGAGAGCCACACGTCGCTGTCGGCGCTGGTGTTCTTCCGCTCGCCGCAGCCGGACCATTCGTGGGTGACGGCGGCGGGAGCGGTGCTGGACACGGCAGCGCTGGTGCGCTCCACGGTGGATGTGCCGGCGGACCGGCAGGCGGACCTGTGCATCCGGGCCGGCTACCTGGCCCTACGGCGCATCGCCGACTTCTTCGACATCCCATACAACCCGGCGCCGAGCTATCCGGCGGATCCGATCAGCATCGCGCGGGAGGAGTACGACCAGGCCTGCCGGGA
>JAULUH010000167.1:0-1532 GCA_032111745.1 Anaerolineae bacterium | reverse complement strand
GCCGCGGCGACCAGCTCCGAGCAGGTCACCAGCATCAACCAGTTCTCCGACGTTCGCCCCACCGACTGGGCCTACCAGGCGCTCTCGAACCTGATCGAGCGCTACGGCTGCGTCGCCGGCTACCCCAACGGCACCTTCAAGGGCGGCCAGGCCATGACCCGCTACGAAGCGGCGGCCCTGCTGAACGCCTGCCTCGACCGCATCAGCGAAGTCACCGATGAGCTCAAGAAGCTCATGGAGGAGTTCGAGAAGGAACTCGCCGTGCTGCGCGGCCGTGTCGATGGCCTCGAGGCCCGCGTGGGTGAGCTGGAAGCCAACCAGTTCTCCACCACCACCAAGCTGAACGGTAAGGCCACCTTCGTTCTCGGCGCCAACAGCTACGGCGGTGACGCCCTGGTGACCCCGGTCGCCTCGATCATCAACGCCCGCAACTTCCGCGCTTCCGCCGGTGATCTGGGCGACGATCCGGCTGACTTCGGCTTCCTGATCCCCGGCACCAAGTGGTCGGACAACGCCAAGGCCCTTCAGGGCGCCACGGCGTTCAACTACGACGTCCAGCTCAATTTCGACACCAGCTTCACGGGCAAGGACCTGCTGCGCACCCGTCTGCGGGCCGGCAACTTCGGCCAGGGTCCGTTCGGTCAGCCCGTGGTGGGTCTGAACGCCACCGAGATCGGCTTCGAGGAGAGCTGCGGCACCGGCATTGACTGCGGTGACGTGGTCGCCATCAACCGCCTCTTCTACCAGTTCCCCGTCGGCAGCAGCTTCACCGCCACCTTCGGTGCCCGCGTCCGTCAGGACGACATGCTGGCCCTCTGGCCCAGCGTGTACCCCGCTGACACCGTCCTCGACATCTTCACCTACGCCGGCGCTCCCGGCACCTACAGCCTCAACCTGGGCGCTGGTGGTGGTCTGTGGTGGAAGAGCGGCAACTTCAGCATCAGTGCCAACTACGTGTCCGCCAACGGCGACAACGGCAACCCCTCTGAGGGTGGCATCGGCACCAGCGGTTCCCAGGAGACCGGCACCGTCCAGCTGGGCTACGGCAGCGCCAACTTCGGCCTGGCCGCCGCCTACACCTACAGCAACGGCACCGGCCTCTACACCGGCAACGGCACCCCGCTGGCGGTGGCTGGCTTCGGCGCTTCCGACTCGGTGAACTCCGTCGGCATCAGCGGCTACTGGCAGCCCAGCAACAGCGGCCTGATCCCCTCGATCAGTGCTGGCTGGGGCATCAACAGCCACAACGCCGATGGCGACACCCTGCTCGCCAGCGTGGTGGACGGCGCCCAGAGCCAGTCCTGGTACGTGGGCCTGCAGTGGGCCGATGCCTTCATCAAGGGCAATGCCCTCGGCATGGGCGTGGGTCAGGCCACCTTCCTGACCAAGTCGGGTGATGATGACCTCGTCAACCCCAACGACGGCAAGCTGACGAGGAGCTTCGAGCAACTCACCAACGCACAGCTCGACAGTGCCCTCGCCATGGCGCAAACCTGCTTCCAGACCTGGAAGCACACTGCATTTTCAGAACG
>JAULUH010000166.1:0-52263 GCA_032111745.1 Anaerolineae bacterium | reverse complement strand
AAGCAAGCGTGGCGGCACTAGAACAGGTACTAGTGGGTTCACAAGGCTGGTGGCGAGGGTAACGACGGGGATCAACAGGAGTACAGCGGTCACGGCCAGTTGCCCTAACCCAGCCTCAGCACTGGCGGCGTAGCCCAACAAAACCAGCAGCAAAATCAGGGTCAGAAAGCCGATGCTGCCCACGTAAACAAGGGTGGGATGGCCCTGGATCAGCCAGCGATGCAGACGTGCGGCGGTGGGCGGTCGATAGTTGAGCTCCGCTTCCAGCACAGAGCGCCCGTCGTCGATAAGATAGTAGCCAACGTGTTGCTGCCAGGCGGTAGGTTGCTCCCCATGCCTTGCCGAGGGCTGCTGGCTCGCCAATTGGATCGCTGCACGCGCAACATCTCGCTCGTTGTGCGGCGTGGCTTTGGCCACTTTCTCCACAACCTTGCGGTAGCGGTCACGCGTATCGAAATCCATCTGTCGATACACACATGCTGGATCCTGTCCCAGCGTTCGTTCCACCAGGCTGACGCTCTCAAAGAAGTCCTTCCAGTCCTGGTTGGCAATCGCACGCAGGCTGAGGATGCAGTTACCTACCAGCGTCTCCGCCCGCAATTCGATCGAAACCACAACCGGCGGATCCCCAGCCGGCGCCTTTTCGTCCAGAGTGGATGCTATGGCATAGACCAATGTCTCCAGGATACCGATACGCAGCATGATGGGCAGTGCCCATAATTCACCCGTGGTCAGCGGCTGCACCTCCTGGTAAGTCGAGACGAAGTCTTGCAGAGGCGTGGGCGAGAAGCGTGCCGTCTCTTGCTTGATGAACACCCGTGCCACCACATATGCGCGCGGATAGCCGGCCCACGATCCAGCGTCCAGTTCGGGGAGTTCACGGTAGTAGCGCCGCGGTAGATCTTCGCTGATTTGGCGCAGGGCCTGCTGTATAATGTGGAAGTTTTCGAGCACCCACTCGGCCGTGTGAGAGGAGAGAATAGCCTCTTCCTGCGCCTGGTGGATGAAGGTACGGTGAGCCCGACGCAGAAACGCTTCCAGCGCTTTCAGGTAGTGTAGAAGAGCATACCCTTCCCCGGCCAGAGCGACGACCGTGTGCTCCGCTGCGAGCTGCAGGACGTGCGAGCCCGGATCCTGCTGTGCCGTTTTCGCTTCAGCCAAACCTGGTTCTGATCTATCGCTTTCAGGCGGCATGTGTTAATGCCCTTTCGATTCTTCTGCCGCCTGTTCAGCTTCAGTCGGTTCTACTTGCCCTGCATGCAAGTCCTGGACCATCAGCAAAGGCGTCGTGCCATATTCGATGAAATTGGTGGTCACGCTGCCAAACGGCCATTTCGTCTTGCCGGAGTAGCCGTGGGCACAGATAACCACTAGATCCACATCTTCTTTTGCTACCATTTCGTGTAAAGTTGCAGGGATGTCGTCACTCACACGTAGTTGGGCTTGAAACTCCACCGGGAGCCGGGAGTACAATTGGTCCAGGTATTTGGTGCTCACCTCCTGTACCCGCTCAACCAGGCGTTCCTGGAGTTCCCGGTCTTCATCGGTCAGCGGAAGCAGGTTTGGCATTTCCGGCCGGCCGACGACATGTCCCAGGATCAAATGTGCCTCATGGAATCGCGTGAGCGTAAGGGCGGGGGGGAGAGCGTATTCGGCACGCTGGGACCCATCCACAGGAACCAGTAGTCGTTTGTAGCGAACTCCAACAACGGGCTCAGATTCGGTGGTTTTGTACGCGCGCACAATCATGGTGGAGCAGTGGGCGAGCTGTACAACTTTGCGCACCACGCTGCTTACGTTCCAGCGGCTCAATCCAGTCATGCCATGGCTGCTCAGGACGACGAGGTCTACGTCGTTGAACCGGATGAATTCAACGATGCGCCGTGCTGGCTGGCCTTCTAACAATACGGTTGTGACGCATCGTGCGCCAGCCTCCTCCAAGCGCGCGCATGCATCACCCAGGTATGCGTCGGCTTCCGCCTTGCGCATCTCCCACCGTAGCGGATCGATCGGCTCACTCGCGGTTCCTGCGGGGTTTTCCAGCACCTGCGCCAGGATGACCTGAGCGTTATAGGCTCCGGCCAGTGACACCAGGTGCGGCAACACACATTCTGCTAGCGACGATCCATCTAATGGAGCAAGAATTCGGTTGAACATTGTCCTCTCCTCCGCTCGCCAGCTTCGACCAGGCGCAGAGCGAACGAGGTAGCCGCCACATCGGCCACGATTCCGCGTGGCTCTCTAAAAGGGTTCGTTCCGGCAGCTCAGCATGGTTTGAGCTATCCCGGGGACCAGTGGCTGTGACTGCACATCACTGCAATCAGTTCCGGCAACGTAGCTCGTTCCATGTGGATCTCTCGCGGCTCCAGCCAGTTGACCAGAGCTTCGCTGCCATCAGCCGCAATGACCAGGATACGCATGGCAGGATAGCAGATGTGAAGGGCCTTGATTTCCTCGGAGATATCGTCATCAGGCATGCTCGAGACGACGAGCCAATCGGTTTCAGTTGACATCAGCAAAAGTTCCAGGCCGGCCAGATCACGCGCCGCGCCCACGATTTCGAAGTCGGATCGCTTTCGGAAGATGCGCACTAACATATCCTGTAGCAATCGAGGCCCGTCAACCAACACTATCCTGAACCTTGCTTTGTCGAGCCTGTCAGATCCTCTCACTGTGTCCTCTTCACGGTTTTCCGTCACGTTCAATGTAGCGAGGCTTGTACCTGCTCTCTTTAGCTTAGCTTAGCATAGGGGACCTGGGATGACCATGTATCTAGTCACATGAATTGGATATAGGTTCAGATATATCTCGTGCTACCGGTAAGTGAGTCGTCAAGAATCGGGGAGGCAGGGCCTCAAGGCCTGCCTCCCCTCGGTTGATCCTGCCTCGCGGTGGACACCTTTGACCAAGGGTTTCAGTCACCACGGCCCGCCAGGGTCTTGCCCTCTGGAAACTCTATATGCCTGGCGCACAGAGAAGCGTGCAGCAAGTAGCCAGTTCGCTGCACGCTTCCTCAAGCCCCCAAGGTCTGGAAGAACGGTGTCCCTGTTTGGACTTCGTCAATCCGGGGCCTCAAACTCTATGGTCGAATCCCCCTGCTCCCTAAGGTACTCGACAGCTGCCTCCAGTTGCGCATCCACTCCTTGCAGAAGCTGATCGCGCTCCAACTCAACCACAATGTCCGGAGCCACGCCGTTGCCCTCCAGCCCCCGGCCATTGGGAGCCCGCGACTGGCCGAACGGATAGATCAGTATGGCTTCATTGGGCAGCGAGACGATGTTGGCGACGAGGCAGCGTCCCGGAGTCTGTGCGCCGATAAGTGTGGCCCGGCCCATGGCTTGCAGGCTGCCGGCAAACTCCTCAGCGGATGACGCGCTCAACTCATCCATCAGGGTCACCAACCGGCCCCGGTAGGCATCGGAAACGGGGCGGTCGTTGTTGGGCGGGCTCTGTAAAGAATAGGCGGCGATGCTTTCAAGGGTGCAACCATCCACCGCTGTAATCACATAGCCCGGCCGGAGCCCTGGGGTGTCGGCGGGAAAGCCTGCCGCAACTTCGCTGATCACCGGCTGGCCATCCAGCAGACGTACGTCCATTCCCAGCGTGCCGGTCGAGCAGGTCATTGGCTCTGGCTGGCGAATTCGGGCGGCAACGCGCCGATGTGCGACACACCCAGCTCAAACACCATCGGATTAAACACGTCGAGCCAGAACGCGCGATCGTCCTGCACTGTTTCCAGCCTCTGGCGATAGCGCTTGCCGACGGCCTGCCAGTCTTTGCCGCCAGAAGTGGGATCGAAGTAGCCGTCATTCACGGTTTGCCAGACCGTGTCGAAGATGTCCTGGCGTTCGGCTTTGCTGAGGGGGGGTTCGATTACTGCCGTTGGCTTGGCCACAGGTGGATGAGGGGTCACCCAGCCAGCGCAGGTCACGGCTTGTGTCGGACAGAACCTTAACCAAGCCGGTGGCTTATCGCAACGTGGTGAGAGAGTAGTAGGCCCGCTGAGCGCAAGTTGCTCAGCCGGGAGCCCTGGTGATCAGTGTTTCGGCCTTGTCAGCGGCAACCAGATGCTGAAACTGCATCCCTGGCCGGCATCACTCTCGACCTCGATCCGCCCATTCTGCGCCTGTACCAGGGCTTCAGTTACTGCCAGGCCTAGCCCGACTCCCCTGGGGAATTGACCTTGACGGGCGCTGGCAAAGAAAGGCTCAAATACTCTGTGGCGCTCAGCAGAGGTCAGACCTGGACCCGAGTTGCTGATGCTGATCCATGCATCCTGCATGGTGGCCCCCGAACTCACCAGCACGTCCCCGCCCTTCGGTGTGTGCTGAACCGCGTTTGACAATAGGTTTGCCATAGCCTGGGCGAGGCGTTCGGTATCGGCGCGCACCGGTAGCGAATCCGGGACTAGCTTTTCACGCCAGGCGAGGCCCTCTCGCAAAGCTAAGGGCCGCCATTTTGCCAGCAGCGGAGGCAGCCACACCTGAAGATTGACAGGTCCCATTTCGAGCCTAAGGGCATTTCGCTTTAGTGCATTGAACTGGACCAAGTTGTCGAGAATAAGGCTCATGCTCCTTAATTGGTCGTCGATGCCTTCCAGGAGCTCGCGTCGTAACTCCGGATCATCTACTGCGCCTTGTAACAGAGCCTGAGTCGCAAGCCGCGACGCGCCGATGCTTCGTCCGAAATTGATGACAAGTCGCCGGTGAAGCTCACTATCGACGTCGAAAGACTTTGCTCCTGGAACTTCGCGAGAAACTATTCTGGATGTAGTTGCTTGGGGCATGATAGTTAATGCAATATCGACTGTGGAGAACCGGGATGAGGCATGCAATAATGACTTACAGTTGAACGCGCATGACCCTTTCAGATTATGCGCCATGCGGCTATCAGCAGTCTTTATTATGAGCTTAAGGTATCTTCAAGGTTGCTTCAAGACCATCGTTCAAGCCTGGCTGGTTATGGATAGAAGCTTGTAACCCTTGCCCCTTACCGTCAGTATTCGAGCCGGGTTGGATGGATCGTCCTCAAGCTTCTCACGCAGCCAACGAATGTGGACGTAGACGACCTGGGACTCCCCCAAGAATTCGACGCCCCATGCTCTGGCCAGCAGTTGATCGACGGAAACCACCCTTCCTGCTTCCAGGGCCAGGGTCTGCAGTAGATCGAACTCGCGCGGCGATAGATCCACAGGGTTGCCTCGCAGCGTGACGACGTAGGCATTCGTGTCCACCACCAGATCACCGAGTTCGATGATGCCCCTTTCGTCGTCCGACTGGCTTGCGCTGCCACGAGCGACTCGACGCAGGACAGCTTTGACATGGGCAAGCAAGACATCCACGTCGAAAGGCTTGCTGATGAAGTCGTCGGCCCCTAATTCCAAGCCTACGACCTCGTCCAACTCTCGCCGTCGTGCGGTTACCAGGATTACTGGGCAGCCGATTTGAGCGCGGAAGTAGCTCAAGGCCTCCAACCCATCCATCCCGGGCAGTCCAATATCCAAAAGAACCAGATCTGGATGATCGCGCTGAGCGATGGCCAGAGCGTCCTCTGCGTTAAACGCAGAACTCGTGCGATAACCTGCCTTTTCAAGGCTGTAGGTCAGGCTGCTTCTGATAAGTGCCTCATCGTCCACGACTAGAATGTGCGCAGTCATCTTGAGGGGTCCTTGGACTCGATTTCCACGTCCGATGTCGCGGGAACTGCGTCCGCACCGTTGCCATTAGCCGAGGGTACGGCCACGGTGAAGCTTGTGCCAACTCCAGGGCTGGAGCTGAATTCCACCTCTCCGCCAAGCTGCTCAGTCAGCATGCGGACGATCTGGAGGCCGAGAGACTTCGTTTCCTGCAAACTGAAGTCTGCGGGCAGGCCAATCCCATTATCTTTGACTGTTGTCTCGATCCCTGCTGATACAACCCTTAGCTGTATTTCAATGGACGGTTCGGCTTGGGACTCGATCGGGAAAGCGTGTTTGAACGCGTTGGAGACCAGCTCGTTGAGAATCAGGCCAAATTGAACAGCGTGGCGCATGGCTACCGTGACATCTTCCAGATCATAGCGAATCGACGCACAGTTGCTTCCGAGCGCATCAGCGAGCTCATCGCCAAGTCGAATGATGTAGGCCTTGAGATCGATCTGGCCGAGATCTTCTGATTGACAAAGAGCTTCATGGATACGTGCGACCGACAAGAGGCGCTTTTGTGAGATCGCCAACATCTCGCCTAGCCGTTCATCCTCGCTCTTGGCAGCCTGCAAGTCAAGCAAGCTGCCAACCAGGGTTAGATTATTCTTAACTCGGTGGTGTATCTCCTTGAGAAGCAGTTCCTTCTCGTGAAGGGATTGCTGCAATGCCGCGCGCCCCAGTACCTGCTCAGTCCGATCCCGAGCGATTCCCTCAACCGCCACAGGATTCTCCTCGTCGTCCATGATCACGATAGATCGTTGTTCTAGCCAAACCTCTTTACCCGTGGAAGAGATCAGCCGATAGACCATGGGTTCGTCGGAGGACAGAGGCGCGGTGCTGTGGGCTGTCAATAGAGCACGATCCTCTGGATGCACGAGCGATATGCCTAATGCCGGATCCGCGTAGAACGTCTCTGGCGGATAGCCGGTTATCTGCTCAACGGCAGGGCTGATATATTCGAAATGTGGGGACGGCAGCAGTTTCAAGCGGAAAATGATGTCAGGTGCGTTCTCAACTAAGCGGCGAAACCGCTTGTCACTTTCGCGCTGGACAGCCTCGAGTCTCAACCTTCGTTGTCGCTCTTCGGCCAACTCTGCCACAAGCTGAGCCTTGGTTTTCCTCTCGTCTTTCATTGACCCCGACCATCCCCGCAATTTGTCATAGTCGACGCTGCTTCCAGTGTCGTCTGTCAATCAGCCACCGTGAGTCAACCGATACGCTTCAAGGCTAAGACGAGCGCTATTTTAGAGTAATCCTGGACCTTTGTCAAGCGCTCCCGGACCCGATTGGGCAGGCCCGATCATAAGAATCCTTAAGCTTGTCATCAGCCTGTTTAAAGACCATGGATGCGAAATCGTGGTATTCTCGCCAAGGATGCGGAACACGCCGGTCATGGCAATAGCGAGAGCCGAATAAGCGTGTTCGAGCGCAAGCTCGCTCAAGCGCACCAACCCTAACCACACATGGAGGTAATGTCGATGAATCTGAGCACCATGAACAGCCTGTTCGCACATGAGATGAAGGACCTATACTCGGCGGAAAAGCAGATCGTCGAAGCGCTGCCCAAGATGGCGGATGCAGCTTCCTCGGAAGACCTGCAAACTGCCTTTCAGCAGCATCTCGCCCTGACTGAGCAGCACCTCGAGCGATTGCAGGCAGCCATGCGCCAGCTTAACATCAAGCCCGGGAATGGCGTTTGCAAGGGAATGCAGGGATTGCTGGACGAGGGTCAAGAGATCGTCGATACGGATGGTGATCCGATGGTCAAGGATGCCGCCCTGATCGGCGCTGCGCAACGCGTCGAGCACTACGAGATAGCCGCCTATGGAACCGTGCGAGAATTTGCCCGCCTACTCGGCCACGACGACATCGCTCGCTCGCTGGATACCACGCTTCACGAGGAGGGCGATACCGATAAGGAGCTGAGCCGTATCGCGCGCGGCACGTTCTTCGAAACCGGCATCAACGAGGTCGCTCTCAGCTGAGCCGAGAGGACGCTCGCTAATCGCGTGGCCTGCAAGGGGTGGACCCATGCAGGCCACGCTAAAGACTGCGGTCACAAAAGCCGCAATCCGCGTTACGAGCGATCGGATGCACGCCGACCTCTGACCCGTCATCCGTCCTGGACTGGCGGCTGATAAGATACAGGAGAGCAAGCAATGCCGTACAAAACCCTAGACGACCTCCCGAAAGTAGTGCGGGACAATCTGCCAAAACACGCCCAAGAGATCTATCAGGCAGCATTTAACAGTGCCTGGGAGCAATACGATCAGCCGGAAGAGCGCCGTGGCGATGCCTCCCGCGAGGAGACCGCTCACCGCGTCGCATGGGCGGCGGTCAAACAATCCTTCGAGAAGGACGAAACTACTGGCAAGTGGCAGAAGAAGCGTGAGGCGCACCCAGCTTGACGCTATGGAGCCACCGGTGACGGGCGCCGGAATAGGATTGCCTGAGCGCCCGGCAATTGATGAGTGACCACATGGTCAGGAGGCCTTGCTGTGAAAACGAAAACTGCGTATAGGAAGGCTCGGTTGCGCCAGGCCCGGGGTTTGGCGAAAGAAACTTGGGGCAACATCTCCCACAGCAACCGAACCAAAATGGAAGGCAAGCTGGACAAGATGGCCGGACGTAGCCAGGCAGAGCTGTTGCGCACCGAAGCCCGTGCGCGCAAGGAGATCGATCAAATCGTAGAGAACGGTCAGCAGACTATCGAGAAGCTGAGCACCTCCTTGCTCGCGACTGCGAACCAAGCCCTGGGCAGGCCAACGAAACAAAGATCTTCCCGGCCCTGGATCCCAGCTCTCGGTGGCGTGGCACTTCTAGTAGGCCTGAGTCTGGCGGTGCTGACGCACAAGACAGGCGTCTTTGCGACGCAGCACACAGCTGAAACTGGTGGAGCAAGCTCTTGACCCTCGAAGCGTGGAGGCGAGACTTGAGCCGGTCTGACCGGCCCGAAGGCTCAACTCCATAGTGCGAAGTTCGTTTGTTTTCGCCACGAGGCTGTAGGCTACTCGGCAACTAAGGCGCCAGGTGACATTTTGTCGCCTGGCGCCCTGCGCGGTAGCGAGAAACCCCAAGCAACGGCAACCAGCCGCCGCCGGCAACCGCTAATACATCGGTGAAAGCACAGGCGTTTCGCCAGCAAAGGAGAGTTCCAGGTATGAAGCCCAAAGTCGATATTGCCAAGGTATTGGAGACGCACCGCGGCGAGCGCCATCTGGTGGTATTGCATGACTACCCTGATCCGGATGCGATCTCGGCAGGCTACGCCCATGCGCTCATTAGCGCCGAGTTCGGGATTGACGTTGATATTGCCTTCACTGGCGAGGTTAGCCACCAACAGAATATCGCCCTGGTGAAGCTACTCGGCAATAACCTAATTCGGTTCAATCAGACGCTTGACATGAGCCGATACCATGCGGCCGTCTTCCTGGATCACCAGGGGGCAACCACCGAGGAGGTCACAGCAGCTCTGCAAGACGCCGGTGTGCCAGTGCTGCTGGTCGTGGATCATCACCAGGTCCAGGATCGCTTGAAGCCGGAGTTCAGCGAGATCCAGCCAGTCGGCTCTACTGCCACGATCTACGCCTGCTATTTGGACCAGGGTGTCATGCACATGGACACCGGGCGTAGAGAGCACGTCTTGGTGGCCACGGCACTGATCCACGGCATCCTCTCCGACACATCGGGGTTTGTGCGAGCGGGAGCTGACGATTTTCTAGCGGCGGCTTTTCTGAGCCGCTTGCGCGACGCCGAGGTTTTGACCGAGCTCATGAGCCAATCGCGTTCCAAGCATACCATGGAGGTCATCCACCACGCCTTGGAGAATCGCGTGATCATCGACAGCTTTTCGATTGCCGGTCTTGGCTATCTGCGAGCAGAAGATCGCGATGCCATTCCACAAGCTGCCGATTTCTTGCTCTCCGAAGAAAATGTCCATACGGCGATCGCTTATGCCATCATGCGCGATGGTCAGCGCGGCGAGGTGCTTACCGGTTCGTTGAGAACCACCAAGTTCTCTCTGGATCCCGACGAGTTCCTCAAAGAGGCACTGGGCAGAAACTCAGACGGCACCTACTTTGGCGGTGGCCGTCCGCTGGCAGGCGGGTTTTTGATCCCCGTTGGCTTTCTGGCCGGTGGCGAAGGTAAAGACTACGACGAGCTTAAATGGAAAGTGCATGATCTGCAAATCAAACATCAGTTCTTCTCCAAGATCGGCGTGGCACAGAAGACGCTCGATAAGAAACGGTAAACGCTGGCGCCTGCAACGATGAATTGACCTTAAAGTAACCAGAAGTTGTGTTAAGGACGCCTGCCGGTGCTTCATGATACACTGAGATCAGCTAGGGCTGTATCAGCCACAGGCAAGCCAACACAACACCCGAAGCGTTCAGCTTCGGGTGTTTTTTGGACCGGGACCAACAGGTTGCATGGTTCCCCGCAGTGGGCTATAATCCTGGCGCAATACTCGGCAGCCTGTCCTGCAATCATATCGGCGAGCATGAACAAGACAAACGAGCAAGGCCCGCTGTCTTGCTTGCCTCTGGCGGAGCTGGTGACCCGCTGCCAGGACCAGACCCTGGCCTATCTGCGCACTCGCGAGCTCGGCGACGACCGCTACTGTCTCGAGCTATTTCGTCGCGCCGTGCAGGACGACGACCAGCGCGCCTGGGCCTTCATCTATACCTTCTATAGCACTGAGGAGTTCATGGGGGATCATTACCTGCTGAAATGGGTGCGTAGCTGGCTCCACGGCCGCTACGGCGTGGCCATCCGCACCTTCCACACCGAGGAGGAAATGGTCCAGGAAGTGTGGGTGCGCTTCATGCGCTCCGAGGCCGCCCGCAACTTCACCTTCAGCGACATGCGCCACCTCATGGCCTACCTGCGCCGGCTGGTCAACAACTACGCCCTGGACCTGGCCCGGCGCAAGGCGCCGGACATCGTGGAACACGATGGAGCCAGGGAGGTAGACTACTTCGACGAGGTGTTGCGTTCGATCCCTGACGACAGCCAGGGCATGGACCATATGATCACCAGCCAGGAGGACATCGACCGCCTGCTGCGCGAGATCATCGGCGCTATCGTTACCACCGAGCCGGAGCTCCTGGTCTTCCGCGGGTATTTCCTCGATGAGCTACCCCCGCGCAAGCTGTATGAACTTTACCCCAACATGTTCGCCCGCGGCGAGGTGGAGACTATTCGTACGCGGCTGATTCGCCGGCTACGCCGCACACCCTATCTGCTGACTCGCTACATTCATGTCGTCGTGCTAGAGGAAGACGAGCGTAGCACGCTGGTCTTCGATCACTCCCTGGTAGGCGGTTGGCCTGACGCCGAGATGCTGTCGCGTTACCCGGGCTATTTCGTGGACCAGGCCGATCTCTTGGCGATCAAGGTGTACGTGATGGAGGTGCTGAGCAGCCGCCCTGAGCTAATGAGATTCCTGGAATTGGCGTGAAAGATCACCGAATTCTACCAGAATCTCGTTAAACTAAGTAGTATGGCAACTATGGAATCCACCAACTTCTGCTGCGTCCTGGCCTCATCTCCCACCCGCCAGCAGCTGATCGTCTATAGCCTGGGCCAGACCACCCCTGAGCTCGACCTGCACCTGGCTGAGTGCCCCTATTGCCGTGGCCAGGTCGACTACTATCGGGACGTTCTGGTCTCCACGCGCCAGATGCTGGCGGCCAGCGGGCCCAGCGTGGGATTCGTAGCCTGCCGTACCCTGTCGGTGGCCGATGGCCACTGTATTGCCGAAGACTACGAACAGGGCCTATCCCTGGTGCTGGCACGCCGAGAGGATGCTCTGCACGGTCAGATCCTTGGCTGCAGTCAATCCTGCCTGTGCTGGGAGGGCGCCACCGTACGCGTGTTCGGCAGCCAGGGCTTTGTGGTCAGCTCTCGGGTCGACCAGGCAGGCATGTTCCATCTACCCGGGATCGCCCATGATCGACGCTACTCCATCGGCCTGGTACTGGCCCAGGATGACCCACCTCAGCTGCGCATCATCGGCGAGTTGGATACTTAGGCCCTACTCTACGAAGATCTCCACCCGCTCGCCGTCCTCTGCGTCCTCAACCTCGATCAACTTGCCTGTAGCCCCCGAGCGGATCATATCACCGATCTGATCCAGTGCCACGCCCTCCAGCTGAGGGGCAAAGCGGGCTCCCATTCTTAGTCCCACCGACACCAGTCCCATAGGAATGTTGACGTTCACTTTGTTCTTGCCGGTGCGCATGTCGGTCACCCGCACGCGAAACCAACGCGGCGAACCCGCGGGTAGCATCCTGGCTTCAGCTTGCTGTCGCTGCTCGCCGCTGCTCAATGCCTCCAAGAGCCGCGCCCCATCCTCGGCCGATACCGTCCCCTGCTCGATCATCTTCAAAATACGCAGCCGCTCTTCGTTGGTTGCCATGGTCTTTGCCTTTGCAGTCCGGTAAGGTTCGTGCAGAATTGCCGGTGCGCCGCGCCCAATGGATAGTTTCAGTCCATCTTGCGGCGCATGGTTAGATGATCGCGCACGTCCCGAAAGCCCTGCCGATGTAGTGCCTCCGTGAGCTGTGGATGCTCGCCCAGGTGCTCCACTCTGATCGGCCAACGGGGAAAGTCGCTCAGGAAATTCAGCGCTACGCTGACCAATCGCTCCTCGATCGACCCACGACAACAAGGATGGACCGTGATCGCTATGTCGTGCTCTCCCTGCCAGCGTCGGGCGTCAACACCCAGGTAAGCCACGAATCCTCTCGCACCCGGTACTACCCAGCGCCGCCTGGTGTTTCGGCCCACCAGGCTCCACAAAAACTCTCCGGCGCGACTCTCCACGCCTTCATAGAACTTTTGAGAGCGCATGGGGCGCCACCATAGATCCAGTGCATTGTGGGCGGTCGACTCCAGGTCATAACGCGCCCGCCACTCCTCTGGCCGGTAAGGGCGCAGTCCTTCCGGCGGCTCAGCTGGAGACAACTGCTGTGGGATTCTTGGCGCCCGCAAGGAGAGCTCCCTGGTCACGGCCTCGAAGCCCAGGCTGTTGTACAGATCCAAGGCCACCAGGTTATCAGCCCGCACTTGGAGCACAGCCCACGAGCCACGACGATCGCTAATGCGCTGGAGGGCTGCCTCCATCAGCGCCCGGCCGATGCCCTGCCCGCGATAGCTCCTGGCTACGGCCACGTTGGCGATTTGCCACCGGGAGCCATAGGCGTCCATGCGCTGCAGGGTAACATTGCCTACCACCCGGTCCTGCTCTACCCACACAAAGCCGCCCAACATGTCCTCCATCACAGGGTCTGATCGGGCCATCAGGCCCACCAGCGGCCCCATGTGAGAGAGCAGGCGTAGATCCCGCAGGGCCGACAACCCGCCCGGCTCCAGCTCGCCGGAAAAGGCCTCCTCAATCAGATCGGCGATCTGATTGAGGTCCCGGCGGGGATCGACCGCCCGCAACCCTGGCAGGGTGCCCTGCGGTTCAGCAAGCAGTTGGGTAGCCATGGTGCAAGTTGCTCATCATGCTCTCAGCGAACCTGGGTTGGTATGATGGCATACCTTGCACCATTTGGCAAGTTGTTTGTTCCGTGGTAGTGACGCAGCTAGCGGCCCAGTGCCTCCAGCAGCCGGGCCGCCTCCTCGGCCGTGATCTTGCCCTCGGCTACCAGGCGCAGTACCATCAGGCGCTCATCCCCGACCGTCTCGGTGCTGGACGGCGACACCTTCTGCGACTGAGTGTCGTGTGGCGCCTCCGTAGTCGCGTCGCTGGCATGGATATCCACCCGCACCCGCGTAGGGCCTTCCCAACGCTCGGCTTGGCCCCACTCCGCCGCAGCCCTGCGAAACTCCTCAGCCGCGTCCCGCATCGAGCGATCGAACTCACGGCCCAAGCTCTCGAAGTTGATCTCCGCCATCGCCTTGCGCACCTGCTCGCCGATCGCGCGGCCCATCTGGCCCAGGTCCGCACTCAGGCGCACCCAGTCATCGCCGCTGGCAAAACTGAAGTTCGGGCAGTCGCCCTTCTCTTTGCCTTCCATCGTGGTCAACACCTTTCTGTTTCGTGCTCGTGCCCCAACCGGCCCTGCGCCGTAACACCTGATATCACGTCAACTGCCACGTGCGCCCAATAACTCCAACGCCTGCTGCGCCGTGATCTTGCCCGCCGCCAAGTCGTCCAGGACGCCCTGCCGTTCCACTGCGCTGCGTTGGCGCAATTCCGCTGGAGGTTCCTCTGATACCTCGAAGCCCAGGGCCCGGATCAGCTCGTGCAGCCGGCTGCGCACGGTGGGGTAGGAGAGGTTCAGCTCCTCCCCCATCCAGTTCAGCTTGCCCTGACAGCGCACAAAGGTCTCCAGGAATCCGACCTGCTCAGGTGTCAAGCGGGCGAAACGATTCAAGGCAAAAGTGCCCTCCAGCACTGAGTCGCACGACCGGCAATGCAACCGCGTCACCGCCATCTCCACACCACAAACCGGGCAACGCCCCGAATAGCCGTGCATGCCACACCTCCTGTCTGGACCTTCTGATATTCTATCACTTAACTTACGAAAGGTCAATAGCAATGTGAGAAAACCTTAATTCTATGGCAAATATTCGTAAGGGCGGCCCTCCGCGGCCGCCTCCGCGCCACTTCGTGATTTCCTGCCCCCATTCCTCCCGCCTTCATGCCTCCACCGCCCCAGCCCTCTCAGTGTCCTCTGGTGCCAGGATTCCGATAAAGATCCCCGCCAGCCTCGCTTGCGGGACGGATGGCCTGGGACGGTTCCCCACACGAAGAGCCATCCTGCGCATTGCGCAGGATGGCCCGAGAACTTGGCAGAACAGCAGCTACCTGCTGACTACGCCTCCTTGAACTCGCCCTCCACGACATCCTCATCCCCACCAGGTGGCGGGGGAGGCGGCGCATCACCATCGCCGCTAGCGTCCCCTGCTGCCCCCGGCTGCTGGTACATCTGGCTGCCGACCTGCTGCCACGCCTGCATCAGCTCATCTGTCGTGCTGCGCATGCGAGCGCTATCCGAGCCCTGCAAGGCCGAGCGTACGGCCGCGATCTTTCCCTCAAGGGTCTCCTTGGCGTTGTCGGGCAGATTGGGGGTGTCCCGCAGGAATTTCTCCACTTGGTACACCGCGGTGTCGGCCTGGTTGCGCGCCTCCACCTCCTGGCGCCGGCGCTCATCCTCGGTACGATGGCGCTCCGCATCCTTCACCATCTTGTCGATCTCATCCTTGGCCAGGCCGCTGGATGCCGTGATGCGGATACTCTGCTCACGAGCGGTGGCCTTGTCCTTGGCGTTGACGTGCAGGATGCCGTCGGCGTCGATGTCAAAGGCCACCTCGATCTGCGGGATGCCGCGCGGGGCCGGAGGAATGCCGTCCAGGATGAAGTTGCCCAATAGCTTGTTGTCGGCCGCCATAGGACGCTCGCCCTGCACGACCTTGATCTCCACGCTGGTCTGCATGTCCGACGCTGTCGAGAAGATCTGGCTCTTGCGGGTTGGGATCGTGGTGTTGCGCTCGATGATCGGTGTGGCTACGCCCCCCAGGGTCTCGATACCCAAAGTCAGCGGGGTCACGTCCAACAGCAACACATCCTTCACCTCGCCGCCCAGCACACCGGCCTGGATCGCAGCGCCGATCGCCACCACCTCATCCGGGTTCACCCCGCGATGAGGCTCCCGGTTGAAGTACTTGCGCACGGCTTCCTGCACCGCAGGCATGCGCGTCTGGCCTCCAACCAGCACCACGTCCTCGATCTCCCCTGCCTTGCTGCCCGCATCCTCCAGCGCCCGCTGCACCGGGCCGATGGTGCGTTCGATCAGATCTGCAGTCAGCTGTTCCAGCTTGGCGCGGGTCAGGGTCATCTGCAGGTGCTTGGGCCCACTGGCATCCGCCGTGATGAAGGGCAGGTTGATCTCGGTCTGCATTACCGTCGATAGCTCGATCTTGGCCTTCTCCGCAGCTTCCTTCAGCCGCTGCAAGGCCATCCGGTCCTGGCGCAGGTCGATGCCCTGCTCCTTGCGATACTCGTCGGCGATCCACTCGATGATACGTTGATCGAAGTCATCACCACCGAGGAAGGTGTCGCCATTGGTCGACTTGACCTCGAATACACCATCGCCCACGTCGAGGATGGAGATGTCGAAGGTGCCACCACCCAGATCGTACACGCCTATCCGCTTGTCGGCCTTCTTGTCCAGGCCGTAGGTCAGGGCCGACGCCGTGGGCTCGTTGATGATGCGCAGCACTTCCAGCCCCGCGATCTTGCCCGCATCCTTGGTAGCCTGCCGCTGGCTGTCGTTGAAGTAGGCCGGTACGGTGATGACGGCCTGGGTCACCGGCTCACCCAGGTAGGCCTCGGCATCGGTCTTGATCTTCTGCAGGATCATGGCCGAGATCTCCGGCGGCGAATACTCCTTGCCACCCATGACCACCGCCACGTCGCCGTTGGGGCGCTCCACAATCTTATACGGCAGCACCTTGATGGCCTTCTGCACCTCGGCATCCGTGAACTTGCGCCCCATCAGACGCTTGACCGAGAAGATGGTGTTGTCGGGGTTCGTGACGGCTTGGCGCCGCGCCACCTGGCCCACCATCCGCTCCCCGCTCTTGGGATTCACCGCCACCACAGAGGGAACCAGGCGCGCGCCCTCTGACGAAGGGATCACCACAGACTCGCCCTGCTCCATCACTGCCACGACCGAGTTGGTGGTGCCCAGGTCAATGCCGATAATCTTACCCATGTTCTGAAGTCTCCTTAGTACGATCGTCCGATCGTACGATAGATGATTTTGCTGAGCTTTGCGCTTGGTGTGCCAGGACCAAAGGCCCGGCCAGGCTATCCTGCCACCTTCACCATGCTGGGCCGCAGGACCCGGTCTCCCAGCAGGTAACCTTTCTGAAACACTTGAAGCACCGTGCCCGCTTCCACGCCGTCAACTGGCTCCGAGACCACGGCCTGGTGCAAAGCCGGATCGAAGTGCGAACCCTCGGCCTCAATCTCGGAAATTCCCTCGCGTTCCAGCACACCACGTAGCTTGCGGTAGATCAGGTCGAAGCCTTCCGACCAGGTCGACTGCCGCTCGGTCTCCGGAAGCGCTGCAAACGCCCGCTCGAAGTCGTCCAGTACGGGCAGGACACCGTTAAGCACCCGTTCCCGGGCCTCCCAGATCAGGTTGTCAGCCCGTACCTCGGCCCGGCGCTTGGCGTTGGCGTATTCAGCCGCCGCCCGCAGGTACTTGTCCTGCCACTCGTCTCGGGCCTGGATGGCCTCCTTGTACTCGTGCACCAGGCGCACGACTGGGTCGTCTGCTGGTGCCGGCTGCTCCTCAACCGCCTTCACCAGGTCATGCCAGTCGGTGACCGCCTCCGCCTCCACGATCTCTGCCTCGGCCTCAAGGACCTCTGGCTGGATGCTAGTATCGGGTTCCAGGGCTTCGGCGGCCAGTTCCACAAACTCGGCCTCGATCACCTCCGCTTCCGCGAAGTCCTGGCGCAGCTCTGCATCACCGATCCCGGTCTCCACTTCCTGATCTGCCTCAGCCTCGCTGAGGTCCCTGTCCAATGCCTTTGTTTCTCTGTCCATAACTTCTCTCACGCTTTTCTTAAGTCATGAGTCATGATAGTGGCTGTCATGGTTTGGTTCTGTCGGGGTCAACCGTACAGCCCGGTAACCATATCGTTCAATAGGTGCGCCACGTAGCGTACAAGGGGGATGACCCGGTCATACGGCATGCGTACCGGTCCAACAACCCCTAGCACCCCTGCGCCACTGTTATCCAGCCCGTACCGCGATAACACCAGGCTGAGATCGCGCAGCGTGTCATAACGGCCTTCACCGCCGATCAATACCTGCACACCCTCTTGCCGGCGCACTCCCTGGAAGACGGAGCCCAGCATGGGGGTCTGTTCCAGCATCGTCAGAATCTGCTGCATGTCGTCTATGCGGGCGAACTCCGGCTGGGTTAGCATGTGGCCTAACCCCTCACGGTATACCAGGTCGGTTTCCAGGTGATCCTCCCTGGCCATCATGCTGTGGATGACATCCACTACCTGCCGGCCCACAGAGGACAGGTTCAGGATTAAGCCGTCGATCTCCTCGGCTCCCCTGTTGGCTAACAGGTCATTCAGATGGTTCGAGAGCTGGCTTAGCTCGTCCTGGCCACCACCATGGCCCAGATTCAGCATCTGCTGCCGCACCAGGCCCCGATATAACACCAGTATCAGTAGCACCGCGCCGTCGTGCACCTCCACCAACTCAACATGCTTGAAGCGCGCCGTGTCAAAGCGCATAGGCGTAGCCACGGCCCCCATCTGGGTCGTATGTGCCAGCACCGCTGCCGCCAGCTGCGCCCACTGGTCCAGCTCCTGCCGCACCTGGTAGAACTGGTGCTGAATCATAAGCTGGTCGTCCATCGGCAGTGGATGCTCAGGCAACAAATGCTCCACGAAGAAGCGATATCCCTCCTCCGTGGGCACGCGGCCCGCCGACGTGTGCGGGTGGGTCAGGTAACCCTGCTCCTCCAACACCTTCATCTCATTGCGGATGGTCGCCGAGCTCAGCTTCAAGCCGTAACCCTCGACCACAGCCTTCGATCCCACGGGCTGCGCCGTGGCAATATACTCTTGCACGACCAAGGCCAGGACCGCCTGGCGCCTCGGACTTAGCTGCGCCAAAGACTCACCTCGAACGCTCCATACAGCTACCCAGCCTCGCTGTCCAGCATTGTCATGAGCACCGGACGGAAAAGCTAGTGGCTGGGCTTAGCACTCTCAACTCGAGAGTGCTAAGCAGCATGCCCCCATGATACCACGAAGTGGGCCGGGAGTCAAAACAGGGAAGTTGGGCCACGAGCGCAGCACGTAGGGGCGAGGTCGCCTCGCCCTCGGGGCGTATAGCATGTACGGGCCAGGTCTCCTCGCCCCTATCCGCCCCCTCACAAACCCGCCAGGTGACAGAATGTTACGCCAGGAAATAGATTGCCAGGCTGCTGACCACAGCCATCACGGCGCATACGGCCAGCACGGCGGCCACCCACGGTCGCCGCTCCCGGCTGAGCAGGAGGTAGCCGACCAGAAACAGCAGCGCAATGCCGCCGCAAGCCAGGTTGATGAGGGCGAATAGTTCTTTGGCGGCCTGGGTAACCATGGGATGCTCTCAGGGAGGAGACCAGCCAGCTAATACGCCGAGCGATCGGAGAATAGGTTGAGCGCCGTGCGCGCTAGAATGCGGAAGTCCAGGGCCAGGGACCAGTTTTCGATGTACCACAAGTCGTACTTGGTGCGCTCGGCAATAGAGGTGTCCCCGCGCAGGCCGTTGACCTGGGCCCAGCCGGTGATGCCGGCTTTCTCCCGGTGACGGTCCATATAGCGCGGGATGCTCTGGCGGAACTGCTCCACGTACACCGGTCGCTCCGGCCGCGGGCCTACCAGGCTCATGTCACCCACCAGCACGTTGATCAGCTGCGGCAGCTCGTCCAGGGAAAACCGCCGGATAAACGCGCCCAGCCGGGTCCGCCGTGGGTCGTCAGCCGTGGTCCAGCCTGGGCCACTCCGCTCCGCGTCGGCCCGCATGGAGCGAAACTTGATCATGTGGAACGGCTTCGCATCCAGCCCCATGCGCTCCTGCACATAGAACACCGGCCCCGGCGACTCCAACTTGATCAACAGGGCCGTGAGCATCAACAGCGGCGATAACAACACCAGTCCTATGGCGCTGATGACCATGTCTACCGTGCGCTTCAAAGCCAGGTGCCAGCCTCGCAGTGCCACGTCACGCATGGTCAGCAGTGGCATGCCGGCCAGGTCGCTGATGCTCACCTCCCGGGCCATGATCTGGAAGACGTCTGGATAGGTGCGGATGCCCACTCGCTCGCGCTCACACCAGGAGATGATGTGCATGAGCTCGTCGTGAGAGGCCTCAGGCAGGCAGATGATCACCTCGTCTACCGCTTGCTCCTCGATGATGCGAGGCAGGTCCGCCGGCTTTCCCAACACGGGCAAACCCAGCACCGTGGGCGGGCCTGTGTTCACGTCCACCAGCCCCACTGGCTTGTAGCCCAGCTGCGGGGCATGCAACATCTTCTGCAGCACCATACGCCCCACCTCACCCGTGCCCACCAGCACGATGTTGTTGGTGGCAATTCCCCGTCGCATCAGGCTACGCTGCAGCAGGATGTTAAAGAATCGACCGACGATGATCAGCACGACGCTGAAGGCCCAGGCCAGCACCATCATGGGCCGCCGGTAGTCCAGGTCGTTCTTGTAGACAAACGAGATGGTGGCCACGGCGATCAGGCTGCCTACCGTTACCGCGCCAAACACGCTGAGGTATTCCTCGAAATGCGGCCGGCCACGCCGCCGCTGGTAGAGCTTGCTGAGGAACAGCGCCAGCACCACCACGCCGACGAAGATCACCATGAAGGGCAGGTACTGCCCCAGATCGCCCACCGTCGGGTCGATAGCCAGGTTAACCCGGTAAGCCAGCAGGAACGCCACACTGGCCATCACGATGTCGGTGAACAGCTGGAGAAAGACCAGCAACACCTGTGAGCGCTTCATCGCACGTCACCTTGCCAACGTCAGGATTGCACCGGGCTCGACCGGTGTCGGGTCTGTGACCATCGGCGACCAGCCACGTCCACGCCCCCGCGCAGGCTGATCCCGCCGACGATCAGCCAGTGCAGCCAGCGGGGTGTGGTAGCCTCGTAATGCTTGCGGTAAAATATCTCCATGGCCCGGTAGAACTCCTGCCGGGCCTTGACACTGCTCTTGCTGGCCGCTTCCTTCACGTGCAACACCGTTACTGCCGGGTTGTACCACACTTCCCAGCCCAGCTTCTTGATGCGGTAGGCCCAGTCCAGGTCCTCGCCATACATGAAAAAAGCCTCGTCCAGCAGGCCAGCCTGATGAATGGCCTCCCCTCGCACCAACATGAACGCGCCCACCACCGAGTCTACCTGGGTCACCTGATCGGGATCGACGTAGGTCATGTTGTAGCGCCCAAAGCGCTGGCTGCCTGGGAAGAGTTTGCTCAGGCCGGCCATGCGATACAGGGAGATCTCAGGAGAGGGAAACGACCGCCGGCACGCCAGGTCCAGACTGCCATCCAGGCGCACCAGCTTCGGCCCGGCCACCCCGCATCGGGGACGTGCATCCATAAACGCCAGCATGTCGGCCAGGGCCGCGGGTGGCACCTCGGTGTCCGGGTTCAGCAGCAGCACATAGCGCGGGGTGGATGCCCGCTCGCCGGCCCCAGGCCTGTCTGTGAAGCCGAAACGCCGCAGTCCCAGGTTGTTGCCGTAGGAAAAACCGCCATTGCTCGCGCTGGTGATCAAAATCACCTGCGGAAACTCCTGGCCTACCATCTCGGCACTGCCATCGGTCGAGGCGTTGTCTACCACGCACACCTCGTAGCGGAAGTCCCCCTGGCTGGCGAACACCGTACGCAAACACGCGCGCAATAGCTCACGCGTGTTGTAGTTCAAGATGACGACGGCAAGATCAAACATCGAGGGACTCTAGTGGTTGACCTGGATATGCCGAGCTTTGGCTCGCATGCTCACCGCTTAGAGTTTAACCGTAGCGTTTCCCGTTGTCAAGCTCGCGCCGCCAATGGACCTCCGGCCGGTCCCGGTTGGCCCAACGCCAGCTCAGGCCAGCCGGATACCCCGCCAACTTGGCTACATCGCCCGTGGCCCGGATCACCGGGATCAACAGCAAGGCCTGCAACCTATGCAACCGCGGATAGCCATCCCACTGCGCGCGCAGGCGCTGCACGGGTCGCCAACAATAGGCCAGCACTCCACCGGCCAGGACCAGGAGCCAGAGCGGGCTGGACCAGAGGCTCAGCACCAACAGCAGGGGTATCACTATCAGATAGGTCAGATAGCGGATCAGGTGGCGCTTGCGCCATAGGTCGGCCTTGCCGTCGCCTCTGGCGTAGCGATAATACTGTCGGAAGAAGCTGCCCAGGTTGGGCCGTGGGCGGAAATGGGCAATGGCCTCCGGCGCCCAAGCAAACCCTCCGCAACGCTCGATCAGACGAAAGTCGAAGACCAGGTCCTCGCAATAATCCAGCCACTCGGGATAGCCGCCGCTGGCCTCGAACGCCGTCTTGGTAAAGGCCACAGAGCGGCTGCTGGGCAGGAAGCGCTCAGGATCGACGTTTCCGGGCAGAGGCAGCGTAGTAGCGCCCAGGGCCAGTTCGAATGTTGTCTGGGGATCCGGCAGAAAGAACCCGGCCGCAGCATAAGCTCCATTCCCCATGGACACCGCGTCCAACTCGGCAAAGGGCTGCGTCAGTGCTTCTAGCCAATTTGGCTCCAGGCGTACGCCAGCATCGGTGCTGGCGATCACCTGGCCCACAGCCCGGCGCACGGCCAGGTTGCGGCCACGGCTGATGTTCGCTCCCCGAGCCTCCTGTAGCTTGAGAGGCAGTTGGTCCGCATGGCTCAGAACCGCAGCCTGCGTGCCATCTGTGCTGCCCCCATCCACGATCACCACCTCGTCCGGCGGTCGCGTCTGCCCGGCCAGGCTGTCCAGCAGCCTGCCAATGGTTTCCCTTTCGTTAAGTACAGTACAGATCACTGATACCCGCATGTTGTCCATTATACCATCCCCGACAGCAGTCCACCTAAGTCACCCGGCCGGTCAGCCCGCCACCTGTTTGGCACCCCTCACGTCCTGTGGTATAATCGGCGCCGCATGGCCTGCTAAGGGACCCATGCGCTTCTATACCAGGCTAAGACCAATGGCCAGAGGAGCCCTCATCATGGTTGAAGTGACGATCGATAGCGTGCGCGTGAGCCTGATGTCCCAGCATCGTGTGGTGGTCTTGAAAGAGGTGGAAGGCGATCGATTCCTCCCCATCTGGATCGGCCCCTTCGAGGCCGATGCCATCACCATCGAGCTGCAAGGTGTAGAGGTGGCCCGGCCCCTCACTCACGACCTGCTGAAGTCGATGGTAACCCTGCTGGGCGCCGAGGTGGTGCGCGTCGTGATCAGCGATCTGGCCAATGATACCTTCTACGCCCGCATCGTGCTCGAGGTGGAGGGGGATGAGCTGGAGGTCGACTCCCGTCCCAGCGACGCCATTGCCCTGGCTGTGCGCTGCTCAGCTCCAGTTCTGGTGGCTGAGCAGGTCATGGACCGGGCCTCCATCGTGCCCGAGGACGACACCCGCCCCGAGGCAGAAAAGGAGAGCGAAGCCCGATCCGAGGAAGACCTCGGCGCGTTTCGCGATTTTGTCGAAGGACTGGACCTGGAAGGGCTGGGCGACCTCTAGGTCCGGACCATCCCAAGACTGTACGTGCCACAAACCAAGCCTCCATGACGGCGAGGCGATCCGCCTCGCCGTGGTATGCCCCTGGTGAGTCCCCCATCCTCAGGGTCCCCTTGCAGAATTAGCACATCTGTGCTAAGATTACTTTGACACCTTTGCCCGGTTTCGTCTTCGCAACAGCCGACGAGTGATACTTGTGGACGACGGATTTGCCAGCTACCCAGTGGCAACACAGCGCGATCGTTTCGTGCCTGCCAACCCCGAGGCTGAACAGGCCGTGCTGGGTTCCTTACTGATCGATCCCGACGCGGTGATCAAGATCGCGTCCATTCTGCAAGCCGAGGATTTCTACCAGGAAAAGAACGCCTGGATCTACCAGGCCGTGCTAGATCTCCACGAACGTCGCGAGCCCGCCGACTTCGTCACGGTGACCGACGAACTGGAGCGGCGCCACCAGCTGGCCGAGGTCGGGGGCCAGGCCTATGTGCTGGACCTCATCAACGCCGTCCCGACCTCGATCCACGTCGAACACTACGCCCATATCGTGGAGCGTACTTCGGTGCTGCGCAAGCTGATTCGCGCCGCCGGACAGATTGCCCAGCTGGCCTATGACGAAACCGCCGAGGACGTGCAGGAGGTGGTGGATCGCGCCGAGCAAATCGTGTTCGGCGTGGCCGAGCGCCGCACCCGGCGTGACTTGTTGCCGGTGCGCACGATCATGGGCGACGTCGTCGACCGCATCGATTATCTCTACCGCCACCGCGGGGAGCTCCTCGGTGTGCCCACCGGCTACAAGCTGCTCGATCGCATCCTCGGCGGCTTCCAGAAGAGCGACCTGATCATCCTGGCTGCCAGGCCGGGGGTGGGCAAGACCTCCCTGTCCCTCTCCATCGCCCAAAACGCCGCCCGGCGCTATGGCCGCCGCGTGGCTATCTTCAGCCTTGAGATGTCTAACGAACAGCTGGTGCAACGCCTGCTGGCCGCCGAGACTGGCATCGACTCCCAGCGGCTCCGCCTCGGCGATATCCGTGGCGAGGACGAATGGCATAAGCTCATGGAGGCCGCCGGCGCCCTATCCGAGACTCTCATCTATATCGACGACACGCCCGCCCTCTCCGCCATGGACCTGCGCACCAAGGCCCGCCGGTTGCACGCCGAGCACGGGCTGGACCTGATCGTGGTGGACTACCTGCAGCTCATGATGGGCGATCGCCGTTCCGAGAACCGGGTGCAGGAGATCAGCTACATCTCCCGCGGTCTGAAGGGCCTCGCTCGTGAGCTCAACGTGCCGGTCATGGCCCTCAGCCAGCTCTCTCGCGCCGTCGAAAGCCGCCAGGACAAGCGGCCTATCCTCTCCGATCTGCGCGAATCAGGCTCCATCGAGCAGGACGCCGACGTGGTGATGTTCATCTATCGCGAGGAGATGTACGTCGAGGACACCGAGCGCCAGAACATCGCCGACATCCTGGTGGCAAAGCACCGCAACGGGCCCACCGGTACCGTCTCGCTCTTCTTTCGTAAGGAGCTTACCCAGTTCCGCGACCTGGAGATGCGCCGCGAGGAGTTCGCATGACGCACCAGGCCTTCGCTGGCTTCCCGGCCGGCCGGCAGACCGTGGTCCGTGTGCCCAACAGCTTCTTCACCGAGCTGTTGCCGGCTATCGACGACCTGGCCGAGCTCAAGGTTACCCTCTACTGCCTGTGGCTGCTCAACCACAAGCGGGGTGACCTGCGCTATACCCGGCTGGCAGAGCTGGCCGCCGATGACCTGCTGGTATCTGGCCTGGATACCGCAGACGCCGAGGGCAATGGCATGGCCGCGCTGAGCCGTGGTCTGGAACAGGCTGCCGCGCGCGGCACCCTGCTGCGGATCCGCGTCCAGCTACCCGGCGCCGAGATCGAGGAATGGTATTTCTTGAACAGCGCGCACGGCCGGGAGGTCGTGGAGCGCATCCAGCGAGGAGAGCTGCACAAGCTGGCCGAGCCCCTGCCTGAGCACATCAGCCTCCAGGCCCAGCGCCCCCCGATCTACGTCCTCTACGAGCAAAACATCGGCGTCATCCAACCTATGGTGGCCGAGGAGCTGCGCGAGGCCGAGCGCACGTACCCTGCAGCCTGGATCGAGGATGCCTTCCGGGAGGCCGTGGAGCTCAATAAGCGCAACTGGCGCTACGTCCGGCGCATCCTGGAGCGCTGGGCTGCCGAAGGAAAAGACGATGGAATCGATTGGCGAGCTGATGCGTCGGGCGAAGATTCCTACGAAGCCCTCAAGCGAAAGTACGTCCCCTCCGGCTGGGAAGACATCATCAAGTACTAGCGCCGAACCTGAGCTTTGTCCCATTTGCGGTGGACAGGGCTTTGTAGTCCGCGACCTGCCCGTGGATCATCCCGAGTTCGGCCGTGCTATCCCCTGCACCTGCCGGGCCAACGATCTCGCCCGCCTGCGCCAGGCCGAGTTGGCCCGCGTTAGCAACCTCGCCCAGCTGGGCCATATGACCTTTGAGACCTTCATACCGGATTGGATCGGCCTGGCGGCCGACCGGCGAGAGAACCTGCGCAAAGCTTTCAACCTGGCCCAGGAATTCGCCGCTGCTCCCCAGGGCTGGCTCCTCCTCACCGGCTCCTACGGCTGCGGCAAAACCCACCTGGCCGCCGCTGTTGCCCACGCCGTCATCCAACGCGGCGAGCCCGCGCTCTTCATCGTCGTGCCCGACCTCCTGGATCACCTGCGCGCCACCTTCGGGCCCAACTCCGAGGCCAGCTTCGACGAGCGCTTTGAACAGGTGCGCACTGCACCGCTCCTCATCCTGGACGACCTGGGCAGCCAGAGCGCCACACCGTGGGCGCAGGAGAAGCTCTTCCAGCTCCTCAACTATCGCTACGCCGCGCAGCTGCCTACCGTCATCACCACCAACCTGCGAGTGCCAGAGATCGAGCCGCGCCTGCGCTCCCGCTTCGCCGACCAGGAGGTCACGGTCATTGTGACCATCACCGCTCCCGACTTCCGCGGCAGCGGCGATACCACCCACGAGCTCAGTAACCTTGTTCTGCACGCTGACCAGACCTTTGAGAGCTTTGAGTCTCGCCAGGCCGAGTTGGAGCTCTCAGCATACCAGAATCTGATTCAGGCCAAGGCCTTGAGCGAGGCTTTCGCTGCCGACCCCCAGGGCTGGCTGGTGTTGCACGGTAAACACGGCTGTGGCAAGACCCACCTAGCAGCCGCTATTGCCAACCGGCGGGCCAATGTCTACCACGAGCGGGCCATGTTGGTGGTCGTGCCCGATCTCTTGGACTACCTGCGGGCCGCGTTCAACCCCAACAGCACCTCGAAGCTGGACGCGCGCTTCGACGAGGTGCGCCGCGCCCCGCTGCTGATCCTGGACGACCTGGGCACCGAAAGCGCTACTCCCTGGGCCCGGGAGAAGCTCTTTCAGTTGCTCAACTACCGCTACGCCGCTCGCCTACCCACCGTCATCACCAGCAGCCAGGCCCCTGAGAAGATGGACGAGCGCCTGTCCAGCCGCATGATGGACACGTCCCGCTGTACCATAGTCTCCATTCTGGCCCCTACCTATCGTGGTAGCAGGGCCCAGCGTGAGCAGCGCCCTTCCCGCCGCGGCCGTGCCTGACCCCGCACGCCCTATTCTTTTCCCCAATCGGTGAACTATGCTATAATTGCCATCGTGTAATGTGCTGGCGGCAGTCCTTGACAGGTCGACCGCCAGCCAGGGCCGGCCCATCTTCCCTCGGGCTGCGCAGGCAGCCGGCGCTCCGCGCGTCGCTCCCTGCCCACGCCGGAGGTTATTTCTTGCCCGGCCCGTGCAATTTTGTGAGGTGATTCTCCATGCGCCGTAACGCCTTGCTGCTAATCATTGCTCTGTTGGTGCTGGTTATGTCGTCGGGCTGTGCCCTCTCCCAGCTGATTGCCGAGGAACAAGCCGTCGTGCCCACGCCCACGCGCACGCCCAAGCCTACCTTCACGCCTACGCCTGCAGAGACGCCGACGCCGGAGCTGGCACCGACCAGCACTCCAACGCCCACTCCGGCGGCCACCGATACGCCTATTGCCACCCCTACGCCCGCAGCGTCACCCACCCCTGAGGTGTCGCCGACGCCTGAGGTAAGCCGCCTGGTCGTCAATAATCCCACGCTCAACGTGCGCACCGGCCCCGGCACTACCTACCCGGCCGTCGGCACCGCCCGCAACGGCGATCGCTACGATATCACCGGCACCAATCCCTCCGGCACCTGGTGGCAGATCGACTTCAACGGCCAGTCGGGCTGGGTCTCCGGACAGTACGTCGCCGTCGAGGGCAATACCACAGCGGTGGAGGTGGTGGCCAATATCCAGCCGCCCCCGCAGCCAACGCGGCCGCCCGCGCCCCCGCCCCAGCCGACACAGCCACCGCCGCCACCGTCAGAGCCGCAGCCGACCTCACCACCACCCCAGCCTTCCACGCCGTGGGTCTACGTGCAGGGCAGCGCCATCGCTGCACCTCAGTGTGGTGTGCCCAACTTTGAGGGTCAGGCTCAGTACCCTGATGGCTCGCCGCAGAACGGTGTTTGTGTTCTCCTGGACTACTACGGCCCGCGCGAGATCAAGTTCTCGGGCAGCGGCGGCAAGGGCGACGGCAACTGGGGCTTCTCCCCTTGCGGTGGCGGCGACTGCAAGGGACCATTCAAGATCTACGTCGTCGAGTGCCCGTCCAGCATGCCCGATGCCGGCCTGCCCCTTGATCCCAGCAGCCCTGCACCTCCGGCTCAGTCGACTCTCTTCACTGCCGAGATCACCGACAAATGCGTGACCGGCCAGTGGACCAACATCATTTTCAGGGGTCCCCAATAACCGGGTCGCCCTGGCCATCCTAGCCGGATGACAGCCCCACCTCGATCCCGCCTTGCTGTCCTGGCGGCCAGCCTGCTCCTTGTGAGCGGGCTGGCCGCTTCCATCTCCGGCCATCCGGCCCTCGCCGCTCCTGTGCCGCCCGCCACCTCCGTACCTCCGTCATCCTGGCTCTTTAACCTTACCGGTGAGGAGTCCTTCCTCCCTCAGCTCAAGGGCCTGTCCGACCTGGTCGCTGACGCCTTGCGGCCCCAGTTGCACTCAGACCCCCTTGTGCCCGTTGCCCACGCCGGTGTCAACCCCTTTGGCGTCAACGTCTTCCTGGAGCAGGAGGTCGACCCGGCCAAGCGCGAGCACGCCGTGCGCATGGCCCAGGAGGCCGGCTTCCACTGGCTGCGCCAGGAGTTTCCCTGGGAGGATATCGAGATCCACGACAAGGGCGACTTCGAGGACCGTCGCCATACCCCTACCCGCTCATCCTGGGACAAATACGACCATATCGTCGACCTGGCCGAGCAGTATGGCCTGGAGCTCATCGTCCGCCTCAGCAACCCCCCCACCTGGACCCGCGCCGATGGTAACGCCCGGGGCACCTTCGCGCCCCCCGACAACTATGACGACTTCGGGGACTTCGTAGAGGCCGTGGTCAGCCGCTACCGGGGCCGGGTACGGTATTACCAGATTTGGAACGAGCCCAATATCTACCCTGAGTGGGGCGAGGCCCCGGTCAGTCCCGAGCAGTACGCCGAGCTGCTGCGAGTGGCAGCCACCCGCGCCCGCCAGGCCGACCCTGAAGCCGTGATCATCTCCGGTGCCCTCGCCAGCACGATCGACCTGGATGGCATCAGCGTGCCCGGCCGCAACTTCAACGATCTCACCTACCTCCAACGCTTGTATGATGCCGGTGCCGCACCCTATTTCGACGTACTGGCCATGCAGGGCTATGGCCTCTGGTCCGGTCCTACCGATCGCCGCATGAATCCCCGCGTCATCAACTTCAGCCGCCCTCTGCTGGTGCGGGATGTCATGGTCCGCAACGGCGATAGCTCCAAGCCCATCTGGATCAGCGAGATGAACTGGAATGCCGTACCCGACCACATCCCCGACAAGCGCTATGGCCAGGTTACCCTTGAGCAGCAGGCGGCCTACCTGCCCATGGCCTACCAGCGCCTGCAAGAGGAGTGGCCCTGGCTGGGGGTGGCCAATACCTGGTTCCTCAAGCGAGCTACCGACGAGTGGGAGCAACAAGGCCAGCCGCAGGCCGATTTTCGTCTGCTTACCCCCGACTTCCAGCCCCTGCCCGTCTACCGGAGCATGCAATCCTACACCGCTGGCCTGGAGCCCACCCTCTACCAGGGCTACCACCAGGAGGATCACTGGGCACTGCGCTACGACGGCCAATGGCAAACCATCGCCGACCCCACTGCCGTGCTCGGCCAGCTGCGCCAAACTGCCGATCCCTCTGCCGAACTGGCCTTCACCTTTCAGGGCAGTGATCTCACCCTCGTTGCACCTTTAGGCCCGGCCATGGGGCGTTGGACCGCTGAATTGAACGGCCGTCCCATGTCCGACCTGCCCCTCGACGCTTCCAGCCCTCAACCCGCGCAGCGACTGGTGGTGGCTACCGGCCTCTCCAGCCAGCGCCAACACCAGCTTATCCTGCGCCCGGCCGTGGATGAGCAGGGTCAGGTCGTGGGCCCTGTAGCAGTGGATGGGCTGGTAGTGCGCAGTCGAAATATGGGCCTTATCAACGCCCTCTACTGCCTGGTTACCCTCGGTTTTCTCCTTTTTATGGGCTTTGTGGGCTATCTCTGGCTTGTCAGCAGTCGCAGCATTCCCCAGGACGCCGGCTGGAAACAGTAGTTTGAAGGGCACCAGCAATTCCCCGGCCGCCGACCAGCCCCTCGAAACTGGCGCCATGAGCCGGGGGCCATTTGACACCCTTCCCTCAATACCTTACACTGCGCTATGACAATGAGCGTGTCCTCCTCCCGGCGGGGCATCCAGCCTGCCACTGTCTTGCTCTGGATCATCCTGGCGCTGGCCACTTTCCTGCGCTTCTTTCGCATTGGTTCCCAGAGCCTGTGGGCGGATGAGGGTAACAGCGTCGTCATGGCGCACCGTTCCCTGGCCGAGATCACCGTCGCCGCCGCTGCCGACATTCATCCGCCGCTGTACTACTGGCTGCTAAGCCTCTGGGTGCGCATCTTTGGCGACTCCGAAATTGCCCTGCGCGCACTGTCGGCCGTGTGGGGGATCCTTACGGTCTGGCTGGTCTACCAGGTGGGCAGCCGGCTGGTCGACAGGCGCACTGGCCTCGTGGCCGCCCTCTTCGCGGCCATCAATCCCTTCCTCATCTATTATAGCCAGGAAGTCCGTATGTACGCCCAGGTTACAGCCCTGGCCGCCCTACTCTTCTATGGCTTGGTTCGCTTCATCCTTCACGAGTCTGTGATCCTTCCGCCCGACGGCACCGGCACCCGCATGGCCTTTTCTGGCCTTGCCACCGCCATCGTCGTCGGCGCCTCCATCGCCGGCCTCTACACCCACTACACCTTCTTGGTGTTGATCCTTGCGGTCACCGCGCTTTATCTGCTATGGGTCTATGACTCGCGGCGGCGTGGCTTCGTCAGGGTGCGGCTGCTGCACTGGGCTATGCTCATGATCGTCATAGCTCTCTTCTACCTGCCGTGGGCCAGCACAGCAGTCCAACAGCTGCTCACCTGGCCGCGGTCCGGCGAAAACGTGCCCTTGGGCCAGGCTCTAAGCCAGATCGGTCGCCTCCTGGCCCTGGGCCCTGTCGCCCAGGTAGAGCTTGGCAGTCCCTGGTTGGTTGTCTTCCTGGGCCTATTCATCCTCGGCCTCTGGCCCTGGGTGCGGCCCAACGGTCGTCGGGCTCACTGGCTCACCTGGCTCATGCCGCTTGTATGGCTGACCGCACCTGTGGTGTTGATCCTGGCCAATGGTCTCTACAAAGAAGCCTACCTCAAGTTTCTCCTGGTAGCCGTGCCTCCCTTCTGCCTCATCATGGCTCGCGGGGTCACCGGGTTCATGGAGGCCCTGGAACGCGGCTCGTGGGCAGCCCGCCGCACCCCCTCCCCACCCTCCGATCACCCTACTGCCCGGCCAGGGCGCCCGGGCAACGAGCAACCTCTCCATTCCCTGGGTTCCTGGCTTGCTCACCTCTGGCTTGTCGCTGCCCTGGTCCTGGTTGCAGTCCCCTCCGCCCAAACCCTGGCCGCTTACTACTTCGACCCCGCCGTGGCCCGAGATGACTATCGCGGAATGGCCGCCTACGTTGCCGCCGCGGCCAAGCCTGGAGATGCCATCATCCTCGACGCGCCTGGCCAGGAAGAGGTCTTCGACTACTACTACGATGGCCCCCTTACCGTGTATGGACTGCCCGAGCAGCGCCCCCCTGATCCTGCTGCCACCATCGATCGGGTCAAGGCTATTGCCAGCCAGCATCCCCACCTGTACGGCTTGTTCTGGGCTACCGGTGAAAGTGACCCGGACCGGCTGGTGGAAGGCTGGCTCGATACCCACGCCTACAAAGCTGCCGATACCTGGCGCGGCAACGTGCGCTTCGTCATATACGCCACTCCCCAGTCCACGGTAGATTGGCCCGTCCAGCCATCGAACGCCACCCTGGGTGAGCAGATCACCCTGCAACAATACGCCCTGTCCTCAGAAGAGGTGACCTCAGGTGACTTGCTGCAGCTACAGCTACAATGGCTGGCTCAGGTCGCTCCCACAGTCGAATATACCGTCTTCGTACAACTGTTGGATGGCCGCAACCAGGTGGTGGCCCAGCGCGACGCCGCACCCGTCAGCAGCGAGCGCCCAACCAATATCTGGCAGGCGGGCGAAACGATCCTAGATAACCATGGCTTGTTGGTACCCCCCGGTACCGCACCAGGCGATTATCGTCTCATCGCCGGCATGTACGACGCACAGACCGGCCAGCGACTCAAAGCTGGCGACATGGACTCCATTGAGCTGGGGACGATACGGGTGAGCCGGCCGGCACAACCCCCTTTGCCGGCTGCGCTGGGCATGCAGAGTGCCGACTCCTTCACCTTTGACGAGATCACCTTGCTGGGCCATGATCGCTATAAGCGTGGCTTCCGGCATGACCCCACCGAGCCACTGCGCGCTACTGACCCTCTGCACCTTACCCTCTATTGGCGGACCGATACCCAGCCCACCACCGCCTGGTGGTTCACTGCCCGATTGGTTCGGGGCAATGACCAGGAGGTCGCTGCAGTAAGTGGCCCCTTGGTCAGCGAGCTTTACCCCACACTCAATTGGCAGCAGGGCGAGGTGGTGCGCGGCGAACATGACCTGCTTATCCCGGACTACGTAACCCCCGGCCGCTACCAGCTCCAGCTTTTCCTGCACACCGGTAACCCCGCGGCCGGCATCGATCGGGTCAATCTGGGCACCGTGGTGATCGCCGAATAGCGCCCCTGAAAAGATCTTGGTGAGGACAAGGAAGGCCGTATGATCGTCGAAAGCCTCGTCGTCGGGATGCTGCAGGTGAACTGCTACGTGTTGGGCTGCCCCAGCACTGGCGAGGGTGTCGTCATCGACCCCGGCGGCAATGCCGGCCGGGTGATCGATCTCATCAGGCGGCTCGACCTCAAGATCGTCGGTATCCCCAATACCCACGGCCACTTCGACCATGTGCTGGCCGTGGATGAGGTGCGCGCCGCCACTGCCGCGCCTTTTTGGCTGCACCAGCACGATGAGCCGGTTATGGAAGCCGGTCGGGAGATGGTCAAGCTCTGGCTGGGCTATGACCCTGGACCGATGCCCAAGGTGGACGCCTATGTACAGGCCGGTGATGTGATCCGCTTCGGCCAACAGGAGTTGGAGGTACGCCTGGCTCCCGGGCACTCCCCAGGCTCGGTTGTCTACGTTCACCGTGCCAGCAGCCAGGTGTTCAGCGGCGACGTGCTCTTTGCCGGTTCCGTGGGTCGCTTCGACTTTCCTGCCAGCGACGGACCTACGTTGCTGCGTTCCATCCGCGAGCAGCTCTTGACCCTGCCAGATGACACTGTAGTTTTTCCCGGCCATGGCCCCGCCACCACGGTGGGTCGCGAGCGCCGTAGCAATCCCTTCCTCCAGCCCGGTGCCGAAGTGATGTTCGAATAGGGGACTACCATGACCGGATCAATCCACCTTCCCAGGTCTATCTACGAGGAGATCATCGCCCATGCCATGGAGGGCGCCCCCGCTGAGGTCTGCGGCGTGCTGGCCGGCATCGACGGCTACGCCACCGAGCTGGTGCGCGGCCGCAACGAGGCCGCCAACCCCATCATGGATTACTGGATCGACGGCCAAACCCTGCTCAAGCAGTTCGACTTTGAGGACCGGGGCGAGGTTATGATCGCGGTCTACCATTCCCATCCCGTTGACGAGGCCTATCCGTCCGCCACCGACGCCTGCAACGCCTACTATCCCGACGCGGTTCACCTCATCTGCTCTCTGAAGGATCCCAGCCATCCCGTCGTCCGGGGCTACCTCCTCGTGGCCGAGGAGCTCTCCACACGCCCCCCGGACCTCATCCCTGTGCGAGGCAACCTCCACTTCCTGGCCCATCACCATCGGGATGGCAAGAACAATTATTACGACCTGGCCATCGTCGAGGACAATGGCAGGCCGCGCCTTTTGCGCGTCCGTATCCTGGAGCAGGATGTGATAGTCGCTGGCTAGGCCACCCCCTATGAGCGTGAGAACGCTTACTTGACAGTGCCATCTTTCCCGTGTACACTCAGGTCGTTAGTAAACAATCACGGTACATCCTATGAACCTATCGTTTCCTCGTTTCATCATCTGCGCTTGCTCCTGTCGTTAGCGGGAGCACCGGCCATGCGTGCCGGTGGCTCTCGCCCCTCGACGCGCGCGTGCGATGAGACACCGGGAAACGATGCCTTCCTGACAACCTGCTAGATCGAGTGCCTTGGCCTGTGCCGGTTCATGCGGCAGAGGCAGGCCACTCGCATATCTCCTCCCAACAAGCTCATCGCACGGTCTGCGTACCGACGTTGAGCTTGTCTGTTTCCTAGAGAAAGAGCATAGAAAGGATTCAGTCCATGCCTACCGTACTTATCCCCACCCCCCTTCGCCGTCTCACCGGCAACCAATCCCGAGTAGACGTGCCAGGAGCTACCGCCGGCGAGATCATCAAGAACCTGGAGGCCGCCTACCCTGGTATCAGCGAGCGCCTTTTGGAGAGCGATGGCCAGGTCAAGCGCTTTATCAACGTCTTCGTCAACGAGGATGAGATCCGCACCCTTCAGGGCGCCGATACCCCGGTGGCCATCACCGATAGGGTGTCCATCGTGCCAGCCATGGCCGGCGGAGCGGCAACCTTAGCCCGTGTGCCAGTAGGACGTCCATCAGGAGCCTGAGATGACGCGATTGAATAGAGATCAATTGTTAGCCCTGGCCAAAAGCCAGATCAAAGAGCTGACGC
This sequence comes from Anaerolineae bacterium, assembly GCA_032111745.1. Lineage (GTDB taxonomy): Bacteria > Chloroflexota > Anaerolineae > JAAEKA01 > JAAEKA01 > JAULUH01. The sequence continues at coordinate 17,988 of JAULUH010000166.1, read as the reverse complement.
CCCAGGCGTTGCACAACCGACTTGGCAATGGCCAGCGGCCACTGCTGGTGGATATTCGCGAGCGTGAGGAGTTCGAGCAGGGACACGTGCCCGGCGCGATTTTCATCCCCCGCGGCTTCCTGGAGCTACGCATCGAACAACATGCCTTCGACCCCAACACTCCCCTGGTGCTGTACTGCGCCGGCGGCGTGCGCTCGGCCCTGGCCGCCCGCAATCTTCAGGAGATGGGCTACACCTCGGTGGAATCCCTTCTCGGCGGTTTCACCGGCTGGAAAAACGCAGGCTTGCCCGTCCAGATGCCGCGCATCATGACCTCTGATCAGAAGATCCGCTACAGCCGCCACACCCTGCTGCCCGATGTGGGCGAGCAAGGCCAGATTCAGCTGCTAGATGCGAAGGTGTTGCTGATCGGCGCCGGCGGACTCGGCTCCCCTGCTGCCCTCTACCTGGCCGCCGCCGGTGTGGGTACCCTCGGTATCGTCGACTTTGACACCGTCGACCTGAGCAACCTGCAGCGCCAGATTCTGCACTCTGAGAGCTGGATCGGCAAGCCTAAGGTCGAGTCGGCTAGTGCCCGTATCCGCGACCTTAATCCTGATGTCAAGGTCGTCCCCTACCGGGAGCCTATCACCAGCGCCAATGCTCTGGACATCATCCAGGATTACGACATTGTGCTCAACGGCTCGGATAACTTCCCGACCCGCTATCTGGTTAACGACGCCTGCCACTTCTTGCGCAGACCGCTGGTCGATGCCAGTATCTTCATGTTCGAAGGTCAGGTCACTGTCTACCACCCTGGCGCACCTGAGGAAGGCGTTGCCCAGGGGCCGTGCTACCGCTGCCTCTACCCCGACCCGCCTCCACCCGGAGAAGTGCCCAGCTGTGCCGAGGCCGGAGTCCTGGGTGTTCTGCCCGGTATTGTGGGATCGGTGCAGGCCGTCGAGGCTATCAAGCTGATCCTGGGCAAGGGCGAGCCCCTTATCGGTCGCCTGCTCCTGTTCGATGCCATGGATATGAGCTTCCGCACCCTCAACGTGCGCCGCGACCCGGGTTGCCCCCTTTGTGGAGATCATCCCTCTGTCACCGAGTTGATCGACTACGATCAGTTTTGTGGCCTGCGCGCATAGCTGGAGTCCTGCCATGACTTTGCCCAACATTCTCACCCGCAGCCCCGGTATGGTCTGGGCCGTGGCGCCGGAGCGTCCGCACCGGCCCGCGTCCATCCTGGAACAGATTGGCAATACCCCGTTGCTTGATCTCAGCGTTCTGGTGGGCCGGCCCAGTGTGGAGCTGTACGCCAAAGCCGAATGGTTCAACCCCGGCGGCTCCGTCAAGGATCGGGCTGCGCTGCGCATGATCGAAGAAGGCGAGCGCGCTGGCCGCCTGACCCGGGACAAGGTCCTCGTCGACGCCACCAGCGGCAACACAGGCATCGCCTATGCCATGATCGGCGCCGCCAAGGGCTACACTGTGCAGTTGGTGATGCCCTCCAATGTCACGCCGGAACGCAAGGCCCTGGCCCAAGCCTACGGCGCGACTATCGTCGACAGCGATCCCCTGGAGGGCTCCGACGGCGCCATCCGCTTGGTGCGCCAGATCGTCGCCGCCGACCCTGGTCGCTACTTCTATCCGGACCAGTACAACAACGACGCCAACTGGCGCGCCCACTTCGATACCACCGGTCCCGAGATCTACTGCCAGACCAATGCGCGGGCTACCCACTTCGTGGCCGGCCTGGGCACCACGGGGACCTTCACGGGCGTCGGACGCCGTCTAAAGGCCTACAATCCCAATATCCAGTTGGTGGCCTTGCAGCCAGCTGACGAGCTCCAGGTCATTGAGGGCCTCAAGCATCTCGAATCTTCCATCGTGCCTGGGATCTATGACCCCGACCTGCCGGACCGCCTCTTGGCCGTCGACGCTGGCGACGCCTGGGACATGGCCCGCCGCCTGGCCCGGGAGTCCGGTCTCTTCGTGGGCTTCAGCGCTGGCGCCGCTGTCCACGGCGCTCTCACTGTGGCCCGCCAGCTGGACCAGGGCGTCGTGGTAACTGTGCTGCCCGATAGCGGCGCTAAGTACCTCAGCCTTGGCCTGTTCGCTTGAATCCATCTTGAGCCCCTGGGGCCCGACTATTCACCACGGAGCACGCTCCCATGAACAACAAGCCAAGTATCGTCGATCACAGCGCCCTGCGCTTCAACCAGGCGTCTATCATCTTCTTTCTGGCCCTGGCCTTCTTGCTCAGCCAATTTTCGCTGGTGGCCTTCGTGGCCGTGGTCATGGCGCTTGGTACCCTGGTGCCGCAGGCTGGACTGTTCAAGCTCGTCTACCAGAAGGCGCTGCAACCCCTGGGCCTGATCCGCCCTGCCCCCATGCCCGACGACCCCCGGCCTCATCTGTTTGCCCAGGGCGTGGGCGCGCTGTGCCTCATCCTGGCTACCTTGGCCTTCCTCGCCGGCCTGCCTCTGGTCGGCTGGGCCTTGGTCGCCTTCGTGGCTGCGCTGGCCGCTGTCAACCTCTTCCTCGGCTTCTGCCTGGGCTGCTTTATGTACTACCAGCTGGCGCGCCGCGGGATCTACCTCAACCTGCCCTGGTGGCCTGCCACCAGGGCAGCATAACTATGGCCGAGCGCATGGCATGGATCCTGGCCTTTGGCCTCCTGCTCTCCGTGGCTGTCGTGGCCTGGCGGCGCTATCAAGCGCACCAGGCCGTCCGCCTGACCCTGGCCGACCTGCCTGCAGAGCTGCTTAACCTCTCCCTTGGACGGGGCCCGGCCGTGCTCTACTTCACCACCGCTACCTGCGCTCAGTGTCGTCTCCAACAGGCGCCAGCCCTGGCCCGCGTGCAACAACGCCGGCCCGACCTGCAGCTGGTGCAGTTGGACGCCGTGGATCACAGCGCCCTGGCGGACTACTACCACGTCATGACCGTCCCAACGACCGTCGTCCTCAACGCCCACTGGCGACCTGTGGCCGTCAACCACGGTTTGGCCGGCGACGATCGCCTGCTGGCCCAGGTGAATCAGGCCGCACCCCACTCCCAGGAGGCGTAGATTCCTCTGCGCTTTTCGCGCGCTCGGTAGTTCCATCTCACTGACCCATAGGAGGTCGCCCACCATGTCCCGCATCTACAACAACATCTCTGAGCTCATCGGCAACACCCCCCTGGTACGACTTAATCGTGTTGCTGCAGCCGAGGGCGCCCTGGCCGAAATCCTGCTCAAGTTGGAGTTCTACAACCCGGCCAGTAGCGTCAAGGACCGTATCGGCCTCAGCATGATCGAGGCCGCTGAGGCCGCCGGAAAGTTGGGCCCCAATACCATCATCTTGGAGCCCACCAGCGGTAATACCGGCATCGGCCTGGCCTTCGTCGCAGCGGCCAAGGGATACCGCTGCGTTCTGGTTATGCCCGATACCATGAGCGTGGAACGGCGCAAGCTGCTTCGGGCTCTCGGCGCTGAGTTGGTGCTCACCCCTGGTGCCCAGGGCATGCGCGGCGCTATCAGCCGGGCCAACGAGTTGGCCGCATCCGACTCGCACTACTTCATTCCTCAGCAATTTGAAAACCCGGCCAATCCCGATGTGCATCGCCGTACCACGGCTGAGGAGATATGGCTCGACACTGATGGCCAGGTCGACATCCTGGTCAGCGGCGTGGGCACCGGCGGTACCATTACCGGCGTCTCCGAGGTAATCAAGGCCCGCAACCCCAATTTCTATACCGTCGCCGTTGAACCCGCAGACTCGCCCGTGCTCAGCGGTGGCCAGCCCGGCCCCCACAAGATTCAGGGCATTGGCGCTGGCTTTGTACCAGCCATCCTCAACACAGGCATTATCGACGAGATCATCACCGTCGCCAACGACGACGCCTTTGCCACCGCCCGCCGCGTGATCCGTGAGGAGGGCATCCTTCTCGGCATCTCCTCCGGCGCAGCCGTATGGGCCGCTCTGCAGCTGGCCAGACGCCCCGAGAACGCGGGCAAGCGTATCGTGGCCATTATCCCCTCTAGCACCGAGCGCTACCTGAGCACCGCCATGTTTGCCGATATCACGGAGTGACTCCCGGAGGTATCACCATGTTCACCACCCTACGCCAAGACATGCAGGCGGTTTTTGACCGCGATCCCGCCGCGCGCAGCACCGCCGAGGTGTTGATCTGCTACCCGGGCCTGCACGCCATCTGGTTCCACCGGATAGCCCATTGGTTGTGGGAGCACGGCCACTTGCTGACGGCCCGCTGGCTCTCCCACCTGGGCCGACTTCTCACCGGTATCGAGATTCACCCCGGCGCACGCATCGGCCCGGGGTTCTTCATCGACCACGGCATGGGCGTGGTCATCGGTGAGACCGCCGAGATAGGTGCTAACGTCACCCTATACCATGGCGTCACCCTGGGTGGCGTCAGCTGGCAGAAGGGCAAGCGTCATCCTACCGTGGGCGACTCTGTCGTCGTCGGTGCCGGCGCCAAAATCCTGGGTCCCATTACCATCGGCGATCACACCCGGGTCGGCGCCAACTCCGTGGTGGTCAAGGACACCCCGCCCGAGTCCGTGGTTGTAGGCGTGCCCGGCCGGGTGCGCCATCGTGACGCCGGACTACAGGCACCCGACCCCGAGCGCGACCTGCAACACAATATCCTGCCCGACGCCACGGGCGAGGCCTTACGGGCCTTCGCCGACCGCATGCTGGCCCTGGAAGCCGAGATCACCGAGCTCCGCCAGCTGCACCTCGGAGGTAACGGCCATCTAAGCCCAGCGCCTGAGGCGTGGGTACCCGACAAATACCTGGGGCCTTTTGGCATCTGAGTCCGGACCACTACGGGTCCGGGCTCAACCAGATACCACTCATCATCCACATTTCGGCCCGCCCGTTGAGCCATACCATCAGCTCGTGGAACCGCTCTGGCGGCAACGTCTTCTGCATGCTGCGCAACAATTGTAGCAGCGCATATTGCTGGTCAATCAGCTCCGGTAGTTCGCCAAAACGCCGGGCCAGCACATCTATCTCTTCCCTCAGGATGGCATCCACCGGTTGCGGAGCGGTCATCATTTTGCCTCCACCCGACCTGGATTCATTGACTGACGGGCTGTTGCCCGAGCCCACGAGACTCAGGCCCGGTACAGCTATCACGGCGCGGAATCCCAACATATCCGGCGATATCGATGATGGCTGGGAAGTAACCACGCCGCTTCGGGCCCGACACCAAGCAAACCAACGGTGCTGGCGCGGATTGCAGCCCCAACTTCACGCTGCGCGCCGGGTTCATCGTATCCAGTATAGCCGAAAACTGCGGCCAAGAATATGATCTGTATCATATAGTCAGGCGAAACGCTGGCCGGGCCTATCCCAAGGCTGGCGCGGGACGCCGTGCCCACCCCCTTCACGCCTTCGCGGCTCTTCCGCGCTTTTCGTGCTCCGCGCCTTGCGCCTCTTCGAGCTGCCGCGTTCCTACCTTCGCCCTTCGGCCTTCTGGCAACCCGCTTGACAGTTGCAGCGGGTAAGGGTATCATAGGATTAGCGGATAGGCTGGCCCTCTGCCGCTGCCTTTCCGAACTGGTACGTTGATGATCGTGGTGCGTCTACGGAGGACAAAATGCGTATTGGTGGACTTGGCCCCACAGAGCTACTGTTGATCCTGCTCGTGATTCTGCTTCTCTTCGGTGCCAGCCGTCTGGCCGACGTCGGCAGTTCCCTGGGCAAGGGTATTCGCGAGTTTCGCAAGGCCGTCCGGGAGGACGAAGAGATGCCGGCGCAGGAGCCGGCCGAAAAGACAACCACTGCGTCAGACCCCTCCTGATGTGGCTGCGCAGGGGTTGACACGTGATCCGCACGACGGACCTGCATATCGTGTGACCAGACATGGTAGTCTGTGCTGCCGGCGGTTTCTTCCTGAGGAGAGTCGCCGGCGCTTTTTTGCTCCCGTATCAGGTGGTTGTTCGAAGGGAGTAGGCGCCAGTGCCAATCCGGCCCCAGCGGTTGAGCCCCCTTCTCGCGGGCCTGACCTTGTTGGCTTGCGCGGCGTTGCTGGCGGCTTGCCTGCCGGTCATGGCACCCACCCCCACTCCCACCCCTACGCGCCATGCGATCACACCACTACCGGCCCGCGCTCACGGTGTGCCTATTGACGGTTGGCTGGGCCAGATCTTCAGCTACCAGCTGCCCTCGGGCTTCGACGACTACTTCCAGCGCGCGGGCGAAACCAGGCCCTACGGCATTACCGGCCTGGATCTCGATATCCGCCAACGTATCGCCGAACTGCGTGACAGTCGCCGCGTCGTACGACTGAAAGGTACTCTGTACGACAACGTCGGAGACGTGGAGGGTCGACGCATCGTCGTCAGCCTGTTGCGAGTTGGTCCCAACCCCACTCCGATCCCCACTGCCACGGCGACCCCCGTTCCTGCCACCGCCACGCCCACACCCACCGTCACGTCGACGCCCAAGCCTACCACCTCGACGCCGCCACCCGCCACTCCCACGGGGCAGCCTGTCACTGGCGGCCTGGATCTGCCCTCACCCACCTGGACTCCCTTGCCCACCGCCCCGCCGACTCCTATCGTCATTACCGACTGGAGAGGTGAGTACTTCGACAACATTGGCCTCACCGGCTCACCCACCACGATCCGCAATGATCTGGCCATCAACTTCGACTGGGGCGACGGTAGCCCCGTGCCCGAAATCACTGCGGATCGCTTCTCTGTCCGCTGGACCGGGGCTTTCTTCTTCGCCGGTGGCGACTACCGCTTTGAGATCTATGCCGATGACGGCGTGCGCGTCCTCCTGGACGGCTTCGTGCTCGTCAATGAGTGGCATGATTGGCGCGATACCATCTACACAAACGACTTTCTGCGCCTCAGCCCCGGCTACCATACTATCACAGTAGAATACGTCGACTATGGCGGCCGTGCTCGCATCTGGCTACGCTATAGTCCCATTGATCGCTTTCCCCACTGGGCCGCCGAATACTTCCGTAGTACTACCCTCCTCCTGGGTGACCACGCCCTGTCGCGCAACGATCCTGAGGTTAATTTCGACTGGGGCTTCGGCTCTCCCGACCCCAATGTACCTGTCGATGATTTCTCCGCCCGCTGGACCCGTACCCTCACCTTGCCGGGCGGTGACTTCCGCTTCTGGGTGCGCGCCGATGATGGCGTGCGCGTCTGGCTGGACAACATGCTTATCCAAAGTGAATGGAACGATGGCTTCAAAGAAGTCAGCACCCCCATCTACGGCCTCGCCTCGGGCTACTACCCCGTTCGCATCGAATACTACGACCGCCAGGGTCAAGCTCAGATCCGCTTCTGGTATGACTATCTCGGCGCCAGCCCAGGCCCCGTTCCCCAGTAGGAGGAACTGGGGCTCCGTGCCCGCTCTTATTGGACAAGCCCTTTACCTTGTGGTACATTGATCATAGGAGTGACAAACACCGACCGGGACCTCACAGCCCTGGCCGTTTCCGGCACCATCCGGCGTGGCTCGCGCCGTCGCCCAGAGTAAGGAGAGATCCATGAGAACCTTCCTGAAGATCGCTGTTGTCGCCGCGGTCGTGGCTGCGGTTGTTGTTGTCGTCAAGAAGCTGTTGGAACAACGCAGCGCTCCCGTGTCGCTACCATCCTACCAGGCCGCTGGCCCCCAGGCCATCCCCACCACCATTGACGAGAGCGAGCTGGGTGGGCCCGTCAGCCAGGAGTTGCTTGACATCCTGGTCTGCCCCTTGGACAAAGGGTCCCTCAGGCTCTCCGCGGATGGCAAGTGGCTCGTCAATCCCCGCAACGGCTATCGCTATCCCATCCGTCGCGGCATTCCCGTTATGCTGATCGAGGAAGGCCGCAAATACCAGGACGAGAGCCTGATCGAGGTTTCCCCCGAGCCTTTCACCGCCTGATCCCGCCGGTTGTTCTTCGTCTCCATAGACAGGCGCCCCTGGGAATTCCCAGGGGCGCCTGTCTATGGTCTGTCCGTTGCCCGGCCTCGCTATTGCGCAGCCGGTCGTATGCCCAGTGTCAGCGGCACCATCTGCTTGCTGCCGTCTTCTCGCAGTACTGTCAGCTGTACCGTGTCACCCGGTGCCGCGTTGCGAAACAGGTAGATCAGCAGGTCATCGAACCGCCGCACTGACTGGCCGTTGATAGCTGTGATCAAATCACCGCCACCCTGTAGGTAGAGCGGCTCTCTGTCTAGGGGGTTCACTCCTAATACCAGGTCAGTGTCCCGAGTTGCACCACGCAGCCCCGCCCTGGCAGCTGCCTGGCCCGCCAGCACCTCGCTGATATATGCACCGCGCGCCTCCGCTGGAAAGCCCAGCGCCTCTGCCCACTCTGGTGAGAAGGTCTGGCCTGAAATCCCAATGAATGGGTGGTCATAGCGACCGTTGTCGATCAGCGCCGGCACCACCCGCTCCACGATGTAGATCGGGATCGCAAAACCCACGCCCGAGTTGGCACGCACGTTGCCGTCCGTCCGAATCTGCGCGTTCACGCCGATCACCCGCCCCAGCGCATCCAATAAGGGACCCCCTGAGTTACCCGGGTTGATCGGGGCATCTGTCTGGATCACCTCCGGGATTGTGAAGGTGGCATTCAGCGATCGAATGCTGCGGCCCAGGCCGCTGACCGTTCCCGTCGTCATCGAGCCTGCAAAATCGAACGGCGCGCCGATCGCAATCGCCCGGTCCCCTACTTGTACTTCGTCGATGTCACCCCGTTCTACCGGTAGCAAAGCCAAGTTCGCCGGATCCACCGCCACGACCGCCAGGTCGCTGTTGGGATCCGTCCCCACCAGCTCGCCCGCGACCTGCACATCGTCCGAGAAAATCACCAACACCCTGCGCGCGCCCTCGACCACATGCGCGTTGGTCACGATGTTACCATCCAGGTCCCAGACAAAACCCGAACCCTGGCCCTGCGGTACATCCTCCTCCAACTCGCCAAAATCCATCGTGTCCAGGTTGACTACCTTGACTACCGACGGGTTGACCTTCTGGTATACCGCCCGCAGGATCTGCGGCTCCACGTCCGTCCCCGGATCAATCTCGATTGTCACCGGCGCCACTGGTGTGGGTCGCTCCTGACTAGAAGTCGCCGACCGTTCGGGCACTTGAACCGCGCCTGGCCGTTCCACGCGCAACGTCGGCACCGCCTGCACTGGCTGGTTCATCGCTACCCGGTCGCTCGCCAGCCGCGTCACCCCTGCCCCGGCCACCACTAGGCACAGGCACAGGAGAATCGCGCCAAAGAGTACGGCGAACACCACCACCGGTCCGCGCTGATTTGAAGAACTCATTCGCCAACTCCTCTACGAATTTGTGGGGGCCAGCCCCACACCCATGCTTAGCGTAGTATACCACCAAACTCGCCAACCGTCAGGATGCTCAATTCCAAGCGCTCCGCGTGCAAAAAAGACTTCGGAAGTCTGCCAGACTTCCGAAGTCTCTGTGTCTATCTATTCTGGGTTGCCAGCCGGTTACACGGTCCGGAACTCACCCTCGACTACGTCTTCGTCCGCCGGCGGGCCACCAGCGCTGCCACCGCTGCCGTTGTACCCGTTGGCGCCGTAGCCATTGCTGCCATTCGCTCCAGGCATCGGTCCCGTCTCCGGTTGGCCATAAGCCTGCTGGCTTAGCCCGTAGGCCGCATGCTGCAAGCGCTCCATGGCCCCGCGGATCGCTGTCACATCCTCGCTCTTTGCGGCCTGGCGTAGCTCGGCAATCAGTTGCTCCACCGCCTGGCGGTCGCTTGCACTAACCTTGCCGTCCAGGTCCTGCAACGTGCGCTCCATGGTGTAGGCCATGGCGTCGCCCTCATTGCGGGCCTCGATCAACTTCCGTCGCCGGTCGTCAGCCGCCTTGTTGATCTCGGCCTCTCGCACCATACGGTCGACCTCGGTCTTGTCCAGGTTTGTTGACGCCGTAATGGTGACGCTCTGCTGCCGGCCCGTGGCCTTGTCTTGTGCACTCACATGCAGGATGCCGTTGGCGTCGATGTCAAAGGTCACTTCGATCTGCGGCAGGCCCCGCGGTGCTGGCGGAATGCCCTCCAGGTTGAATTGACCAAGGCTAACGTTATCCGCTGCCATGGGCCGCTCGCCCTGTAGCACGTGAATGGTTACGGCCGTCTGATTGTTCTCTGCTGTACTGAAAACCTGGCTCTTGCGTACCGGTACTGTGGTGTTGCGCTCGATGATCGGCGTCGCCACCCCACCCAGGGTCTCGACACCCAGGGTCAACGGGGTCACGTCCAGCAAAAGCATGTCCTTGACGTCGCCCTTCAGCACGCCGCCCTGCAGGGCGGCGCCCATCGCCACCACCTCATCCGGGTTCACACCCTTGTGGGGCTCCTTGCCGTTGGTCATCTGGCGTACTAGCTCCTGAACCATCGGCATGCGGGTTGAGCCACCCACCAGCACCACCTCATCGATCCTGCTGGGATCGAGCTTGGCATCTCGCAGGGCCGCCTCGAAGGGGCCGCGCAGCCGCCGGGTCAGGCTCTCACTCAGCTGCTCGAACTTGGCACGGCTGAGCTTCATCTGCAGGTGCTTGGGACCGGACGAGTCCGCCGTGATGAAGGGCAGATTGATATCTGTCTCCATGACGCTGGACAGCTCGATCTTCGCCTTCTCCGCAGCCTCCTTCAAGCGCTGCAGGGCCTGGCGGTCGCTGCGCAGGTCAATGCCCTCCTGCTGCTTGAACTCGTCAGCGATCCAGTCTACCACTGCCTGGTCATAATCATCACCGCCTAGGTGTGTGTCGCCAGCCGTCGCTTTCACCTCGATCACACCATCCCCTACCTCCAGCACCGACACGTCGAACGTGCCACCGCCCAGGTCGAAAACCAGGATGGTTTCGTTCTCCTTCTTGTCCAATCCGTAGGCCAGGGCCGCTGCCGTAGGCTCGTTGATGATCCGCAAGACCTCCAGGCCCGCGATCTTGCCCGCATCCTTGGTGGCCTGGCGCTGGCTGTCGTTGAAATAGGCTGGTACCGTGATCACCGCCTGGCTCACCGGCTCGCCGAGATAAGCCTCAGCATCAGCCTTCAGCTTGCCCAGGATCATCGCGCTGATCTCCTGGGGCGAAAATGTCTTGTTCTTGACCGGCACCGTCACCCGCGCGTCGCCTGCTGGGCCCTCGGCTACCTGGTAGGGTACCTTCTCGCTAGCCACATCCTCATAGCGCCGGCCCATGAAGCGCTTGATGCTGAACACCGTGTTCTCCGGGTTCACCACCGCCTGGCGCCGCGCAGTCTGGCCCACCAGCCGCTCACCGCTCTTGGTGAAGCCGACCACCGATGGCGTCGTGCGGCCACCCTCAGCATTGGGAATCACCACCGCGTCGCCGCCCTCGATCACTGCTACCACCGAGTTCGTCGTGCCCAGGTCAATGCCAACAACCTTACTCATCTGTAACTATCTCCTCTAGGTTTCTCTGTTTTGATCTGTCTGTAGGCAAGTGGACAGGGCACCTGAGGCGCCCATGCTCCATTATTGCCCCTATCATACCATCCTTGTGTTAGAGCTGTATCGGCGGAGCGTTTGTCTTGTGTTAGAGTCCCAGGACCCCTGGCGACCGGCACTTCCCAAAGTGCCGGTCGTCCCTGGCTAGCTCATGGACATCAGAGAACTACCTGCCCCTCGCGCCACCCGCCACTGCCGGCACGATAGAAACCCGCGCATCCTCCTCCAGCGCGTCTGCATCCCCTCCCGCGATCGCACATCCTGCTGTTCCACAAGCCCGTTGGTCTGTCGCCGCATCTGGCCATCTGTCTCCGTCAGGCGCTCTCCTGTGCTAAGGAACCGCGCATCCAGCACTGTGATCGTTTCTGCTACGGTCTCAGCCTGCACCTCCCCCCCCACAGCGTGATACACTTGTAATACAGATGTGCATGTCTGTCAACCCTAGGTCGATCTTCGGACCGGATTGAGCTCCCCAAGAATCCTCCCCATACTTTGCCCCGGGTCACATCCTTGCCGCATCCGATTCTATCAGGTCCAGTAGCTCGGTAACATAGGCAGTCTCATCAAAGGGACGGTTAGTTGTCATCACATTGAAGAACTCCCCGGTCACGACAGAAGCGATACGATGAATCGCCTCGTGCCGGTCCAGGCCTTGCTGCATCAGCGCATCGAGAACCAGCCGCGTCTCCTTTGGATCATCTTCTGCCAACTGGTTCTCGACCACACCGTGAAACATGATGTGCACCACCGGATTGACGCCATCACGCTCGACTTCCCGGCCTGGAGATTCCACCAGCTGGTCCCATAGGTCGTGCCATTCCGGGTGCTCCCGCATGACTTGAGCCGTCCGGCCTGCCTCACCCTCCAGGGGCAGCCCTAACTTGACGCTCGTCCAGATCAAGCCCAAGCGCTTGTGAGACAACTCACGCATTTCTCTCTGGAAGTCTGGTCCACCCGCTGGCGAACTGGGAACCTGGGCCTGGCTCGCATTGCGAGGCGGTCGGGCTGGCGGGAGTCGATGGGCATCCTTGCGCTCGCTCCGCTTCTTGGTCATGGTGTGTCACCTCCTCGCTTTGAAACGCGCGACGATGGCTTGAGTCTATCGGCTCTTCATCGCTGGCGCCGGGAAAGCGCTCATACGAGTCACTACGTCCATTAACGCACCAGCGCCTCTGGCTCCTCCAGCCGCCCGCAGACGCTCTGCAAAAACGCGGCCGCCGGTGCGCCGTCCACCACCCGATGATCGAAGGTTAAGCTCAGTCCCATCTTTTGCCGCCAGGCCATCCCATCACCGCGACGCACTAATTGCTCCCTGATGCGCCCCACTCCCAGGATCGCCAGTTCTGGTGGGTTGATGATCGGTGTGAACGCGTCTACGCCGTACGCGCCCAGATTGGTCACGGTGAAAGTGCCTCCGCTCATCTCCTGCTCTGTCAACTTACCCCCACGGGCTCGCTCTACCAGTGCTTTCCCCTCCCCCGCAATCGCGGCTACGCCCTTGGCCTGCACGTCGCGTATTACCGGCACCACCAGCCCTGCGTCCAATGCTACCGCTATGCCGATGTTGATCTCCGGCAGCAGGTGCAGTTCATCCCCCACCAGCCGTGCGTTTAGTCGCGGGTGCTCGGCCAGCGCCAGGGCTACCGCCTTCACGATCAGGTCGGTATATGAAACGTCGACCTGCCCCTTGAGCCGTTCCCTTAGCGCTATCAGCTCAGTCACGTCGGCCTCGCTAATCAGGGTTAGCTGCGCCGCGGTCTGCAGACTCTCCACCATGCGCCAGGCGATGGTCTTGCGCATCGGCGAGAGCGCCTCGACCCCTCCGCCAGATCCCTCCTCCACTCGTGCCTGGACAGCCTTACGTACGTCCTGCTCCGTGATGCGTCCCTCTGGCCCCGTGCCTGTCACCGTAGCCAGGTCGATACCGTGTTCTTGGGCCATCCGCCTGGCAATCGGCGAGGCTCGAACCTCGCGCGGCGCTTGCACCGTCCGCTGCGCCGTGACGTAGCGCTGCACGTCCTCCTCGCTGATGCGGCCCTCGGATCCCGTGCCCTGTACTGCCGCCAGATCGATGCCCTGCTCCTTGGCCAACCGGCGCGCCGCTGGCGACGCCGGTACGAAGCGCTCCCTCTCGCCGGCTGCCGCCTCTGCCCTGGGTGCCGCTGCTAAGGCCTGTTCCTCTGACGCCTCCTCACCCGGCTCCAGAATCAGTGCCAGCACCTGTCCCGCCTTGATCACCGCATCCCGCGGCGCCAGGATGCGCTCCAGCCGGCCCGAGATCGGTGCTACCACCTCTGAGCTCACTTTGGCGAACTGTACCTCCAGCAGGGACTCTCCCTCCTTCACCTGCGCGCCCTCGCGCTTGAACCAGGCCACGACGATCCCTTCTTCGACCTCTTCTCCCGTTTCAGGCTCGGGCAACCTGAATTCGTAAGGCATGGCAACACTCCTGGCGGAGGAGAGGAAGACGCCTGCCGTCTTCCTCCCCGGCCGCTTGTCTCAGCTCGCCAGCTCGCGCGCCGCGGTGGCAATGGCCTCCACACTGGGGATCACGAAGTTCTCCAGAGGCCTGCTGTATGGGATCGGCACGTCTGGCACGGCCAGGCGCCTGATTCCCGCGTCCAGATAGTCCAACGCCTCCTCGGCCACGATGGCCGCGATCTCGCCCGTCATACCGAAACTGCGATAGTCCTCGTCCACCACCAGCAGCCGGTGCGTTTTCTTCACCGAGTCCACTACGGCCCTGCGGTCCAGGGGCACCAGCGTGCGCAGATCGATCACCTCGGTCTCGATGCCCTCCCTGGCCAAGGCCTCTGCCGCGTCCAGCGCAAGATGCACCATCATGCCCAAGGTGACGATAGTCAGGTCATTGCCTTGCCGTTTGATGTCCGCCACGCCGAAGGGGATGGTGTAGGCTTCCTCCGGCACCGGCGTCACCGTGCGCTCCGGGTACTTCATCCAGCCCAACCCCATCAGTCCCTTGTGGAAGAAGTACATCACCGGGTTGTCATCGCGGATGGCCGAGATCATCAGACCCTTCGCGTCATAGGCCGTAGAGGGCACCACGATCTTCAGTCCCGGCACGTGCGCGAATAGCCCATACAAGCACTGCGAATGCTGCGCCGCGTCGTTGTATCCGCCGCCAATAGCCGTCGTCAGCACAACCGGGAAGCGTACCCGCCCTCCCGACATGTAGGTGTTCTTAGCCAGGTGGTTGTAGATCTGATCCATGCACACGCCGAAGAAATCGACGAACATCAGCTCCACGATCGGCCGCAGGCCCTCCGCCGCCGCACCTGTCGCCGTGCCGATGAAGGCGGTCTCTGAGATCGGTGTGTCCATCACCCGCTCCGGGCCAAACTGGTCCAACAGGCCCTGCGTGGCGCCGAAAATGCCTCCGTAGACACCCACGTCCTCACCCATGACAAAGACCTTGGGATCGCGCGCCATCTCCTGGGCGATGGCCTCGGAGATAGCCTTGGACATGGTCAGTTCACGTTCGTTTGCCATTCTAGGGCCTCCTTATGCCACGAAGACATCTTCCAGAGCCTTGTGCGGCTCAGGATACGGGCTGCTGCGCGCGAACTCTATGGCCGCATCCACGTCCGCTTGGGCCGCAGCCCGGGCGTCATCCAATTCGGCCTGACTCGCCATGTCCTGGCCAAGCAGCTGGTCGCCCAGCCGCTTGATAGGGTCGTGCCCCTTGAGTTCGGGCACCTCGTCCTTGGGGCGGTAGAGCTCGGGATCGCCCTGGAAGTGGCCGTAGTAGCGGTCTGTCTTGACCTCTACCAGGCTCGGGCCCTGGCCTCGCCGCGCCCGCGCTACCGCCTCACCTACCACCTCGTATACGGCCAACACGTCGTTTTCTTCCACTCGCACGCCGGGCATGCCATAGGCCGCCGCGCGCTGGCTGTTGTCCGCGACCGCCGTGGAGGTGGTCTTGGCCACCGAGATCGCCCAGGCGTTGTCCTCGATGATGAAGATCACCGGTAGCTCCCACAACGCTGACAGGTTCAACGCCTCGTGAAAGCTACCCTGGTTGGCTGCGCCTTCACCTGCGAACGCAATCGCCACCCAATCCTTGCCCATCTTCTTCGCAGCCAGCGCCGCGCCGCAGGCCGGCGGGAAGCCTGCGCCCACGATGCCGCTGCAACTGAACTTGTGCTCCGCGTCGAATAGGTGCATGTGGCCGCCCTTGCCCTTACCCAACCCGGTCTCCTTGCCGAAGATCTCGGCCGCCATCTTCTTCAGGTCCACCCCCTTGGCGATGGCGAAATGATGCGGGCGATGGGTGCCCACAACCGTATCCTCCTTGCGTAGATGCGCGCACGTTCCCACTGCCACCGGCTCCTGCCCGGCCGCCAGGTGCATCTCGCCCGGCACCGGGCCCGACCCGATGTCAAAGGCCGGAGTCTTGCCTTCCATATATGCGCCTGCCAGGGCATCCTCGAACATGCGGATAGTCCACATCTGGCGATACATGCCTAGCAACTGTTTCTTGCTCAGATCCATCGTTTAGCCTCCTTCTGCGCTGCCAGGGTATGAAGCGACTCGTGCAGAATCGATCCTCAACCTCTCACCATGGTCACCTCCCATCTGATCGGAGCATTAGCCGGTGGCCGCCGTACGTTGCACCAGCAACCCCTGTGCGGCTGCCCGTTGCATCGCCACCCGGATGTCGACCACCCGGGGCCCATCCGCACTCAGCCGGATCCGTACCGTCTCGGGTTGCCCCAGCACCATGGTGCGCTCTCCGTCCAGGGCCAGAACTGTTGGCGCGGCCTGCACGGCCACACTCTCGCCCGGTGCCAGTCGGCGATAGGATCTGACCCCTACCCAGCGAATCAGGCCCGGCGCAATGGGCGCCAGCACCTGCAGAGCACCAGGCCCGATGTCGATCGCTAGGCCCTGATCAGGATCCAGATCAGGCCCAGCCAATGTGCCGCCGATCGCTGACAGGCCGATGCTATGGGGCTCCGCGCGTGTTAACACGATTTGCCGCAGGCCGTCAGCCTGCCAGATTGCCCGCGCGCCGGTGAAATGCCCATCATACACCACTGCGTCGATCAGGGCGATGTCGACCAGCTCCTCCTCGCGCCATATCTCCAGTCGCAGGGTCTGGCGCACCACATCGCTGCCGGCCACAGTTCCCTGCGCAACGAAGCCAGCCGCCAGGCCTGCCACCGTGCCCTCGACCATCGTGGGAAACACGTTGTTCGTTCCCGTGGAGATCGGTACCAGGGGTACGTTCCCGCAGCCCTTGGCCACTGCGCGGTTCGTGCCGTCGCCACCCAGCGTGACAATGCACGTCGCGCCCGCTCTGGCCATGTCTCGCGCAGCTTCCACCGAGTCTCGCTCACTGTGCTCTGCCACTATGCCCACAAAGCTGGTTTGCAACGACAGCTGTAGGCCGTGTACGGCTTTCGCGCCAATCTTGAAGTAATCGGGCATCAACAGCACGCGCTCGACTCCCGTCGCCTCCAGCCCCAGCAACACCCGCCGCACGATATTCACCTTCTCGTTGTTGTCGAAAACCGAGGCGTGCGCCACCAACCGGCGGATATCTTTGCCGGCGGCAGGATTGGCGATGATCCCGACCGTAGTCACAATGTCACTCCGCTTGCTACACGTGCCATCGCGCCCACTTGTGATCGATCCCGGTCGCAACGACTGGGGGAAAGCTGCAAATCACCAGACCATGGTGACCTGCACTTTTCGAATTGCCGGTCACCTGAGCGATCACGGAAAAGTCTCCAATGACCCGGCCACCGTCCATTGTACCAAATTAGCTACCACCCTGCAAGCACCACTCACCCGCCCTGTCGTGCCACAACTCCACCTTGTGCAAACCCCACCAATTGCGGTATCATGGTACCACCGATTCCTTCCGTGACCCGGCGTGGAGGTGCCGGGGCCATGACGATTTGCCTAAGCTCTACCCTCAATCCTGCCTGGATCCAACACGTGCTCGCCACCTGGCGGCCCGGCCAGGCTGTCGACCAGTTGGCTGACTCCTTGCCCGGCGATTCGGCCACCGTTGATGCCCGGCGCCAGGCCGTAGCCGCCATCCTGCACAACTTCATGTACCGCGCCAGCCCTAGCGAGACCCAAGGCCCTGCGGCCGGCAACCTGTGGCCCGTCTATAGCCGCGCCTACCCTCCCAGCACCCTAGCCCCCACCTACCTGGCGCACCTCATCGCCCAGGACCCCCTCGCCCAGACCGTGGCCCGTGCGATTGCCGGCCCTCATGCGCCCGGTCACGGCTTCACCGCCGAAACCGTCGAGCGTCGCGCCGGCGCCCAATACGGCCACCAGGCCGAGACCATAGCCGCAGCCACGGCCTTCCTGCAGACTCTCCAGGCCTTTGGCGTTGTAGCGCCGGACGATGCGCCTGGCACCTATCACTATGCCACCCAGCTCATCGTCGATCAGCCCGTCTTCCCTCTCCTGGTCTGGTCCTGGTGGCAGACATACCACACTCCTGACGTCGACCTCGAGCGCTTTGCCGGCCACACCGCCTTTCTTTTTCTCCACACTGGCG
>JAULUH010000165.1:0-2896 GCA_032111745.1 Anaerolineae bacterium | reverse complement strand
CCCTGCGTGCCCGGGGTATAGGCGTATTTCGCCACGTAGACCACGTTGTCCACCGGGCGGTCAGGCTGGTCGAAGTTACGGTTGAAGGCGATGCCGGCCACATACAGGTTGCCCGCGGCGTCGAAGCGCACCACCGGGTCGCCGGAGCCATCCAGCCCCAGCAGGGGCGATGCCAGGCCGGCAGCTGAGGTGTCCGACCCGAAGCCGGGCACCATGGTATTGAACCAGGTGACCCCGCCATCGTTGGAGACGTAGAGCCCCAGCCAGGAATCGCCGAACACCGTCACCATGCGGTAGTCGTTGGCGCCGGTGGCGACGATGGATGGATTGGCCGGGCTGATGGCCACGGTGGCTTCATTGGACTGGCGGTTTTGCGCGTCGAAGCCCGGGTTGGGCGTCCCGCCGTCGACGTTGTTGTTGTCATTGGTCACCTTGACATCTACGCCACCCCCAACGTGAGCGGCAAAGGCGGTTGAGACAACCAGCAGGCTGATCACCAGAGCAACCATCACGATGCGCCATAGCGAAGCTCCCGGCCTCGCCTGGCCCTGAAATACGTCCATGTTGTGCCTCCTTGTGGGGTAAAAACCGAGAGAGGGGAGCCAGAAGACCTGACAGCCGACTAGGATACAATTATAACACTAATCGCAGCTACCGTCTACACCGTTTTTTCGGCGCCCTGCCACCGGCCAGGACTTCATGCGCGGTGGTGTGCTCAGACTGCCGTTCCTCGCAGCTCGCGCAGGCGCTCCAGCAGCCGCCGGATGTGGCCCAGCTCGATCATGGCCTCCCAATGCCCGTCACAGAAGCGCTCGCCCCGTACACAGTAGGTCAGCATGGTCTTGATCTGGTCCAGGGAAGCAGCGGCCACCAGGACCTGGTCCTGCAGCATGGCCTGGGCCACAGTAGGATTGTAGCCGTAGTCAAGCCAGCAATCCCTTGCAGCGCTCCCGTAGAACGCCTCGACCACCTCATCATATTCGGGCCAGGGCATCATAATGACACCGTCCGGCCGCGCGGTTCCTCCATGCCAGCGCCTGACCGGGGAAAACCCTTCGGCATACAGCCGCGGCAGAAAGGCTAACAATTCGTCGATCTCGTGCAGCGTTGGTAATCGTGATTTCATGATACCAACCCCATGTTCCCACTTGCCCGGTATGGGCACTTACCGTCGCAATCATTATGCAACGATAGTTGAACCGTGTCAACGCCGGCTGAGAAGACCGGAGAAGACCCGAGGCTGGGTTGACGAATCTCCCTCTCGGTGCAATAATACGTGTAACATACGTATAGTTAACGCAGGAGGCGACCTATGCAGAAAAAGCTGACCATTACTATCGACGAGCAGGTGTATGAGGGGTTGCACACTGTTATCGGGCCACGCCGCATCAGCCGTTTCATTGAGGAACTGGTCCGCCCGCACGTCCTGTTTCCTGACCTGGAGGCGGCTTATGCGCAGATGGCCGAGGACGAGGAGCGCGAAGCGGAAGCACTGGCATGGGCAGAGGGTACAGTGGGAGACGTGACCGATGAGACGCGGTGAGGTATGGTGGGTGAATTTCGAGCCGTCGATCGGAGGGGAGATCAGGAAGCAGCGACCGGCGGTCATCGTCAGCAATGACGCGTCGAACAGACACCTGAACCGGGTGCAGGTGGTTCCATTGACCTCCACGGTGGAGCGCGTGTATCCGAGTGAAGCGGTGGTAACCTTGAATGGCAGGCTGAGCAAGGCGACGGCAGATCAGCTGACGACCGTGAGCAAGCAGCGGTTGGTCAACCAGGCCGGGGTGTTGAGCCATGATGACATGCGCAGGGTGGAGCAGGCGGTCCGGCTGCAACTTGGGCTGATGTAGCGCCTAGGGCACGGACAGAGAATACACGCCGCGATTGGCCGCCAGCCAGACCGTGCCGGCGCCCGGCGCGATGGCCTGGATCTGCGCGTCGGGGACGTCCAGCTCGTAGGACGACCACATTTCCCCATCAAACCGCGCCACCGCGCTCCGGCTGGCGGCCCACAACGTGCCATCCGCTGCTACGGCCAGGTCGATCACCCCATCCCCCGGCAAGCCGTCAGCCGCGGTATAGAGGCGCGGCTCGCCAGGTCCCGCCAGCCGCGCCACGCCCGGCCCGCTGCCGGCCCACACCCCACCATCTGCCGTGGCAGCCAGGCTGGTGACCGGGCCCAGCCCCAGGGTGTCGGAGATAGGACGCGAGGGCTGGCCGTCGCTGGCTGCCCCCTGAGGGGGAAAGGTGCTGATCCAGCCTGTGCCCAGCACCGGGTTGTGGCTGACCCATGCCGTGCCGTCCGCAGCCACGGCCAGTGCCAGGGGAAGCTGCTGCTCGTATTGGATCAGCTCCTCGTCCGCTATGCGAAAGACGCTCCACTCGGTGGTGAACCAGACCGCGCCGTCGGGGGCAAAGGCCAGGTGCTGGATGCTGCCATCGACCTCCTCGCAGGTGGCCATGGCCTCCCATTGGTCCTCCTGCAGCCGGCCCAGGCCGCAGCCGCCACCCACCCACAGGCTGCCGTCGGGCGCCACCTCCAGCGCGCGCACGTTGTCGGACACAGGCAGGCCGTCGCGGCTGGTGGCATAGCGCCACTGGCTGCCATCGCCAACAGGCGCCTGACTGGCTGTGGCAGCCAGCCCGCCGCCGGCCGCCTGCCAGGCATCGTCGCCAAAGGCGAACCAGGCCACGCCGTCCGGGGTCACGGCGGCACCCGTCACCGGGCTCAAAGTCGGTCCGGCGCGCAGGGCGCGCCATTGGCCGTCCTGGTAGATCCCGATGCCCTGGCGGCTGCCCACGGCGATCACGCCGTCGGGCCGCAGCGCGAGGGCCGTCAGGTCGTCGGAGACCAGGCCATCCCTGGCCGTGATGGCACGCCACTGGTCGCCGT
>JAULUH010000164.1:1324-3101 GCA_032111745.1 Anaerolineae bacterium | reverse complement strand
TCCAGCGTCGTCTGCAAGGCCTTGGCGATGTTGGAGTGGCCAAGCTCCCTGGCGATGGTGCGGGCGGTGCCGTAGCCAACTATCTCGTAGTGCTCTACGCGCTGGGCCGCACCGATGAGGGCCGCATCGACTACCTTGGCGTTGCCGCCGTTCTTGATGATCTCCTGACCTTCGCTGATCAACCCCTCCATTCCCTCGCACTTGGTGCTGCCAGGGTTGATGCCAAGCTCGCTCATCACGCTCTGGAGGCGGGTGAGTTGATTCTGCGTGACCCCCAGGTGTTCGACGAAGGCATCCCTCAGCTCGGGGGTACTCGCCGCACGCGCCATCTTGGGCAGCGCGTCGAGGATTTGCTTCTCAGCCGAGTACAGGTCCTTGAGCTCGTGCTCAAGCAGGTCGTTCAGTGTGTTGAGTTGCATGTCTATTTGTCTCCTTGTTTCCTACCGGTTTGGTGCTCACATGTCCCATGGTTACTGTCACCCGGGTCGGGTATGGGACCGAAGGCACTTCAAGAGCCAGTGTCACTGTAACACGGTATCCCCCCGCTGGTCTTTAATCCCCGTTAATGAATACCTTATCGTTGCTTTATGGCCGCCAACCCCCGGCAGACCTACAATACCTACGAGGCAAGGAAGATGGGGAGGAAGATGCGAAAAGCTGCGTCGTCGACTGCCAGGAGGTGGGCTATCATGCCGCTGGCTCCTGAGCGGGAAGATGGACAATGGCCCGGGTACCCGAACCCGCCGGGGAGGTCCAGTCGACCCTGCCGCCCAGCTGCTCGGCCAGCATGAGGACGATCTGTGTGCCCAGCGAGGTGGACTGCTGGGGGTCGAAACCGGCGGGCATGCCGCGTCCGTTATCCGCGACCTCCAGGTGATAGCCATCGCCGGCGACGTGAAGGGCGAGGGTGATCTGGCGGTCACGATCCTCTGGACCGAAGGCATGCTTGTAGACATTGGTCAGTAATTCGTTCACGATCAGGCCCCAGTGAACGGCCTTCTCGATGGGCAGCGCGGCACTGGCAACGCGGTATTGGGTCAGGCCCTTGGGCTGGCCCATGGTCTCCGCGATCTGTTCACCCAGGAGCTGCAGGTAGTGGTCCATGGCGACGGTACCGAGATCGACGGACTGGTAGAGGATCTCGTGCAGGCTCGCCACGGAAAGGATGCGGCTCTGGCCCTCACGTAGCCGCTTGCTCAGCTGGGCATCGCCGACTGTCATGGCCTGCAGGTCCAGCAGGCTGGAGACGATGGCGAGGTTGTTCTTGACCCGGTGATGGATCTCGCGCAGCAGCAGCTCTTTCTCCTGCAAGGAGCTGCGCAGCGCCCGCTCCATCTGGATGCGATCGGTGATGTCGGTCACCATGAGGAGGTTGCCGGCAGGGGTGTCCGGCTCGTCGACAATGGGCGTGATGCTGAGCAAGGCCCACAGGGAGGCCTCGTCTGGCAGGAGGAACTCCAGCTCGACGGTGCGGCCACCGGGATTGTCCGCGCATTCCAGGGCGGCGGAGAGCTCGGCTGCCGCCTCCGGCCGCACGACCTGATAGATACTGCTGCCGAGCAGCTCTTCCTCCGCAGAGGCCAACATGGCGGCCATACGGGCATTGAGGTAGGTGATGCGTGCGGCATTGTCGACGACGAGGATCCCCTCGTGGGCGGTCTGGACAATGCGGCGGTAGTTCTCCTCGCTTCGGCGCCGCGCCTCCTCGGCCTGCTTCAGGTTGGAGATGTCCAGCATAGAATCCAGCACCCGGTCTTCATCGACCCGGGCGGAGGTG
>JAULUH010000164.1:0-1314 GCA_032111745.1 Anaerolineae bacterium | reverse complement strand
CATCTAGGCACGCAGGGTCTCGCCGGTCTCGAGGGTTTGCTTGACCCGTTCCGGAAAGCTCGGATTGTGCTCGTAGAACTCGTCGATGGTCGCGCCGAGGAAGTCAATCAGCCGGCCCTGGGAGATCGCCACCGCCGCTTTGTTGAAGAGCTCCAGAACTAGCCGGCCGTCGTCCCGCCGCTTCCACATGAGAGTGGGGTAAGGTATGACGGCGAAGGTTTCACGGAAGAGCCGGGCGCGAGCGGCGGCCTCCTGCTCGAGGTGGACCTTTGCAGTCACATCCTGGAGCTGGACGAGATAGCCGGATTCGCCAAGGGGAGCCACCACCCAGTCGACCAGGATCTTGCCGGACCGGGTGGACTCCATCAGGCCCCGGCGCCTGATCTCGTCGAAATCGATGACCGTCTGGACGCCGGTAATGCTGCCCTGGCGAAGCTGGGCCCGGGCCTCGGCCGTCCATTGCTCGTCCTGGAAGAGGTTGAAGCGGCGCACGGTGTCGAGGTTGGGGATGCCCAGCACCCGCAGCGCGGCCGGATTAGCGTCGGTGAAGTTGCCCGCAGGATCGGCCAGCAACTTGCAGATCGACGATTCCCGAAAGAGGGCGGCGAAGCGCTCCTCGCTCCGGCCAAGGCTGCGCTCAAGTTCTCGGATGCGGTGTTCGGCCACGTCAAGACGGCTTGAGCTTTCAGGCAGCGGAGTCGACTCTGCCTGGGGCCGGGATTCTCCCTGTTCCTTGTTCTCCACTCACACCTCACGTCCTGAGCTTGTGGGCCCAGCATGGATGGCAGAGCCGGCAGCTCAACACCCCACAGACAAAGAGGCTCTCTTCCTCGGATCACCTGCCTTCAGGCAGCGAAACGGATGAGAGCCTTATGCTATAGATGTGGCCCGTGCCACAAGTTCGCGTAACGTGTATGGGGAGTGTACTATGGTACGACCGGAACCGCAAGCGCGGTCACACGGAAGTAATTTCCAGGATCGTGCCGGGAATCAGGCCCAGCCCAAGGTTAGCGGGCTGCCAGTTCTGCCCACCGCCGAGACTGCGCCCTAGGCCGTTCCTGTGGTCAGCCAGCCGCTTTGAAGCCTTCGTGGAATTCGACGCTGCCCTGGGGGATGTGTCCATCGAATGACATGACAAAGAAGGCCTCTTCCGGAACTCCCTGGTGGGCAAGTCCCCGAGGGTTCTGGAAACCGAAACGCCCGTAGTACTCTGGATGCCCCACCAGGCAGCATCCCCGGGCACCAAGCTCTTTCAGCCGGGACAGTCCCTCTTGGATCAACGCCCCGCCAATCCCCTGCCGCTGGTATGCGGGC
>JAULUH010000163.1:0-11239 GCA_032111745.1 Anaerolineae bacterium | reverse complement strand
AGCGTAGTGGCAGAAGCATAGATTAGCTCGCTGATGGTTTCCCGTACCTCTCAGTCTGTGGTCGCAATGCGAGATACTCCGGCGAATACTTGCCGCCATAGCGCTGGCAGGCCCCCCATCGGCCGGAGAAAACGCCAATTGGCGACGAGTCGCGCCGGATGGACCACGCAAGTCCGGGTAATCAAGCGTGCGCTGGCTCGGTAGCGGCCGTTTCCGCAATTGACCGGCTCTCCACATACAACGTGTCGTAGCTCAGATCCAAGCCCCCAGGCCATTCTACTGAGCCAGCAACTACTGTTGCCGCCTCGAAGAGCGCGCGATTCTGGAGCCGCATGAAGACACCGCGATACAGGTATGGCCTGGCGTCGAATATCCGGCGCTCACCATTCTCAAATAGCACTTCGAGGCGATAGTCTTCGAGCGGGCGAACACTACTCACATAAGGGTTCATCGCTTGCTCCTACTTTAACGGCTCGACTCTGAACAACTCCTCGCCGTTGACTGCCAAGTCCCAATTGGCCAGCAACTCCTCGTGATGAATCTCGATCCATGCCAGCACTAGTTTAGCTTTGCCAGGCGGCAGCGCACCCGCAAGAAGGGTCCCGTCCGGGATACTGAAAACCGCTCTGTGACCGGCATACTCGGCATGCAGATGGGCGACGTGATGCTGCCTGTCGTCGAAGAAGTACATTCGGATCACGATGCCGTAGAACATCGAGATGATGGGCACGAGGCGTACTCCCGCGCAGCACAAGCTCCAACACTGAAGACTGGGAACTCAGCACTCCGCTGGCCGCGCTGAGACAATTGTAGCATGACGCCCCCAAGGGGTCAACGGCTGTCGCCGCTCCTTACGATCTTCGTAACCTTTCCCAAATCCCCCTCGCCGCCGCCACCGTCTCCGGCGCCACATCATACACCGCCTGGCCGCTCAGGTCGGCCTCGATCACCTGCGGGTCGTAGGGCAAATAGCCCAGGACCGGCAGGTCGCCGGCAACCTGGCGAATGAACGTCTCGTCTGCGTCGCCGCGCACCTTGTTGCCCACCAGGTACAGCCGCTTCAGCCCGATGTCACCTGCCAGGCGGCGAATCTCCTCCATCACCCCTACGCTGCGCCGCCCCGGCTCCACCACGATGATCATGGCGTCCACCGCGCCCGCCGTGGCCCGGCCCAGGTGCTCCACCCCGGCCTCCATGTCCAGGATCAGCACCTCGTCCCGGCGCATGAACAGGTGGGTGGTCAGTGCCTTGAGCAGGGCGTTCTCCGGGCACAGGCAGCCGCTGCCCCCCAGCTTGACCGCCCCCAGGCGCAACAGCCGGATGTCCCGATAGACGCCGCTGAAACGCTCCGGAATGTCGTCCACCTGCGGATTGAGCTTGAAGAACCCGCCAATGGTGCCCGGCTGCGCGCCCGTACGCTCGTAGATCAGGTCGCCCATCTCGCTGATCGGCTGCACCGTCGCCATCAGCTCCGGTGGAAAGCCCAGGGCATTCCCCAGCCCCGAGGCCGGGTCCCCGTCCACCGCCAGGACACTATATCCCGCCTCTCGATACAGATAGGCCAGCAAGGACGACAGTGTCGTCTTGCCCACGCCACCCTTGCCGGTAATTGCTATCTTGTTCATGGCTCTCTCAAATCTGTCGCGAATTGCGCAGAACCTCCTGCTCTTCGACGCTCTCTGCGGTTCGCCTCTGGACTCCTCTGGTCCAGGAATCGACTTTGCGCTCTCTGCGCCTTTGCGACTGCTCTCTGTGGTTGCTCCCTGCAGTTCCTCTCAATCAGCCACAACTTCCGGCTGCACGACCTGCGACCACTCCGTGTAGACCGGCCTGGGCACGCCCGACTCGGTCACCAGCCGCGGCACGATGGACTCCCAGTGCACCGCCATGATGTGCATACCGCTGATTCCCGGGGTTTTCTTGAGCTTCTCGATGATCTCCAGGGCAATGGCGACGCCGGTCTCCTCCTGCGCCTTCTTGTCCTCGCCCGCCGCATCCATGCGCTGGACGATCTCAGGCGGCACGTACACTCCAGGCACCTCCTCCGCCATGAAGTGGGCGGCCCGGGCGCTCTTGAGCGGGATGATGCCGGCCAGGACATGGACCTTGTCCAGCAGGTCGCGCTGGTCCGCGGCCTCCAGCCACTCGGTGAAGCGGCCGTGGTCGAAGATCGGCTGGGTCTGGATGAACTGCGCCCCGGCGTTCACCTTCTTGTGCAACCGGATGGCCTCGTACTTTGGCGGCGCCCCAAAGGGGGAGGCCGCCGCGCCCAGGAAGAACTGGGGCCGCTGCTTGAGTTTCCGGCCATCGAGGTACACGCCCTCGTCCCGCATGCGCCGCAGCATCCACAGCATCTCGATGGCGTCGATGTCGAACTGGTCGGGCTTGGCCATGGGCGACGGCCCGACGCTATGATGGTCGCCACTGAGGCACAGGATGTTGCGGATGCCCAGCCCCGCCGCGCCCATGGCGTCCGACTCGATGACTACCCGGCTGCGGTCCCGCGCCTGCAGCTGCATCACCGGCTCCAGCCCGGTGTCCAGGCAGATCTTGCTGGAGGCCAGGCTGCTCATGCGGCAGGTCGCCGAGGCGTTGTCGGTGAAGTTGGCCGCCGTGACGTAGCCGTTCAGCAGGCCGGACTTGCTGTTGATGGGCGCGCACGAGGCGTCCAGGGGCGGCGCGATCTCGGCCGTGGTGGTGAAGACACCGGTACGCAGGTTGGCCTCCAACAGCGAGACCGGCTCGGTGTAAGCGGGCGGATGATACTCGGCATCCCCTTGCCACCACTCAGGCTGGCGCACGGCGTAGAACAAGGCATCCCACTCGCGGCTGAACTTCCCGCGATCCTTGAAGTAGTCCATCGGATGGGGCCCCTGCTCGCGCTCCCGCCACTGGCGCACCACGTCCAGCCACGTTTCCCGGCCCGCCTGCGCGCCGTCGATCGGCGCGTTGATCTCCAGCAGCTTGTCCAGCCGGCCCAATCGCTCGGCCCGGTCGTAGATCAGGTACCACGTGCAGGGCCGCGTGGGATCGACCTCGCAGTGCTCCGGCGACGCACCGCCGCACAGACCGTTGCGCAGGCCCTTGGGACACGTCATGGGACACACGAAGGCCGTCTCCTGCAGGATGCAGTTGCCGCACATGCGGCAGCCAAACAGCGCCCCCTTCACGGTTCGCTCAAACGCCGTGAAGGCCTCAACCCAGATCGTTTCGTCTACATCCTTGCGCACAGGCTTGAACGGCGCCTGGTAGCGGGGAGGCGAAAAGAGCGGCATGAGCTTATACCTCCAGATAGGAATCTGTGTAGATGACGTCGTTGTACAACACCTGGGCCGTCTTGAAAATGGCCACCTGCTCGGGATCGCTCCAGTCCACATCCTCGGCCGTCAGTTTGTCCATGGCCGCGGTCTTGTCGTTAAGCGTCACCAGCAGGCGCCCCACGCCCGTGCTGGTATCCCGCCCGTCCACGAAACGTAGGAATTGCCAGAGTTGTTCGTCCAACGGATTGGCAATGGCATAATCGGCACCTGCGGCCATCAACATGATCAGGTAGGTGTTGTTGATCAGCGGTCGCATCGGCGCCGGCACCTGGTTGGAGACGTTGCTCAAGCCGACGTTGACCATCGGCGGCGGGTCGCCAGCAAACTTAAGCATGCGCACCGCCTCGACGCATTCGGGCACGTACTGCTGGCAGCCGCTGACCGTCAACACCAGCGGGTCGATAATCAGGTCCTCCATCGGCATATCCAGCTCGATAGCCCGCGGGATCAGCTGCTCCAGGGCGATGTTCACCCGCTCGTCCGCGCCCACCGGAATGCCACCAACGCTCATGGTCAGGGCAATCAGCTTGGCGCCGAACTTCCTGGCCACCGGTGGCACCATGGCCAGCCGCTCCTCCTCGGCCGAGGTAGAGTTGACGATGCACGGCACCTGGGCCACCTCCAGCGCCGCCTCGATGGCAGCCAGGTTGGTGGTGTCTAGGCTTAGCGGCACGTCGACTACGCTCTGCACGGTCTCCACCAGCCACGGTAGGATCTCGTGGCCGAACTTTTTCTGGGGGCCGACGTTCAGGTCCAGCGCCATCGCGCCATGCTCCACCTGCTTCGTAGCCAGCTCCTGGAAAAACGCAGCGTCACGGGCAGCCAGCGCCTCCTTGACCCTGGGGGAGATGATGTGGATGTTTTCGCCAATGATGTTGATGGGCATCGAGATTTCTCCTATTCTTCGCTGACCAGGCAGGTCAGGGTCTCTACGATCCCGGGGATGGGCTGGATTCTCACGTTCACCAGCCGGCCGAGCTGGCTAATCGTGTCGGCCTGGATGACGGCAACCGCATCGTAGGGACCGAAGGTGGAATTGGCCTCCACCACTTCCGGCAGCCGTCGCATGTTGCGCACGACCTCCTCGATACTGCCTGGGTGGATGTTCACCAGAACGTATGCTTTCATGGCTCACACACCTGTCTTTTCCTTGCTGCGCAGGTAGACCAGCCAGTACACGGCCGCCACCAGCACGGCGCCGCCGATGATGTTGCCAATGGTTACGGGCAGCAGATTGTTGATGAGGAACGCCGGCCAGGTCAGGCCAGCCAGATCCCAGTTGGCCGCTGCAGCGGCCTTCGCAGCAAAAGCTGGGTCGAACTGCTTGATGAAGAGCCCAATCGGCACGAAGTACATGTTGGCAACGCTGTGCTCGAAGCCAGCCGCCACAAACGCGCTGATCGGGAAGATGATCGCCATGATCTTGTCCATGGTCGTGCGCGCGCTGAAGGTCAGCCACACCGCCAGGCACACCAGGGCATTGCAGAGGATGCCCAGGACGATGGCCTGCATGAACCCCAGCTGTACCTTGCCGTTGGCGATCCCCAACGCCGCCGTGCCTACTGCGCCGCCGCCAAAGGTATACTGCCCACTGGTGAATACCATCAGGGCAGTAGCGACGGAGCCCACGAAGTTGCCCACGTAGACGATGGTCCAGTTGCGCAACAGGGCTACCGTCTTCACCTTGCCACCAGCCCAGGCCATGACGATCAAAGTATTGCCGGTGAACAGTTCGGCGCCGCCGACGATCACCAGGATCAGCCCCAGGCAGAAAACCAGGCCCACCAGCATGCGCGTGATGCCGTAGGGCACGGTGCCAGCCGTGCCAGCTGCCACCGTGGTGGCAAAGACCGCGCCTAGGGCGATGAAGGCGCCGGCCAGCACGGCCAGCACAAAGAGCTCCAACAACGCCGCCTCGGCCTTGCGTACGCCGACATACTCGGCCCGCTGCGCCATCTCCGGCGGCAGCAGGGAATCGATATGGATCTCAGCTGTCATCGATAGACCGCCTCGCCAAAATCGCCGACAAACTGCGGCAGGTCGCCATGGCCGAGCATCTGCCGCACGGCGTGAGCTTCGCCAGTGTGAAACCAGTAGTGATACATGTTGCGCTGCAAGAGCGTGCCCACGTTCTCTTCCAACGGCTTACCTTGCCATTCGAAGTGAGTCAGCAAAATGTCAGGCACCAACGTGTCCAGGTACTCGTCCGCTGCTGCCGTAACCTCGCGCCACGTCCGCCACATCTCTGCCAGCGGCGGCGTACTGGCGGGCCTGCCAAAGCCGACCAGCTCTCTCAACTCAGGGTGCAGCCGCTTACCCTGAGCCAGGAATACCCAATAGCTGTTCTCCTGGTTGGCCAGGTGGCCGATCATCCACGAGATGCAGTTCATCGGCAACAGGCGCTGGCGCGCGTCCTCATCGGACACGCCCTCCAGACACCGCATGAACTCGCTGCGCGCGAAACGCAATTGAACGACCAGTGGGTGTGTCATGATAACTTCAGTCATTCTGAAGAAGCAGCCGTCTCCAAGTTCCCGGAGAAGCGCTGCTCGGCTTCCTCGCCGCGTCCAGCACAGAATTCCAGATAATCGTCAACAGAGTCCCGAAACGCCTGGCAGAGTTCTTCAACCGTTGTACCCTGAAAGGTAATCACATCGCGGAGATTGACTACAGCGCCGTGAAAGATGCCTGCATCGTCGTCATGATCGACTCTACCGACATATCCCTTGTAAGTCATCATGGTCTGACACCAAACAGTATCCTGTCCGCTATTTCCGCCACGCCTTGCCGCGCGGTACTCTCTGCCGGCAGGTGCGCCAGAGCTTTGCCCTCGGCGTCGTACTGGTTGACCAACGGATCCACCGGGATGACGCCTACCAGCGGCGCGTCGTACGCCGCCAGCATGGTCTCAATGGCCGGCGGTATGGCTGCCGTGCCGTTTCCCGATGGTGGCACCCGGTTGAGCACGATACCCTTTTGCTTGACATTGATGCCCAGGTCATCGGCCATCCTGAGCATGTGGCCAATCGCCGTCACCCCGCGCACCGTGGGATCACTGACCAGCAACAGCCAGTCCACGTCCCGGGTCGTGCGCCTGCTCAGGTGCTCCATACCAGCCTCGTTGTCCATGATCACGTAGGCGTAGCCCTCGCTCATCACGTCCACGATCTGCCGCAGGGAATGGTTGACCGGGCAATAGCACCCCGGACCCTCTGGCCGGCCCATCGCCAACAGGTCGAAGTCGTCGCCCTCCTCTACCGACTTGCGAATCTCGACGTTGAGCACGTCCCGCTGCGCCACACCCAGCGCCATCTGGGTGCGCTGCACGTCGGCCAGCAGGTCCTCACGGATGTCACCCACGGTCTTAGTCAGCGGCACGCCCAAAGCCAGGTTGAGATTGCTGCTGGGATCGGCGTCGATGGCCAGGATGGGGTAGGCACCTCGCTGTACCAGGATATCCACCAGCAGTGCGGCCACCGTGGTCTTGCCCGTGCCACCCTTACCGGCCAATGCGATAGTCGTCGTCAAGATACTCTCCTTGTCGCTTCGCCATCCGCCAAGACCGCCTTCACCGTGGGGAATAGCTCGATGTCGGTGTGCGGCAGGAACATGGCTGACGTGAACTGGTCGTAGAATGTGTTGTCGGCCGAGAGCTCCAGGTAGGTCATCTTGCCGGCGATGTCGCGCACCTCAGCGCGCATCCCGCGGCTCACCAGCGTATAGTAGGCCCCACGCAGTGATGTGTTGCCCAGGTATCGAAACCGCCCCCAGCGTGCGGCCTCGCCCGCAGCGTCCGGGGAGTCCTGCGGTAGGTCCGGCAAGAGGCCGATTTCCACGGCCTTTTCCACATTCACGTGCTGGCCAAAGGAGCCGCCGATCAATAACTCCTCGACCATCTCCAACTGCACGCCCACGGCCCGGGCCAGGCTGCTGAAGCCGGCGTAGATGGCCGCCTTGGCCCGCAACAGGTTGTCGATATCCACCTTGGTGATGGCGATATCCTGGCCGCTGGCCGTCTCGCCACCCCATGCCACTACGTACTCCTCGCCGTGCTCGCCCTGGCGGATGCGGGGATGGCCTGACTGCAGGTCCAGGTTGCCGCTCCTATCCACCACGCCGGTGATGAACATCTCAGCTAAAAGAGAGATCAGGCCAGAGCCACATAGGCCCTTAGCCGGGAGATTGCCAATGGTGCGATAGGTAGGCAGCCTGGTCTCGGCATTGATCCAGACTTCCTCGATGGCCCCGGCCGTAGCCCGCATGCCGTGTTGCACGCCCGCCCCTTCGAATGCCGGCCCCGCTGAGCACGCACAGGTGATCAGCCAGTCGGCGTTCCCAAGGACCATCTCGCCGTTGGTGCCCACGTCGATAAACAGATTCAAGGCCTCGGTGCGATGCAGCCCGGTACTGAGGACCCCCGCACTGATGTCGGCGCCCACATAGCTGGCTACGCCTGGCAGGCAATCCACGGTTGCCCGCGGGTTGATCGCCAGGCCCAGCTCCCGCGCGCCAGCTGGCAGGCTCGACACCTGGTTGACGGCCGGGATGTACGGCGCCAGGCGAATGCTCTCCGGAGGCAGGCCCAGAAGCAAGTGCACCATGGTGGGATTGCCGGCGATGGTGGCCTTGTAGATATGCTCTGGCTCTATATCACGACGCCGGCACACCTGGTGGACCAGCTTGTTGATCGTGCCCACCACCAGATGCTGCATCTGGGCCAGGTTCGGCCGCGCTTCGGGTCGATCCATAGGCTCATCCGGGCTATCGCCATGTCCATTGCCCGCTGCTATCGCCGCTCTGGGCTTCTGCGAGGCATAGATAATGCGCGAGATGACATCCTCGCCACGGCTGATCTGGGCATTGTAGTCGGCCGAACGCGCCACCACCTGGCCCGAAAGCAGGTCCACCAGGTAGAGGCTTACCGTGGTCGTGCCGATGTCGACGGCCAGGGCATGCAGGGCGGCGGTCTGGCGGCCCGGCAACAGGTCGACCAGCCGCGGTGGCCCCTCCGGCCGATCCCAGGCATCCAGCTCCACGATGGCCGTCACTTCCCAATCCGCCTGGCGCAGGGTCGCGCCAAGCCGGCGTAACAGACTCAGATCAGCGGTGAGCCCCTCCACGCCGTAACTGCGCGCCAGCTCGCGCTGCAGCCGGGCCCAATCATCAGTCTGGTCGCCCAGGTTGGGCGGGTCGAGCGCTACGAAAAAGGCCTGCAGCGGTTGGTCCTCCACACTGTAGCCCGGTGGAGGCTCGACGCTGACCGCCTTCTTCTCGGTCACCAGGTGCCGCTCGATCTCCTCCTGCGGCGGCACGGTGATGGCGACATCACCCGTGATCACAGTCTGGCAGGCCAGGGCATAACCGGCCTCGATGTCGGCCGCTGAAAGCCGCATGGCCGAACGTCGCCTGATGGCCGGTACGCCATCGCCGTCCTTGATGATGACCACACAGCGCCCACAGCGGCCCTGGCCCCCACAGGGTACGTTGACATCCACGCCGCAGGCGTGGGCCGCCTCCAGGATCAGCGAGCCTTCTGCAACCTCCACCTCTCGGTTGACAGGCGCAAACGAAACCTTGGGCATCGGTCTAGTAGTACTCGGGCTTGCGCACCAGGCGCAGAATCAACACGTCCACGTCGAATACCTCGCCGTCGAAGGTCATGAAGTAGTCGGGATACTTGAACTCCCGGGCGAAGCCCAGGGCCTCGAATAGCTTGATTACCTTCACCCTGTTACTGGTGACCTCGGCCAGGACCTGCTGCAGCCCCATCTTGCGCGCGATGTCGATCAGGCTTTCCACCATCATGCGGGCCACACCGCGCTCACGGAACTCCGGCGCCACATAGATCCGCATCCGGGCCAGGTGCCGGTGGGGCCCCTCGCCCATGTGCAGGGTGGCGTCACCAACCACCCTGTCGTTGACCAGCGCCAGCAAGGGAAACACCCGCTGCAGATCATAGGCGTCAAACCAAGCGCTGATCACTGCCGGATCTGTCACCCGCTGGCGCAGATAGCGCATATCCTCGGCTGGCACCTGCGCAAACAGTGCAGTCACGCCCTCCCTATCGGCCGGCAGCATCGGGCGCAACAAGACCCGCGTGCCATCCGGCAGGTTGGCGATTCGCCGATAATTGGCCAGCTGGCTGACCATTGCGTTTTGTTTCTCCGATACCGTGGTCACCGCCATGGATCACCTCGTTGCCTATGCTATAACTTCAAGAACGCCGGCAGGTCCACGGCCTCGCGCGGGCCGACCTTGATGGCCCAGCCCGGTAGCTCCTCCTCCAGCTCGCCCATCAACACGGCTACATGGCCGGGAATGATCAGGCTCTGGTGGCTCAGTTTGCCCTGCACGCCGGATTCCTTGACCGCCTTGGCGATGCGCTCGGCATCGAACTTGCCTGCAGCCCAGGCCGTCAACACGCTCATACCCTCAGCATCGGCCACCAGGAGCCAGCCGGGCTGGCCACTGCTCTCCACCTCGTTGGCCACGCTGAAGTAGGTGATGCTGAAGTTGGTGGTCACCATCAGCGGCGCGTCGGGGCCGGGGTTGTTGATGGGATAGACTCCAGGCTCGACCTGGATCGGCTTCTGCGGGTCGGTGAAGATATTGGCTCGCAGCACCAACAACGCATATGCTGAGGCCGGCGTGAAGTGATCCAGGACTACAAAGCCAGCATATTTGGCGATCTGCTGGCCGGCCAGGGCCACCTCGGCCAGCGGGTCACTATTGCCCGCGCCGGGAAAGGTGATGACCGGATAGCCCAGGGCACGAAAATTCTCCTTCAGCGCCAGGCGGCGGATGTGCGTCAGGCTGGCCAGGGACTCGCCGAAACCCCGCACGCCGGCATCCAGCACCAGGTCCTCGACGCCAAACTTGGCGATCTCCTCGGTCAGCCCGGCCAACGCCTCCAGGTCGCCGCCCTCGACCCGCACCACCAGCGGTGCCTTGGCGTTCTTGGCCACCAGGGCCACCCGGCGCCAGTTCTCGGCGTCGGCCGCGTACAGCAGGGGCGTACGGCCCTCCGCCGCAGCCAGCCCCGCCTTCAGCGCATCTGGATCGTTGGCCAGCAGGATCAACTTCTTCTTGGTGCTGTCACACACGGCCTTGACCGCCGCGCCATAGGTCTCTGGGCTACCCGAGGTGTAGCCCACCGCCACACCGTCCAGGCTGAGGCCCATACCCACATAGTCCACGACGTAGGCATCCACCGCGGCGGCCAGGACCTGGATCTCCTCCACCCCATCGCCGTCGTCGACGCGCACAAACAGGCCGGGGGCATGGTAGAAGGTCTTCTCGTGGCGGAACAGCACTGTCTCGTTGCCCACCTCCAGCTTGTGCCCATTGCTGCTAAGGGCGATCAGGCGAATCGGCGGCGCGGCCGCGTCGGACAGCCTGGCGGCAGACTCGGCGCTGACGTACTGGCACGCCGACAGCTCGGCCTGCTTAGCAGCCAGCTTCATGGCAAAGGCCAGGCAGGTAGGATAGCCGCACTCCTTGCAATTCGCCTTCGGATGCGGCGGCTTCTGCCCGGCAGGAAGTAGCTTGTAGATCTCAAGGCCAGAAAGGGGCATGGGTGTCTCCTTTATGCTAGGGAACGGCCTGAATGGTCTCCAGCTCTGGGAAGTATTGCTTCGCGGTCTGGCCGATGCCCATGGCCAGGGTGTATTGCGACATGGGGCAACCAACGCAGGCGCCCTGCAGGCGCACCTTCAGCGTCTTGCCGTCGAAGTCCACCAGCTCAACCCAGCCGCCATGGCTCACCTCGATCTGGTGGCTGATGGCCGCAATCAGGTCTTCCATGGTCACTTCGGGCTGAGGGGTGGGTTGGTCGTTCATGAAACCGCTCCCTGCGCCATCAACCGTTCGATCACCCCTTTGACCTCGCTCACGCTCTTGGGATGGCGCAACACGACAAT
>JAULUH010000162.1:0-3975 GCA_032111745.1 Anaerolineae bacterium | reverse complement strand
CTCTTAGACGGGGCAGGATGGGCTGGGTGGTTGGGGCGGGGCTGCCGCCCCCCCGCCCGAACCACCCTGCCATTCATGCCCTTTCGTTCATGACGGCGTAGAATCCCATTGGAGCCGCCTAAACCACTAGAGGAGCAGAACCATGACCCACCATACCAACGGCGACACCCCCATGCCCCCCGGCTGGCTCGCCAGCAAGAACCCCACCGTGCAGTTCGAGGACAACCATATCGGCCGCCTGAAGAAGGAGCTGTGGGAGGCGGACGAGGCGACGATCGACGCTGTGCTGGCCGAGTACGGCATGGCCCCGGGCGCGGTGCCGCCGGTGCAGTGGAGCACCCCGGGCGTCTACATGCAGATGATGACCCGCCGCCAGCTTCTCGAGGAGCGGCGCCAGAACGACATCATCTTCCTGCCCATCGGCTGCACCGAGAACCACGGCCTGCACCTGCCCAGCGCTACCGATACCCTGTTCGTGAGCCAGATCGTCGAGGGCGTGCGCCGCTACACTGGCCAGAAGGGCTACCCCGTGGCCCTCTCCCTGCCACCCCTCAACTTCGGCGCCCACCCCTACCACCACTATGGCATGGCCGGCACCTCGCCCGTGCGTGAGGAGATCGCGCGCGAGATGCTGATCGACGCCATGCTGGGCCTGTGGAACGACGGCTTCCGCAAGCAGATCCTGATCAACAACCACGGCCACCTGTGGATGCTGGAGTCGACCATCCAGACCTTCGTCAAGCGCTACCAGCTGCCGGGCATCTTCCGGGTGCTGGACTGGCACCGGGCCGTGCGCGAGTTTTTCTTCACCACCGATCGCGGTGGCGAGTACGGCTCCAACTTCGTGCATGCTGAGGAGTGCGAGACCTCCCTGGCGCTCTACCTCTTCCCCGACATCGTGGAGATGGACCTGGCCGTGAACACCAAGGGCAAGGCCTACCTGCCCACCGGGCACTTCGACACCTCGGTGGATCCCTACCAGCGCCCCAGCCGCTGGTCCGAGGGCGAGGGCCACTTCGCCATCGAGATCGCGGCCACGCCCGAGGGCGTGGTGGGCAACGCCGCCGACGCCGAGGCCTGGAAGGCCAAGCGCCCCCTGGCCGCCATCCTGCGCTACCTGACCACCCTGGTGGAGGACATCCGGGCCACCTTCCCGCCCGGCACTGTGCCGCCCGTGGAGGAGGTCACCCTGCGCACCGCGGCCGAGCTCGAGCCCTACCTGCGCGAGCCCATGTCCGAGGGCTGGAAGCCGGTCTATGCCCTGCCGGCCATCGGCCAGAGCAGCCCGTTCTAGCCGTGCAGCTCTCCGTCGACCTCGCCGCTCGCCAGGAGGGCCCGTTCTAGCCGTGAAGCTTTCCATCGTCCTCTCCACCCACCAGGCCAGCTTCAGTGCCGTGGCCTTCAAGGGTGACTTCGCCGAGAACGTCCAGCGCATCGCCGCCCTGGGCTACGACGGCGTGGAGCTGGCCATCCGCGACCCGCGGCTGGTGGAGGCGGACGCCCTGATCGATACCCTCGGCACCCACGGCCTGGCCGTGCCGGCCATCGGCACCGGCCAAGCCTGGGGCGAGGAGGGCCTCTCCTTCACCGACCCCGACCCGTCCATCCGCCAGGCCGCCATCGACCGCGTCCTCCTCCACATCCCCCTCGCCGCCCGCCTGGCTGCTCTCTCCTCCCCGCCACACCTGCCCTGGCGTCCGGGGCCAGGGTTGCGAGCCGCGTCCCCTCCGTCATGGCGAGCCGGTGGCGACGAGGTTATCTCCCCCGCGTCGCCCCTGTCATTGCGAGCCGGCGGCGGCGATCGCGCAGCATCCTGCAAGGAAGCAATCTCCCCCGCGGACTCCCCGGCCATCATCATCGGCCTCCTGCGCGGCGTGGTCCGCCCCGGCGTCGATCCGACCCAGGCCATGGACTGGCTCATCGCCGCCCTGCGCACCTGCAGCGCCGCGGCCGAGGCGGACGGCGTGCACCTGGCCCTGGAGCCCATCAACCGCTACGAGACCACCCTTGTCAACACCGTCGCCGAGGGCCTGGCCCTCATCGACAGCGTCGGCTCCCCCGCCTTCGGCCTCCTGCTGGACACCTTCCACATGAACATCGAGGAGCCCCACATCGAGGCCAGCATGCGCGCGTGCGGGGACCGCATCTACCACTTCCACGTGGCCGACTCCAACCGCTGGCCCCCCGGCAGCGGCCACCTGGACTTCGCCAGCATCCTCCATACCCTTCACGAAATCGGCTACGCCGGCTGGGTCAGCGGCGAGTTCATGCCCAAGCCCGACGGCGAAACCGCCGCCCAGCTGGCCATCGAGCACCTGCGGCCGCTGTTGACCACGGAGTAGTAGGGCACCATGCCATGCCCCCGCCCTCAGCCCACCCGGTCACGCTGAACGGGTCTGGCACGCGTCGTTGGTAGCGCACGCAACGTTCGCCAGCAGCCAACACTCTTAGGCGCACACAACGCCAGCGAAGCGTCTCTCCCCTATCATTCACAGAGGTTAGCGGGTTGTGGGCAAAGTCAGGGTCAGAGGGGTGACAACGTGGGCGGGGAGACCCCGCCCCTACTACTCACCACCACAGCCGGGCGCGTCTTGGTTGCCGAAAGGTCGGTATAGGGAAACGGGATTAGGACCACCTCACCCTGCTGGAACGCCATAATGGTCCCTCCAGTTGTCGTAGATGGCGTCCTCGGGATTGTCCCAATCCTTTTCGAATGCTGCCAGACCCATCGCTGACCAATCAGCTTCGGCCTCGGTATCAACATCCAAGATGCTATCCAACAGCAACCTGGCCAAGACCAGTCTCTCCTGGGTCTGCAAGCGTTTGGCTGCCTCAAACAGCACGGATACCTTTTCAGGAGTCTGCAAGACTGCCATGGCAGACCGTCACCTCCAGATAGAACGTTGCGATCTTCTCCGAAGGCAGTATAGCATAACCCCAATGCAGGCGCAATCGCACCGGCCCGCACCAGGGACGACAGAACCAGGCCGTAGAGACGCAGAATCTTGCATCACTACGCAGTGGCGAGACATCGCCAGGCTCCAGCGAGGAAGCAATCCTATTCATTGTCCCCTCACTCGCTGCAAATATCTAGTCTTCGTGCCCATCGCGCTTCGCGACCTTCGCGGCCCTTCGCGCAATCGTGCTCCAAAGCATCACACCCCCACCTTGCGCCGCTCGTTCAGCACATCAAACACCACGGCCAGGATCAGTATCAGCCCCGTGATGAAGCTCTGCCAATACACGTCCACCCCCAGCAGGTTCAGGGCATTGGCCAGCATGGCCATGAACAGCGCCCCCAGGAACGCGCCCAGAACCGAACCCTCACCACCGCTAAGGCTGGCGCCACCAATGATGCAGGCGGTGATCACCCGTAACTCGATGCCTGTACCCACGGTCACCGACGCCGCGCCAAAGCGGGCGGTCAACATGAGGCCCGCCAGGCCGGCCAGCACCGCGACCAGGCAGTAGTCGAAGATCCGCACAAAATCGACGTTGATGCCGGAGAGACGGGCAGCTCGCTCGTTGCCCCCAATGTAGTAGTTTTGGCGGAAGAAGCGCGAGTTGCGCATCAGCAGGTCGAACACGATGACCAGGGCCAGGAGCACGAAGATGGGGAACTGCAAACCCAGGAAGCGGCCTTGCCCGATCACAGTGAAGGAATCTGGCAGGTTGAGTACCGCCCGCCCCCCTGCCAGGATCAGCAACAGGCCGCGCACCGTAATCATGGTGCCCAGGGTCGTGATGAAGGGATTGATCTTCAGCTTGGCGATCAGCAGGCCGTTAACCAGGCCTATGCCCAGGGCAGCCAGCAGGCCCAGCAAGATGGATATCGGCGACGCCACGCCCGCGGTCAGGGCCAGGCCAGCTACCACACCGGCCAAAGCCAATACGGAGCCTACGGAAAGATCCAGGCCACCCGAGATCAGCAGAATCACCATGCCCACGGCGATGGTGCCCTCCACAGACAGGGCC